>NZ_CP150274.1:5484269-5826403 GCF_037977055.1 Paenibacillus sp. FSL K6-1096 | reverse complement strand
CTTTGACAGCACGCCGGCTGAAGGAGCTTCTGTCCGCTGCGTATCCTGATGCGGCGGGTCAGATCAGCGTATCTATGGTTGCTGTGGATAAGGAATACGCCTCAGAGGGTACAGAGATCGGCGAAGACGCCGAGGTCGCCCTCATTCCGCCCGTTTCCGGGGGATAACCGCATTTTGCCTTAACCGCCTCATCCGCCGGAAGCCTTCGCAGTTGCACATTAATTGGGACCCGTGCTGCAAGGCATAATCAGTACTCTTACACCATTGAATATTACCGGGTTTGTTGCTATGCTGTAAAAAAATGCTATAGTAAGGTGGCCTATTCATTGAGAGTACACGTCATGGATCTTAAACCGGGCGATCATCTGCGGATGGATGCCTTCAGCTCGCGCGGGCTGCATGTACTCCCTAAGGGATCATTGCTGCAATTAGAGGAGATATCCAAGCTGATTCAGCATGGTGTAGATTATGTCGATATCGAGACCGCCCAGGAGCAGCCCGCCCCTTCAAGCCGTTCCTCCATCATGCAGGCTGCGGCCGGCACCTTCGATACCATGATTGACGGCTTCGAGTCCCTGTATATGGAAGCGCTCAGCAAGGGCAGCTTCAGCCAGTCCGTGGTGGACGATATTCTCCAGCCCACATTATCCACACTCGACAAGCATAAGGATGTCGTGTCCCTCCTTCTGCTGCTCGACCGTGAAGATAATTATACCTACAATCATTCCCTGCAGGTTGGAATGCTCTCGTATTACCTTGCTTCATGGCTCGGATACTCTAAGAGTGAGTGTTACGAGATTGGCCGTGCAGGCTACCTGATCGACATCGGCAAATGCCGGATTTCTCCGGACATCCTGAACAAGCCCGGCAAATTGACGGCCGCCGAATTCGAAGAGATCAAATTACATACGGTTTACGGATACGAAATCATTCAGAATTCCATGAAAGACCCTTATACCGCTCTGGTCGCCCTGCAGCATCATGAACGCGAAGACGGCTCCGGCTATCCCCGCCAGCTGACCAAGAATGATATCCACCCCTACGCCCAGATTGCCGCCGTCGCCGACACCTACAGTGCGATGACCACGCACCGGGTATATCAGTCCAAGCAGGAGCTGATTTCCGTCCTGCGCGAGCTTAACTCCTTAAGCTTCGGCAAGCTGAACGGCAAGCCGGTCCAGGCCTTCATTCATCATCTGATGCCCAACTTCATCGGCAAGCGGGTCCTGCTGAGCACCGGAGACATGGGGGTCATCATTATGAACAATCCGCTGGATGTCTTCCGTCCGCTCGTGCAGAGCGAGGGCAAGTTCCTGGACCTGTCACGCGAACGCCAGATTACCGTTGTCGAGATTTATATGGAATAACCTTCCGACGCAAACGGGCTGTCCCGCTTGAGCCATCAAGATGGCTTATGCTGGGACAGCCCTTATTGTTTCGCGCAGTACACAACGTTATCCATGCCTCAGCCCTGCTTCAGCAGCACGGCCTCCTCCCGGGACGAAGCGGGCTCCGCCATGGCCGGAATGATTCTGCCTCTGCCGCGCGGAATACACAGCGGCGTCCCGAACAGCGGGTCGCGGATAACCTCGCAGTCCAGCCGGAATACCTCTTTCACTGTCTCTGCCGTAATGATGCTCTCCGGGGCTCCCTCGGCATAGATATTCCCGCCCTGGACGGCCACCATATGATGGGCATAGCGGCAGGCCAGATTGAGGTCATGCAGAACCATAACAATCGTCCGCCCTTCCCGGTCGTTCAGCTCATACAGCATATCGAGGATCTCCACCTGATGGGACAGATCCAGATAGGTCGTCGGCTCATCCAGCAGCAGCAGATCCGTCCCCTGGGCCAGGGACATCGCAATCCAGACCCGCTGCCGCTGGCCGCCGGAGAGCGAATCCACGGTTCTCTCCGCCAGATCCTCCACCTTCGCGGACTCCAGCGCGGCCCGGACCATCGCTTCATCCGCCTCTGACCATGCCTTCAGCCAGCTCTGATGCGGATAACGACCCTGGCGGACCAGCTGCCGCACGGTCAGCCCCTCCGGCGCAGACGGCCCCTGCGGGAGAATCGACATCGCCTTGGCCACCTCGCGCGTGGGCATCCGGGCAATCTGCCCCCCGTCCAGCAGCACCTCACCGCCCCCCGGCTTCAGCAGCCGGGCCAGGGTGCGCAGCAGTGTAGACTTGCCGCAGCCGTTGCCGCCGATCAGCACCGTGATTTTCCCTTCAGGAATGGCCAGATTCAGATTATGAATTATGGTCTTGGAACCGTAGGATACGGTTAACTCACGCGCTTCCAGACTCGCCAACATTCTTCCCCCTTCGCTACCATTGATTCCGGTGACGGAACAGCATATAAATAAAGAACGGCGCCCCGATTCCGGCGGTGAATACGCCTGCCGGAATATCGAGCGGATGGAACAGGGTGCGGGCGATCAGATCAGCCAGGAAGACCAGCAGGCCGCCCGTTAATGCAGACATAACCAGCAGGCTGCCGAACATTCTGCCGCTCAGCCGCCTTGCCAGATGCGGGGCAATCAGGCCGATGAAGCCGATCGCTCCGGCTACCGAGACGGCAAAGCCGGCCAGAATCACACTGATCAGCACCAGCAGCATCCGGTGCCGCTGCACCGTGACGCCCAGGCTGCCCGCCACATCATCCCCCAGCTCCTGGGCATTCAGGCTTCGGGCGAAATACAGGGCTGCCGGCAATCCCGCCAGCAGTGCAGGAAGCACAGTGTACACCTGCTCCCAGGCTGCTCCGTAGATGCTGCCTGTCATCCAGAGATAGGCCTTGGCTGCCGAGATCGATGAGCTCATAACAATCATAAGTGTGGTTGCCGCCTTCGCGGCGGCCGACAGACCGATCCCGATCAGCACCAGGCGGATGGGAGTCACACCCTTTTGCCATGACAAGGCGTAGACCAGCACAGAGACCACCAGCGCACCGGCTACGGCCGCAGCCGGCAGCAGCTTGATGCTTACACTGCCGCTGAGGAAGGTAATGAAGGCCACTGCCGCAGCGGAAGCACCGCCCGTAATGCCGATGATATCGGGTGAAGCCAGCGGATTGCGGATCACCCCCTGGAGAATAGCCCCGGATACGCCCAGGGCCGAGCCCACCAGAAGAGCGGTCAGAACACGCGGCAGTCTCAGTGTCATAATTACGAAATCATATTCTCCCTGTCCGGTGCCGAATATCGTCTGCAGAACACCAAGCGGAGAGATATAATCGTTCCCCCAGCCGGTTCCCGCGGCAATCGCTACGATATACAAGCAGAGCCCGGCCGCCAGCGCCCACGCGGTTCTCCACTCTGAGGGCGCGGACAAGCGCCGGGGCTTCCCGCCCAGCTTCGCTGAATGCTTCATTTCCATGCACCTCCCTTACGGGCCACATGGATGAAGAAGGGAACCCCCACTGCAGCGGTCATTACGCCGATCGGAATCTCCGACGGGCTGATCAGCAGCCGGGCGGCCACATCGGAGAGCAGCAGGAGCGCGGCTCCCAGCAGTGCCGAGAAGGGCAGCACCCAGCGGTAATCATTGCCGGCCAGCCCGCGGGCCATATGGGGAACGAACAGTCCGATGAAGCCGACCGCTCCCACCATAGCCACAGAACCTCCGGCCAGAATGACAATCAGAGCACCAAGCAGCAGCTTGACCATACCGGTCCGCTGTCCGAGGCCTCTCGCCACATCTTCGCCCGTAGATAGCAGATTCAGTGACCGGCCCATACTAAGGGCGGCCAGCGCCGCCACCCCGATGAACGGCAGCAGCGGCAGCACGTTGTCAAGCGAACGGCCGCTGATCGAGCCGGCCAGCCAGAACAGCACATCCTGCAGGCCCGCCTCATTCATGACCAGCACCGCCTGGGTGCTGGAGGCGAACAGCGCGGTAATCGCGGAGCCGGCCAGCACCAGCTTGACCGGTGTCAAGCCGTCGCGTCCAAGCGAACCCAGCGCATAGACAATTGCAGCAGCGATTATAGCTCCGCCGACAGCATAGAGCGAGAGCAGCAGCAGCGGCGTAGCGGGATTCACAAGCACAGCCAGAACCACCATCAGTATAGCCCCGGAGCTTACACCGAACACATCCGGCGAGGCCAGCGGATTGCGGCTCATCGCCTGCATCAGGGTGCCGGCCAGTGCCAGGCAGGCTCCAACCGCCAGCGCAATCACCGCACGCGACAGCCGCTCCGTACGGACAATCAGTTGCTCTACACTAGAGGCATCGTACTCCGTGAACGCCTTGACCAGCGTGCCCCAGGTGATGGGCGTTCTGCCCAGCAGCAGACTGGCGGTGAAGGCAGCGCACAGCAGTACTATTAAGCTACACAGCAGTATGGTGTTGCGCTTATTCATTGGGGCAGATTGAACATCTTATACAGGCTGTCCAGCATCTGGTTAGCCGAAATAATGCCGCCCGCCATATTCCAGGATACCTCGTCTACCTGGTAGACCTGATTATTCCGCACAGCATCCAGGTTCTTCCACAGCGGATGGCTGGTCCAGTCGGAGAACAGCTTCTGAACCGCTGCCTCGTCGTTCCCGGAATTGAAGTTGAAGATGACATCAGCGTTCATATCAGGGATATTCTCCTTGGAGGTGAGCTGCACGCCCCATACATCGGCATCATGGCCCGGCGGCCGGGTGAAGCCCAGCTCCTTCAGAATGCCTCCGGCGTATCCCATATAGAAGATCCGTGCGTGGTCCTCCCGGAAGTTAGTAATCGTAGCTTCGATAGGCAGCTTATCCCCCATCTTCTGTTTGAAATCCGCCACCCGGTTATCCCAATCCGCCAGCAGCTTATCCGACTTATCCTGCTGATTCATGACCTCGCCCATCAGCTTGACCGTGCCCTTCCAGTCGTATACCAGATCCGTCATTACGGTCGGTGCAATTTGGCTAAGCTGATCATAAATCGCCTCATGACGGGTTTTGTTGGCAAAAATAACATCAGGCTTCAGCTTGTAGATCTCCTCAAGATTCGGCTGAGTCTCGGTTCCGATCTGCTGCACATCCCCGAGCTCTGCACGGAGGTATTCATACACCGGCTTCTGCAGCCAGGATTCTACAATGCCAACCGGCTTGATGCCAAAAGCGGCCGAAGCATCATTCGCTCCCTGATACAGGCTGACCACCCGCACCGGAGTGCCTGTGATCTGTGTCTCTCCCATCACATGCTTGATCGTCCGCACCTCATCTGACGATGAATCCGGCGCTTGCGTACTTCCGGCATTCTGTGCAGCCGCCTGCTCTGTAGCCTGAGGCTGGGATGTCTCTGCAGCGCTGTCCGCCTTCTGGCCGCAGCCTGCTGCGATCAGCATGACAATCAGCAGCAGAGCTGCCATCCAGACTGGTCTTCTGTTGTATCGGTGCTTCATCATTATTCAATCTCCCCCGCCTTGATCTATGTACTTGAGAATTCAAATCTAATTGATATTGATTCTCATTATTAATTATAGAAAAAGCCGCCGGGGTGAACATAGCCGATTGCGTTCACATTTTGGACATTTCCGTTCTCCATAGCTCACAGATTCTATCCAGCAGTAAATTATGCGAATACGCCGTATACATCGTATACAAATGCTGCTCCTCGAACAGGGAATAGACTCTGCCCGCACGGGCAGCCTTCATGGTCATCCAGCGGGAATCTCCCTTAATCTGCTGCACCTTCTCCCGGATCGACTGCTTCGCCTGCGGGCTGCCGTCATTACGCAGGCTGGTGAACAGCAGAATATCCGGGTCATAGCTGTACACTTCACTATTCTTGATCTCCCGGAACAACGGGATGTCGCCCAGCCCCTCAGGAGCCTGAAATCCCAGATCCCCATAGAAGACCTCGCCTCCATTCCTGCGGCCAAACAGGCAGATCCGACCGCCTCCAACTCCAACAATAAGAACCGTCCTGCCCTCCGTAAAAGATGACAGGGCCGCGCGGATTCTCTGCGCCTTGAGCTCATATTGCGCCAGCCAGGCCTCTCCTGCCTCTTCCCGCCCGGTAGCCAGGGCCACCTTGCGAAGCTGGGTGCGCCAGTCATCGAAGAACGGAATGGTCACTACCTGCGCAATATGCTCGAACATCCTAGCCTTGGGCTGCGTCTGCTCATCATAGACCTCGCAGGTGAGAATAACCTCCGGCTCTGCTGCGGCCAGCTTGTCCAGATCGGGCCGCAGATGGCCGATCTCCCGGGTCCGCTTCAGCTTAAGCGGATAATATCCGTTGATTAATGCACCGTATGGCTCAATGCCGAGCGCCAGGAGATGGCCTGTCAGATGATGCTCCAGGGAGACAATCCGTTCCGAGGATTTCACTTGGCGTACATATTGGGTGGGAGACATGCCTACCACTGACCGGAACTTCCGGCTGAAATAGAACTCATCCGCAAAGCCGACACTGTGGGCGATGGTGCGGAAGGAATCCTTGCTGGACAGCAGCGCCTGCTTGGCGCGCTTCAGACGGATACCCGTCAGGCATTCAACAGGCGTCTGGCCAAGCTGCTTCTTGAATAGCCTGGAATAATAATCCGGGCTCATTCCCGCTACCTCTGCCAGCTTCTCCCGGGTCACACTTCGTGCGTAATTCCGTTCCATATATTCAACCGTCCTGGCAATCGCCAGCTCATGGGCCGATTCCTGCGGGCCGGAAGAGCTCTCAAGCAAGATAAACAGCAGCTCCTGAAACAGGATATTCGCCTTCATCTGCTGCAGTCTGCTTCCGGCGAGCTGCTCCAGAATCTCCATTCCCATATCCATCAGCGGGATGCCCGGGAGCGGAAGATATTCGAGAGGCCGTTCCAGGCAGACCGGCTCAGGATTCCCGGATGATCTCTCCCCGAGAATCACGAAGCTTAAGCTCATGTCCCTCTCCCAGCCCGCTGCATGATCCGCAGGATCAGCTTCCGGTGGAAGGATTTTCACGGCCTGTATGGAGGCTTGCTTATACTTATAACTGGAATGCCGCTTAACAGGCCCGCTCAAGAGCAGCAGTGTATGAAGATATTCCCGGCTCTTCAGCTCTTCTGGCCGGAAGAATGCGGATTCCCCCGCCGGAGCCGGTCCGGCCAGCCGGTAATGGTAACCAGCAAGCTCCTGATGCATGTCATTCATAATTGTGGACCCTCCATTTGAGAATAGTTCTCACTACATTCTAAAGTGAAATCCCTTCTCTGGCAAATCCGCTGGCTTCATAAACAGATCCAGAAACAGATCAAGCAGCACCCCTGCGCTGACGCAGAAGCACTGCTTGAAGTAAAGTATTATATAGATGCTACCGGATGAGCGTCAGCAGCAGATCACCGCTGGTTATTTCCGTTGCTGTACTCTTCAGCACGTCAAGGTACTGCGCCGAGTTGGTTACAATCACTGGAGTCGCGGTGACGAATCCGGCGGCACGGATGGCCTCCACATCGAACTCCAGCAATAGCTGGCCCTGCTCCACCCGGTCGCCTTCCTTGGCAATTTTATTGAAATGCTGTCCCTTGAGCTTCACCGTATTGACGCCGATATGAATCAGCAGCTCGGCCCCGTTATCCGAGGTAATGCCAATGGCATGACCGGTCGGGAAGACGGTAGTCACTGTTCCGCTCACCGGTGAGGTCAGCCGGCCCGAAGAAGGCTCAATAACAATGCCTTGACCCATAGCCCCGGAAGCGAAGGCTTCATCCGGCAGATTCTTCAGCGGCTGCAGCGTTCCGGCCAACGGACTGACAACCAGTTCTTTAGCAATCACTGTCGGAGCAGTGCTGGCGGCAGTTCCGGCCGGATTAGCTGAAGACTCTGCCGCAGCCTCCGGCTCGGTATAGCCAAGCACCAGTACCAGCACAGCCGCCAGCACAAAGGCTACAAGGATACCAATGACAACCCAGACAAAGCCGGTGCCGAAATAAGTCGGCAAGGCCAGCAGGCCCGGCAGGGAGAAGGATAAGGCTCTTGCGCCGCCTGCGGCAATAATAGCACCGCCGACCGCCCCGGAGATGCAGGCGTAGATGAACGGTTTTTTGAGCTTGAGGGTAACGCCATAGATTGTCGGCTCCGTAATCCCGAAGATGGCTGACAATGTGGATGAACCGGCCAGCGCCTTCAGCTGCGTATTTCTTGTTTTCAGGAATACCCCGAACACCGCCCCGGCCTGCGACAGCACGGCAGCACTTAGAATCGGCAGCATCGTATCCTGTCCCAGAGTCGCAATATTGCTTAGCATAATCGGCACGAAGCCCCAGTGAACCCCGAAGATGACGAAGACTTGCCAGAACGCCCCGGCAATCGCCCCGGCGACCAGCGGACTAAGATTGTACAGCCAGGTATAACCGGAAGCCAGACCGTCACTGATCAGCGAGCCTACAGGCCCGAACGCCAGGAACGTCAGCGGAATGACAATCAGCAGCGCGAACATGGGCACGAGAATATTGCGGACCGACTCGTGAATGAACGAACGGAACCAGCGTTCCACATACGATTGCACCCATACCGCCAGAATAATCGGAATGACGCTGGAGGAGTAGTTGATCAGCACGATTTTGATACCCAGGAAATTCAGGGCATCCGGCGAGCCAACCGCTTCAATGACCTTGGGATAGATCAACGCTCCGGCAACGGCAAGGGACACAAACTGGTTCGCCTTGAATTTGCGCGCTGATGTAACCGCGAGGAAGAGCGGCAGGAAATAGAACACACTGTCCGAGGCCGCATTGAGAATCATGTATGTCCCGCTCTCGGCACTGATCCATTCCAGCGACAGAATCAGGGCCAGCAGGCCTTTGAGAATCCCCGCTCCGGCCAGCGCTCCAAGAATCGGCGAGAAGATGCTTGAAATGATATCGACTGCTTTACCGAGGATGCCGGTGCTTTCCGAGCTCTCCTCACTGCCGCTTTTCTCCGCGTCCTGAAGCGAGGTTTCCTTCATGATCTGCTCGAACACCTGGCTGACATTGTTGCCGATGACCACCTGGAACTGCCCGCTGCTCTCGACTACGGTGATGACTCCGGGCGTTTTTTCCAGCGCCGCTTTATTGGCCTTGCCGCTATCCTTCAGCTTGAACCGGAGACGTGTGGCACAATGGAATACAGAATTCACATTATCATCCCCGCCGACAAGTGTAATAATTTGTTTGGATAAGTCTTTGTTACTCATTGGATTTGCTCCTTGTCTGTAAGTATTGATACGTTGCAGAGGCGGAATATGCCAGCAGATAATATCTTTCCCCTCTGCAAACAAGAAAAACCTGAACTCAAGGCAAAAGAAGGCGTCAAATGAACGCTTTTTTGCCGTCAGTTCAGGTTTTGCCTGCATGACCAGTTACACCCTGTACTTATGATCATATGAAGTTATGATGATGATGCTTAAGTGATAGCTATTCCAGGCTATTGCGCTCTGTTACCCGCTGGATATGAATGGTCAGGTAGACGTATTCATCCTTGCTGAGGCTCTGGCCGTAGGAGCTCTCCAGATAATCATTAATTTTGCCCACACATTCAAAAGCCTTGACATACGTCTGCTTCACCTGATTATACAGAAATTCCTCGCCGCTGTTATTCGTCTCCTTCTTCAGCACCCGCATGGAGAAATACTGCAGATGGGTCAGGAACCGCGAATAGTTCAGCGAAGTCTCATCCAGCACCACCTTGTAATGATAGGTAACGATATTCAGAATATTCTGGACAATCTCTGTCATCTTGATGGTCGATCTGACCTCATTGCCGTCCAGTCTGGCGTTCACCAGATGCAGAGCAATGAATCCGGCCTCATCTTCCCCAAGCGCGAATCCGGTAGCCTGCTCGATAATCTTCAGAGCGTCCAGGCCGATGGCGAACTCCTTGTGGTAGAAGCGCTTGATCTCAAACAGCATCGCATTCTTGAGCTTGATGCCCTTCTCGAACCGCTGCAGCGCAAAATGAATATGATCGGTCAGTGTCAGGTAGAGATTATCGCTCAGCTCTGTACCCAGCACTTCATTGGCATAAGCAACAATTTCGCTCGCCAGCTCCAGATGAGTCACCGGAATCTCATTCAGCAGCTCCGTCAGCCTGGCGGTGAATTCATTCTCGTTCAGCAGGAAGATCTTATCCACCTTGGCCGGATCGACATAATCGCCCGCAACCTTGTTGAAGGAAATCCCCCGGCCCATGACGATGACTTCTTTGCCCTTCCGGTTCTTCGTCAGCAGCACATTGTTGTTCAGCACCTTCTCGATGATCATCTCTATTTCACCTCCTCACCATAGATTGTACAAAAAAAGCCTAAGTTAATTCCAATATCATTCATAAAATGATACTCGAATCAGCTTAGGCATTGCCCGCGTTACCGGTCACAATCCTGTATTACTGTTATTGTAGCACAAATAAAAGCGATTTCAAGCCCCTTTGTCCGAAAAAATAGAACTCCTCCGCTATCCGGTTTGAAATCCCGGCGGCAGGGCTACGCTGATAACAGATATTCCGTGCGGACAGCGCCTGTGATGCCTGCTCCCACAATACTACCTGAGGAGGGATGGTATGCTTGCGGTTCATCAGCGCCTGGCTGAGCTGTACACCCTTAGTCTGAAACGCCCGCTGGCGGCGGCAGAGCAGGATGAGCTTCAGTACTGCCTGCATGTCAACACCGTCTATTGCTGGGAGATGGCGAGGCTGCATATGGAAGGGCTGCTGGCAGCAGATACGCAGGACGAAGTCTGGCAGCAGGAGATCAGCGCGCAGCTGCTGGAGGTTCGGGTCAGCGGAAAGCCCGGCAGGAAACGGCGGTAGCCATGCAGACAGCAAAAAAGCAGCAGCCCTCCCTTATCCGGGACGGGCTGCTGCTTAGGCTGCTTACAGGAAGCGGAACTGCGCTTCAATTAAGCCGTTATAGATGCCGTCATGCTTCGTCAGCTCGGCATGGTTGCCTTCTTCCTTGATCTCGCCGTGATCCAGCACCACAATCTTATCCGCATGGCGGATCGTAGAGAGGCGGTGGGCTACGATGAAGGAGGTCCGGCCCTGAAGCAGCAGCTTCAGCGCCTCCTGGATCTTAATCTCCGTCTCCGTATCAATGCTGGCCGTCGCCTCATCCAGAATCAGAATCCGCGGATCGGCCAGCAGCGCCCGGGCGAAGGAGAGCAGCTGCCGCTGTCCCATCGACAGCGCACTGCCGCGTTCCTCTACCTCGGTATCATAGCCGCGGGGCAGCTTCATGATGAATTCATGAGCGTCCACCGCCTTGGCCGCTGCTTCAATCTGCTCGTCGGTGGCATCCAGCCGTCCGAAGCGGATATTATCGCGGATCGTTCCCGAGAAGATGAACGTATCCTGAAGCACAATCCCGATCTGCTCGCGCAGGCTCTGCAGCGTAACATCGCGGATATCCCGGCCGTCAATCGTAATCTGGCCGCTCTTGATATCATAGAACCGGCCGATCAGATTGATGATGGTGCTTTTGCCGGAGCCGGTATGCCCTACGAGAGCTATGGATTGGCCTGCCTTAACATCCAGATTGATGCCCTTCAATGCAGCGCGGCCCTTCTCATATTCGAACACTACATTATTGAAGTGAATGTCTCCCTTGATCTTGGCCAGCGGCGTTGCCCCCGGCTTATCCTGTACGGCAGGCTGCTCGTCAAGATATTCGAAGATCCGCTCGGAGGAAGCCATTGCCACCAGCAGCTGGTTGTACATTTGTCCCAGCCGGTTGATCGGGTCCCAGAAGTTGCTGACATAGCTGCTGAAGGCGACCAGGAAGCCGACCGTCAGCTCACCGGACTGGATCAGATAAGCCCCGAACCAGAACAGGATCATCGTCCCGAACCCGCCGGTAACTTCAATGATTGGACCGAACGCCTGGTTCATCGCCGACGCCTTGTTCCACGCTTTGCGGCTGTCCATGTTCATTGCATTGAAATACTGCATATTCTCTTCTTCCTGGGTGTAGGCCTGCGTGACCCGAATTCCCTGAATCGACTCGTTCAGATGGGAGTTAATCCGCGAATTCTTCATCCGCACATCCTGCCAGGCGATACGAATTCTCTGCCGCAGCTTGGTGGAGATCAGGAACATAATCGGCACGGTAACCATCACCGCAAGCCCCAGCTTCCAGTTAATCAGCAGCAGAATAATCATAATCCCGAAGAGCTGTACGCAGTCAATCATCAGATTGACCACCCCGTTGGTGAACAGGTCCTGCAGCGAGTTAATATCATTGGTCACCCGGACCAGCACCGATCCGGCAGGTCGTTTATCGAAGAAGTTGAAGGACAGCTTCTGGATATGCCGGAACAGGTCTGAGCGCAGATCATAGATAACCCGCTGCCCGATCACATTCGTGTATTTAATCCGGTACACACCGGCGATCCATTGAATCAGATACAGGATAATGACACAGGCCGTCAACGTGTAGAGCAGGGTCAGGCTGGGATTCCCCTCTTTGGGAGCTATCGCTTTGTCGATTGCCATACTGGTCAGGAACGGAACCGTAAGCTTGGTAATCGTCCCCAGAATCATCATAACCGAGACCAGCGGCAGCATCTGCTTCGCATAAGGCTTCATATAACTGAACAGGCGGATGAACTGCTTCCAGTCAAAAGCCTTATCAATTACATCATCATCCTTATAGATGAAGCGTTCTTCCAGCGTCTGCTCTTCTGCCTTGCCGTTCTTAGCTCCTGCTGCACCGTTAGCGGTCTGCTTGGAGGTCTCAAGACTCATGCCGGATCACCTGCCTCTCGGTCATTTACCCTGGACAGATAGTCGGCGTACTGAATCCGGTACACATCCTGGTAAGGTCCGGGAACCTCAATCAATTCCTGATGGGTGCCCTGCTGGACCATCTTGCCTTCATTCATTACGATGATCTGGTCGGCATGGCGCAGGGAGGAGATCCGGTGGGCAATAATCAGCGTCGTCCGCCCGCGCATAACCTCCTGGAATCCGGCCTGAATCTCATGCTCGGTCTCCATATCCACCGCACTGGTGGCATCATCCAGAATAAGAATCCGCGGATTCTTCAGCAGCGCCCGGGCAATCGCGATCCGCTGCTTCTGGCCGCCGGAGAGACCCATGCCGCGCTCCCCGACCACCGTGTCATAGCCTTCAGGCATCTCCATTATGAAGTCATGGGCCTTCGCCAGCTCGGCGGCACGGATAATCTCGTCCATGCTGACATTTTTGAGCCCATAGGAGATATTGTTGCGGATGGAGGAGGAGAACAGGAACGTCTCCTGGAATACCGTCGAGATCTGTGAGCGCAGACTGCGGACCTGGAACTCGCGGATGTCCACGCCATCGAGCTTGATGCTCCCCTGGTTCACATCATAGGCCCGCATCATCAGCTGGGTGATAGTAGATTTGCCGGACCCGGTTCCCCCAAGGAAGCCGATAACCGCACCCGGCGCGGCATGGAAGTGAATATCCTTGACCGCCGGCATTTTATTCCCGTATGCAAAGGTCACATGGTCGAATTCAACCTCGCCCTTCACATCAGTCGGCACAAGCTCTTTTGCACCTTCTTTATCCTTCACATCGATCGGCTGATTCAGCACCTCCAGTACACGCTCACCCGAGGCCTTGGACTGGGTATAGTTGTTGATATGGAACCCGAGCCCCCATACCGGACCGATGATGTACCAGATCAGGCTGAAGAAGGCAACGAGCTCGCCCAGCGACATCTGCTTGTTAATGACCAGCGTACCGCCGACCCCGAGCAATATTGCAACACTGACCGAAGCCAGCAGCTCCATGACCGGGAAGAACTTGCTCCACAGCTCAGCCGCAAAAATCTGGTTATCCTTATAACGTTCATTACGGTGTGAGAATTTCTCAACCTCGTAGCCTTCTCTGGCAAACGATTTGACCGTTCTCACCCCGGTGACATTCTCCTGTACAGCCGTTGTCAGGGAACTTAACGCCAGGCGCATCTCCTGAAAGGCCGGATGAATCTTGGATTCAAACTTAAAGGCAACCATCGCCAGAAACGGCATCGTAATCAGCGTAACCAATGTCAGCTTCCAGTTGATAGTAAACATCATAATGGAGCCGAACATCACCATGAAAAATACATTCAGCAATTGGGCGAAGCCGAAGCCGATGAACATCCGGATCGCTTCCAGGTCCCCGGTCAGCCGGGACATCAGGTCGCCTGTCTTCGCGGTATCATAATACCGGAAGGACAGAAATTGCAGCTTCTCATAACAGGCATTGCGCAGCCGGTAAGCCAGGAAATTCCCCAGCCGCCCGCCGAAGAAGCCATGGGCAAACTGCAGACACGCTTTGACAAAAATAACAGCAAGCACACTAAGAGCGAGTACGGGCACCTCAGCAAACTTTAGGGGAACAATAACGTCATCAATCAATTTCCTTAACAAATTGGGGGTAATAAGCCCCACTGCAGTTGCGGCCGCCAAACAGATAATCGACAGAATTAAATAATGCAGCTTCTCCCGATAAAAGCCCCGCAGTTGCCTGAGAACATCCATATCTCTCCTCCTTAAAGCTTTACGAAGTAAAGCTCGCTTCGTAAGCATAAACTTGGCTTTACGAAGTAAAGCTTGCTTCGTAAGCATAAACTGAGTCCCCCTGGCAGCAGCTATTAACACGTGAACTCTCATTTTTTAGCGCTTCCAATTTAGGGACTTTAAGCAGTTTATCATCCCTAATTTAATGCGGCAAAGGGGAGAAACCTCCGTTTTCCCTGTTTTTTCGGAAAAAACACGGCTTAAGCGGGAACAAAAGGATGCCCGTCGTTTCAATTGCTGCGATTTCCTCGCAAATCCTGTTCAATTAAGATATAGCAAGATTCAAGGGTGAGAATTAGCTTTTAGGCAGTCTGTTAATAGGAATTTTATGTATTTTTCTTGGGAGAATGGTCTCTGTCAGCATGAAGTGGTGGACTGAAATTCCGCTATTCCGGAAAATCAGGAGTATCTGCCCGCCAACTGGACTCAGATTCCTTTATTACACTGAACACGCCTGTTTCAGGCCCCGGAAAATCAAGATAACGGAATCTCAGTCCGTTTCAGCACCAATATCAGCTTTTTTGGAGCAATAAGCGCTTTTGAGTCCACATACCAAAAAACGTGCCCCTAAATCTTCGGCCTAAGGCCGTAAAGATTCAGGGACACGTATTGAATGTTGCCTATTTAGATGGATGAGGCTCCGCTCCGGATTACCCGATACTGCCTTCCATCTCGAACTTGATCAATCTATTCATTTCTACCGCATATTCCATCGGCAGCTCTTTGGTGAATGGCTCAATGAAGCCCATGATGATCATCTGGGTGGCATCGGCTTCGGAAAGGCCGCGGCTCATGAGGTAGAACAGCTGCTCCTCAGAGACCTTGGAGACGGTAGCCTCATGCTCCAGCACAATGTTATCGTTCATGATCTCATTGTATGGAATCGTGTCCGAGGTGGACTCGTTATCCAGAATGAGCGTATCGCATTTGATATTGGACTTAGCGCCTTCTGCCTTACGGCCAAAGGAAGCGAGTCCGCGGTATGTTACCTTGCCGCCATGCTTACTGATCGACTTGGATACAATCGTGGAGGTGGTATCCGGTGCCAGATGGATCATCTTGGCCCCTGCATCCTGATGCTGGTCCTTGCCTGCTACAGCAATCGATAATACAGAGCCTTTGGCTCCGCGGCCTTTCAGCACTACAGCCGGATATTTCATCGTCAGCTTGGAGCCGATGTTGCCGTCTACCCATTCCATCGTTGCATTCTCTTCAGCCACCGCACGTTTTGTAACCAGGTTGTAGATATTCGGGGCCCAGTTCTGAATCGTGGTGTAACGGACACGGGCATTCTTCATGCAGAGAATCTCAACCACAGCGCTGTGCAGCGAGTTGGTGCTGTAGATCGGTGCGGTACAGCCTTCCACATAATGCACGAAGCTGTCTTCGTCCGCCAGAATCAGGGTACGCTCGAACTGTCCCATATTCTCGGAATTGATCCGGAAGTAAGCCTGCAGCGGCACTTCACACTTAACGCCCTTCGGCACATAGATGAAGCTGCCCCCGGACCATACAGCACTGTTCAGTGCAGCGAACTTGTTGTCAGCAGGCGGAATGATCGTGCCGAAGAACTTCTTGAACAGCTCGGGATGATCACGCAGTGCCGAATCGGTATCTGTGAAAATAACACCCTGCTCTTCCAGGTTCTTCTGCATGCTGTGATAGACGACCTCGGATTCATACTGTGCAGAGACACCGGCCAGGAATTTCTGCTCGGCTTCCGGAATCCCCAGCTTATCGAAGGTCTCCTTGATCTCGGAGGGAACCTCCTCCCAGGTCTTGCCCTGCTTCTCCGAAGGTCTTACATAATATTGAATGTCATCGAAGTCCAGATCATCCAGATTGCCGCCCCACTTAGGCATCGGCATCTTGCGGAACTGCTCCAGGGACTTCAGGCGGAATTCCAGCATCCAGTCCGGCTCGTTCTTGATTGCGGAGATTTCCCGGACAATCTCTTCCGTGAGTCCTTTACCAGACTGAAATATCGACTTGTGCTCGTCACGGAATCCGTACTGGTATTCCTCCATATCAGGTGCTTTCTTAGCCATGGTGTCAGCCTCCTTGTTTGTAATGTTATTGATGTGCTTCTTCCGTATCTATGCCTTTGCGAAGCGCGTTCCAGGCCAATGTGGCACATTTGATCCGCGCAGGGAATTTATTCACACCGGACAGTGCCTCGATATCCTCATAATCTCCGAAGTCTGCCTCTTCCCCCTTCATCAGCGAGGAGAAGCTGTCGGCCATCTCCAGCGCACGGGCTACGGTCTGGCCCTTGACTGCCTCGGTCATCATCGAAGCTGATGACATGCTGATCGAACAGCCTTCGCCGCTGAAGCGGGCGTCCTTGACAATACCCTCCTCAACCTTCAGCTGAAGCGTAATGCGGTCGCCGCAGGTCGGGTTGTTCAGCTCAATCTTCAGAGCCTCATCTTCAAAGGAACCGCGGTTCCGGGGATTCTTGTAATGATCCATAATGACGCGACGGTATAAGTCATCCAAGTTCATAACTGAAATACTCCTTTGCCTTCATTAAGGCCTTAGCCAGCGCATCTACATCCTGCTCCGTATTGTACAGATAGAAGCTCGCCCGCGCGGTAGAGCTGACCTCAAGCCAGCGCATGAGCGGCTGGCAGCAGTGATGTCCGGCCCGGACAGCCACGCCCTCCGCATCCAGCACAGTCGCTACGTCATGCGGATGGACATCACCCAGATTGAAGGTGACTACGCCTACCTGACGGTTGCGCGGGCCGTAAATCGTCAAGTCGCTGATCTCTGACAGCACCTGCTCCGCGTAGGCGGCAAGCTGTATTTCGTGGCGGTGTATTTCATCCATCCCCACCTCCTGCAGGAAATCAATCGCTGCCCCTAAGCCAACAGCACCGGCAATAATCGGTGTTCCGCCTTCAAACCTCCAGGGCAGCTCCTTCCAGGTGGACTCGTACAGCCCGACATCATCGATCATCTCGCCGCCGAACTCGACAGGCTCCATGGCTTCCAGCAGCGCCTTCTTGCCGTATAGAGCGCCGATTCCCGTTGGCGCAAGCATTTTATGGCCGGATAAAGCATAGAAATCGCAGTCCAGATCCTGCACATCCACCTTCAGATGCGGCGTGCTCTGCGCCCCGTCCACGACGATTACTGCGCCGTGGCGGTGGGCAATAGCCGCAAGCTCTTTAACAGGGTGGGTAACGCCCATCACATTGGATACATATGCTATGGCTACAATCTTGGTCTGATCCGTAATCGTCTGCTCGGCATCCTCCAGCGTGATTGTTCCATCCTTCTGCAGCGGCAGGAACTTCAGGGTGGCCCCGGTTCTCTTGGCCAGCTGCTGCCAGGGAATGAAATTACTGTGATGCTCCATCTGGGTGATCACAATCTCATCCCCTTCCTTCAGAACGGAAGGTCCATAGGAGGAAGCTACAATATTAAGCGCGGTGGTTGTACCGCGGGTGAAGATAATCTCCTTGGTGCTGCGGGCATTAATGAAGTTCTTCAGCTTCTCGCGGGCCCCTTCATAAGCATCGGTTGCCCGGCTGCCCAGGGTGTGAACCCCGCGGTGCACGTTGGAATTATCCCATTCATAATAGGATTTGACCGCCTCAATGACCTGGCGCGGCTTCTGCGAGGTTGCCGCACTGTCCAGATAGACCAACGGATGGCCGTTAATCTTCTGGTTCAGGATGGGAAACTGCTCCCGGATCAGGCTGCTAATCATTGGCCTAACTTCCTTTCCACAAGAGATTGGAGCTGATTGCGCAGTCCCTCCAGTGGAATTTGCGACACAACAGGCGCAAGGAAGCCGTATATGATCAGTGTTTCTGCTTCATGCCGTGTCAATCCACGGGACATCAGGTAATAGACCTGTTCATAATTGACCTGTCCTACGGAAGCGGCATGGCCTGCAGTTACATCGTCTTCATCAATCAGGAGGATCGGGTTGGCGTCGCCGCGGGCTTTGGGACTCAGCATCAGCACCTTCTCCGTCTGCTGCCCGTCTGCTCTGGTGGCACCCTTCTCAATCTTGGTAATCCCGTTGATAATCGAAGTGGCCGAATCCCGCATCACAGCACGGGTAATCATGTCACTAGGGGTATTGCGCCCGAAATGCTGGGCTTGGGTCGTATAGCTCAGCTTCTGCGCACCGGAGCCTACGGCGATAACCTTGGCATCCGAGCTTGCTCCGTTGCCCTTCAGCACAGACTTGGTATCGCTGGCCGTATCGCCATAGTTCATCTCGCCGATGATCCATTCAATGCTGCCGTCATTCTCGACAACAGCCCGGCGGTAGGTAATATCCGTCGTATCTTCACCCAGCTGATGCACAGTGGCATAACGCACAGCAGCGCCTGCGCCTACGAAGACTTCCACAGCGCCGTTATGCAGACCCGCTTCGGTTTTGTCTGAAACATAGTTATCTACGTAGGTTACCGAGCTGTTAGCATCGGCTACGATCAGGATATGCGGAACAAATGCAGCTTCGGCATCGTCAGTAAGCAATACCGCCTGCACTGGAGTCTCAATGACCACGTTCTTCGGTACATAGAGGAAGACCCCGCCGTTCCATAGAGCGGCATGGAGTGCAGCGATGGAATGCTCTTCAGGCAGTACCGCCTTATGCAGATAACGCTGCACCAGGTCTCCGTGCTCACGGGCTGCAGTCTGCAGGTCAGTGAAGATCACACCCTGCTCTGCCAGTCCTGGAGCCAGAGAGGTGTATACCGCCCCAGAGTTCTGTTGAATGATCAGGCTGCCTTGCTCCTGGTCCTTGATCAGCCCGGCAACCGAAGCAGGCGCTTCGTTCAGGGACGCCCATGCTCCGCCCGTCTTGTATTCACCGTAATTGTTGATATTCCAGCGGTCGATCCGTGTCTTCTCTACCTTCGGCAGCGGCAGATCCGCTGCCAGCTCAAGAGCCTTCAGCCGGCTGTCCTTCAGCCAATCCGGTTCGCCGCTGCGCTGCGATAGCCCGCTAAGCTTCTGGGCATCTACAGGCAGTATGGTTTGCGTCGTCATAAGTGGTTTCCTCCTTCCAGCGCTTCTTAAGCTTCTTGTCCTACCGTCTCGTCTTCAATTCCGAGTTCTTCCTTGATCCATTCATAGCCGTCTGCTTCCAGACGCTGTGCCAGCTCAGGACCGCCGGATTTCACAATCCGTCCCTGCATCATGACATGGACATAATCAGGCTTGATATAGTTAAGCAGCCGCTGATAGTGGGTGATGACCAGGAATCCGCGTTCGGGACTGCGCATGGAGTTCACACCGTCGGCCACAATTTTGAGTGCGTCAATATCCAGACCGGAGTCGATTTCATCAAGAATGACAATCTTAGGGTCCAGCATCATCATCTGTAGAATCTCATTGCGCTTCTTCTCACCGCCGGAGAAGCCTTCGTTCAGGTAGCGGTGCAGAAATTCAGGGTTCATATCCAGTTCCTTCATTTTCGCTTCCATCAGGCGGATGAAGCGGATCAAGGAGATCTCGCTGCCTTCTTCACGGCGGGAGTTAATCGCGCTGCGCATGAAGTCGGAGTTGGTCACACCGCTGATCTCACTTGGATACTGCATGGCCAGGAACAATCCGGCGCGGGCTCGTTCGTCCACCGCCATCTCCAGCAGGTCTTCGCCTTCCAGCAGGGCTGTGCCCTCTGTGACCTCATACTTCGGGTGACCCATCAGGGCTGAAGCCAGCGTACTTTTACCGGTACCGTTCGGTCCCATGATGGCATGAATCTCCCCGCCCTTCATTTGAAGGTTAATACCCTTCAGGATTTCCTTTCCTTCAATCGTCGCTTTCAGTCCCTCAATGACAAATTCTGCTGCCATAATTATTATTCCCTCCATTGATCGATTTGCGAAATCAGAAAGTTGTATTGTCACAGGATAACCTGGCTACAAGCAATTAGATTTTCTATCACATTATAATTATTATAAATTCATTCAAGATGATTATCAATGATTCTCACTAATTTTATTACAAAGGGCCGGTTTTTACAAATGTATTCAGCTCTATTCTTACTGCCGGAGGCAAAGATCCGGATTCAGACCTGCTTGAGTCCCCGCCCAATTCCAGCACCGCAACGATCCGTTCCAGCGGACGAAGCCCCAGTGCCTTACACCGTTCCCGTTCATACACCCATTCCGGAATGTGGCGGCGTACCTGCCACGGCCCAGATTTGGCCAGCAGCTGGAAATTCTGAATGAGACAACAGACTGCGGCGTAGTCCTCCTGCTGCTTATGAGGATCGGCTTCTTCTTTGGCTACAACCAGCAGGAGCGGCAGCACAGCGTTCTCTGCGGAGCCGAGTTGACGGACAGCCTCGCTGCCGGTTACGTAGATGAACCGCCACGGTTCCCGCATGCCGTCATTTGGTGCCCAGACCGCTTCGTTCAGCAGCTTCAGCACGCTTTGTGGAGTAGGCCGAGCGGAATCCGCAGGCAAGCTTCCCCCTTCACCGATTGTAGTCCAATTCCGCTCAGCCGGCGTTCTTTTCCGCGCCTTCGGTATTTTGTCAAAGTAGCCGATTTCCAGAATTCCGGCGAACCTTTCTTTTTCCCGCAAACCAATTTTCTGATAAAAAAGTTCGCTATGCATCATTGGATCAGTGTACCACAACATACCGAGCCCTTGCTCCCAGCCCAAAAGCTGGACACCCTGCATGATGCTGCATACTGCGGCATAATTGATATCCTGCTGGCGCTCCGTTTCACCTGCTTCAGCAATAAAGATCAGGTGGGCCGGTGTATTTATGATTTGCTTTTTCAGAAGATCGGTCATTTTGGCAGGAAGGAGCTTGGCGAGATTGCTTCCCTTTACCTTTGCCATCATACCTTCTGCCAGTTCATCCCGGGACTCGGGGGTACCGGCATAAATACAGCGCCAGAGAGGAGTTCCCTCGGCCTCGTATAGACCGGCGGCTTCCTTCAGTAAAGATACAATAACCTCCTGCTCAACCGGCATATCGCTGAATCTCCTAACCGTCCGCCGTTCTCTTATGGTTCCGGACACATTCTCCACTCTCATTCCTCCCCGAATATAGTCTGGTATTCATAAAATGATTTACCAGTAAACTATATTTTCAAAAATGGAGGATGTCAATCCATCATTACAATATTTAATATTAATAATTTTTAGTTTACTAATGAACAATAATTGTTTAGAATAGACTTAACAAATACAAAAGGAGTGGCTCCGCCCCATGTATCCAGCCGAAGGACTCAAGCGCCTGCTGTATGAACGTTTTATCCATTTATCCCATTTATCTGAAGAGTTTTTTGCCGCTGAGGAGAATGCTATTGCAGAACTTCTGGAGGAGTATGGGATTACGTTCTCGTCAATCAGTCTAACCAGCATTCATGTCCTCGATTGTATCGGCAATAACGAACCGATTAACAGTACTGCAATCGCAGACAAGATGAAGCTGTCCAAGGCGAGCATCACCAAAATCAGCACCAAGCTTCTTCAGGATGGCTGCATCAAGCGAAGCCGGATGAACGATAACAAGAAAGAGGTGTACTTCAGCCTTGCCCCCAAAGGCAGACAGCTCTTTGACATCCACGCCAGAATGCATGAGCACCTTGAGCAGAAATTCCTTGAGACCATGACCCCCTTCACAGAGCCGGAGCTGCAGGCTTCGCTGAAATTTATACAGACGATGATTGATCATAGTCCCAAAAAAATAAAGGAGCTGCCCCAAAAGCCATGAAATGGCTGCTTGGGGTAGCTCTTTATGCTGGAATAGATGCTGTTTTCCGTTCCCGCAATGAAGGGGCTGTCACTTTTGGGACAGCCCCTTCATCTTCTTCCTTCTGAACGTTTACCCGCCAATCAGCCCAGGAATGCGCGCAGCATCCATTGATTCTTCTCCAGATCGGTGCGGATCTTGATGAACAGGTCGGCGGTCGGCTGGTCGCTGTTCTCTTCAGCCAGCTCGATGCCTTCCGTCAGTTCCTCCGCAACAGTAGCGAAGTCTTCGATGAGCGTCTGCACCATGCCGCGGGCGTCTTCCTTGCCTGTCGCTTCCTGAATCGTTGCAATTTCCAGATATTCTTTCATGGTCGCTGCCGGGCTGCCCTTAATGCTCAGCAGGCGCTCAGCCACCTCGTCCATTTTGAGCGTAATATCATCGTACAGCTCTTCGAACTTCACATGCAGGGCAAAGAACTGCTCACCCTTCACATACCAGTGATAATTATGCACTTTCACATAGAGGACGTTCAGGTTCGCAACCTGACGGTTAAGTACTTGTTCGATTGAAGAAGTGTTCACTTTATTTGACGCTTTAGCCATTAGATGATCCCTTCCTTATCCATAAATTTGGCCGGCTGCTGACTCATGCTCCGGCCTTGCGTTGTCTAATCTCCATTTACCCTTTCGCCTGCAGAGCGAAACAAGAGTGCTTGTACAGGCCCCTTCCGCCTGCCGCACACCGCAGCTTCACATCCTTACTCCATAGAATGAGCCAAGCGGGCGCTCCTTATGCTGCATTATGTATTTTTCCTGCACAGATTTATGCCGCCCGCCAAGAGTGTGACTGCTCCTGCAGGCGGCATTCCTCCGTCTCCTTCAGACCATGAGAAGCAGGGCATCCGCCCCGGTCATTCCCGGCACAATTCCCAGCTTCTCCGCCTCTATCGTTACCGACTCCAGCGGCGCGGCCAGCAGTTGGGCAAGCGTGCGCACGCCCACAGCCCTTGCCGCGATAATGTGACGGTCTGCCAGCGTCTCGTTCAGCAATCCGACATCCAGCGCCCCGCACATGATGTACCCCTTGTCAGTGCTGATACTGAGCAGCGTGGTTTTGGGCAGCTTCACCTCAACTCCGACCAGGATATGACCGCCCACCTGTACAGGCTCTAATGTTACCATTTGCAGCGCCTCCCTGTTTTCGCGTTCACGATTTTAGGTTATGCTTCTGCTGCCGGGCACGTGTGGACGATGGTCCTACTCCACAGATAATTTAGCGGGCCGTAAGTCCTTATTTTCTCTGTTGAGGGGTCTATAATTTCCACATATTTAGTGGTATAGTTTATATACTAAATTTAATATTTAAGTAATCGTGCCAAACGATAAAGCTGGGGGATTAATGGATAAAAGATTACAACACACCGACGGGAACTATTTATTCAATGTTGACATCCTGATAAATGCCCGTACTAATCCGCTTGCATTGCAATATTTGCTTGAAATGTTGAACGGCAGCGGCAATGTTACTGACTTCAACATCAACTCCGGCCTGGAGCTGGGCAGAACCATCGACCACCTGCTGAAATCCGCCAAGCTGGCTCTGAACAGTGACTCCCCTGTACCCGCTCCGGTTGCAGTGAATGTACACAGGAAGCCGGCGGACAAGCCAGCCGAGAAACCGGCAGCCAAGAAGCCGCCTGCAGCGCCTGCTCCGGTAGAGACTCCGGCCGATGTATTCGGTAAGATCAGACAGTATATCCAGAATAACCAGCTGGTCCGCCTGAGAGCGAACCGGCACGGGAAGCAGGTGTCCATGCCCTGCCGGATTCTGAATTTCGATGAAAGCGCCAACTCGCTAAGCGTATACCATGTGGATGAGAAGCAGGTATACACCTTCAAGCTTAATGAAATCGATGAATTTCTGTAACGCGAAGAAGCACCCGTTCCGAATCTCCCGGACGGGTGTTTCTTCGTGTCAGGCCGCTGGCCGCTCTTCACCGCTTGCGGGCGAAGGCTTCAGCAGCAAAGCAGATCCAGCCCGCAAGGAAACACACGCCTCCAAGGGGGGTGATGGCTCCAAGGATTTTGATGCCTGAGGTACTGAGAATGTACAGACTCCCGGAGAAGAGCAGAATTCCGGCTCCGATCAGCCTTCCCGCCCAGCGCAGACGGGTGCTGTCGCCCCACTGGCCTGCGGCCAGGCCGATGAGCACCAGCGCCAGGGCGTGGGCCATATGGTACTGCACCCCCGTCTCGTACACCTTCAGATAATCCTCACTGATCACAGGCTTCAGAATGTGCGAGCCGAACGCCCCGATTCCTACGGACAGCATCGCCAGCACAGCTCCCCAGCCGATCAATCTTCGTTGCATGGGTTCACAGCTCCTTCTTTGTCTTCAGCTTCTCCTATTCTAACGTATCGGCACAGCCTGCCGCCAGCTTGAAGGAACCGGGGAAGATTTTTAGCGGATAGCTTGCTTTTGAAGACTGCTTGTGATGAAGTAATAGTAACCCATTCTATCTTAAGGAGTGCAGCCCATGGACTATCAATCTCCCCCCAAACCGGATACAGACAGTCAAACAGTAGACAGGTGGGGAAATCCCGCTCAAGGCATGTCCCCGGAGCCGGAGTATAAATATGAAGAGAATCCGCGCGACTACAAGCATTCCGGCCCCGGCATCGCTTCCTTCGTCATCGCTATGCTCACACTGGCCGGCTATGTGGCAGCCTTCGTATATACAGGCGCGAAGGCTGCATCTATCTTGGGTGAGAATAATAAGCTGCTCCCTGAATCAGCAGAGTTAATTATGTATCTGGGCGTGACTGTGCTGATTCTGGTAGCGCTCAATGTTATAGGCGCTGTAACCGGCATTGTCGGCTTAACCTTCCGGCAGCGCCGCAAGGTCTTTGCCGTCCTCGGAACCCTGATCAACGCCATTTTCCTGCTCCTCTTCATGCTGCTGCTGTCCGTGGTCCTGGTGAATGCCGGGGCAGCCTGAGCACCGCCGTTACAGCAAAATACAGCATATCCCGCTGAACCGGGATATGCTGTATTTTATTGTGTCTATAGCTGAAACTCTTCACTGGAATCGGATAATCCGCCATTCTGCACACCTGAATTATTGGCTACTGCGAGTACATATAATTTGTATTTGGTTCCTTTGACAATGGCATTGCCGTTGATATCCCGGTCCGCAGCCGCTACAGTCTGGTTGCTTCCGTTAGGCGCAGCGGATCTGTAATTGGAGGACTTCACATCGAGTGCCTCTGCTGCGCCGAAGCTCTGTCTCGAAGGAACCACGAATACCCGGTATTCCGAGAGATTCGTCTCCCGGGCGGATTTGGTGAAGTGGACGACTATTCTGCCGTTATCCGTACCGTAGGTCACATTCGTTACAGAGACAACCGGAAGCTTCTCCGACAGACTGATGGCTGACGAGCCCCCGGACAGAGCGTTCGCTCCCGGGTAGTTTCCGCTGCGCACAGACAGCACATACACCCGGTAGCTGGTTCCCGGCTTAATCAATGCTCCGCGCACATCTCTCGCCGAAGCCTCCAAGACTTGACTGGTGCTGTTCCCGGATACGCCAACGGAGGTATAGTGGGGCGCATTATTTGCATCATTCAAGCTGAAGCTGCTGTACTCCTTCACCGGCACCACCAGAATCCGGTACTGGCTAATGTAGCTTTCGTCACTGGCATGGGTGAAGGATACCCTTAGATCACGGCCATCGCCGTAATCATTCACATCACTTACATTCAAGCCGGATACAGTGCTCAGGCTGGAGGTGTTGAGCAGGGTAACCGCCGGGGAAGCGGCAGACAGAATATTTGCGCCCGGATTATTGCCTTTGGCAACTGATAATACATATACCCGGTAACTGGATCCGTTCTTAATGTAGTTCCCTCTCACATCCCTGCTGGAGGCGCTGAGCACCTGCTCTGAGGATGAGCCGGATGTGCTTACCGCCGTATAGTAGGCATTAGGCACATTATTCGCATCACTCAGGCTGAAGCTGTTGTAGCTGGATACAGGAACAACCATGACCCGGTACTGGCTGATGTTGCTCTCGTCTGTCGGATGTGTGAAGGAGACCTTCAGATCGCGTCCGTCATTATAGTCATTCACATCACTTACGCTCAGATTTGAGATTCCGGCTGTGGTCAGGGTAAGCGCTGCGGACGGAGCAGACAATACATTATTGGCCGCATTGCCGCTGTCAACTGCCAGCACGAACACCCGGTAGCTGTTGCCTGGACGGAGCAGCGCCCCATCCGTATCCCGCGCGCCGGAGGAGAGATTCAGGCTCAGATTATTGCCGTTCTTGCTGATCTGCGTGTAATTGGCGCTGGATACCGCAATGGCTCTGTCCCGGTCGAAGGCGGAAGCATTCGCAGCCTTGACTACGAAGATCCGGTAGAAGCTGACCTTCGACTCATCTGCCAGCTTGTTGAAGCTGACCTGGATATCCCGGCCGTCCCCGTAATCATTCGTGTCATTGGCCTGCACCGTACCAAAGGCCGGTACGGTCTTGTTGACCAGGGTAACAGGGGATGACGGGGCGGATAACGCGCTGTTATTGTTTCCCTTGCCCACCGTAATGACATAAGCGGTATACCCCTGATTATTCTTAATCAGGTCCCCGTCCATCGTACGGGTCGCAGCGTTCAGCTTCAATACAGGGTTCGCTCCTGTTGCCAGAACAACGGAATAATTATTGGAGCCTACTGCAAGCGCTGATGACAGATTCAGCGAAGTGCCTGCCTTGACAATCAGGACGCGGTAGTGATCCACCAGCGACTCGTCGGCTACCCGGTTGAAGCTGACCTGCAGGTCCCGTCCGTCTCCGTAATCACTGACATCCTGGGCGGCTACTCCATTAACCGGAGCCGCATTGCCGAATACCGGAACAGGCGTCTTAATGGTCACAGTCTGGGCGGACGGATTCCAGCCTACCTCCCGGCCCAGCGCTTCGCTGACGAACCGGGTTGGCACCATTGTCCGGCCCTTCAGATTCAGGCCCGGTACATCGAGGGTAACAGCCTTGTTGTTAATCGTGGCCAGCTTGGAGCCAATCTTGAGCACAATCGTGGTATCACCTTGGGAAGCAGTTACTGTCTGTGTCTTCTGATCCCACTTGATGCCGGCGTTGAAGGCCTCGAAGATGGCCCGCAGGGGCACCATCGTCCGCCCGTTCACCATGACCGGCGGCTGGTCGGTGGACAGCGTCACACCATCAATAATAATTTTGATGGGTTTGGCTGCTGCCTGGGCCGGAGCCTGAAACAACACAGGGAACATTAATAATCCTGCTACAATCGAAATCCATACTTTTCTCACAAGCTCACCCTCCCGGATAGGAACACAATCTCATTTCACTATCCTTTTGACGCATGAAGGTCAGAAAAAGTTTCTCCATATACTGGTTACAGAAATAAAACCTTTGAAGAGTGAAATATGTGCTCCGGCCCCGGGCGGCGTATCCAGGCCATCTGCCTTGACCAGGCTGGACAGAATCCGCTGAGTTATACCCGGTTCATCTCCCACGGCTCGTTCGGTATATACAAAGACTACCGGGTCATCCATCTCCAGAGCATCAGGTGCATTCTCCGTACCTGGCCCCAGCTCAAAGGCGGTCGGCCCTTCCTCTGTCTCAATCTCCACGGAATGGTTATCAATCTGACCGACATAAATGCCGGAGCCCTGAATGCTCTGCGTCTCCTCCGCTGCCGAAGCACTTGGCTGAAGAACCGGACTGGCAGCAGGTGCAGCCGTTGTCTGTACAGGAGGATTAGAAGCCTTAGCTGACGGTTCACCGGACACTTCCGGCAGGGCGTTTCCTCCGCAAGCCGTTAAGGTGAGCAGCAGTGCAGCAATCGCGGTCATAGCGGGCAGCGAACGTTGTGATCTCATGATGATTGTTACCTCCTCTATGGGTTGCGGTTAGCCGGCGGCAGGCACCGGCTTTAATTAGGATTACCCCACAAGCCTGGCTGCATAAACTTGCCTGGCCGGGCTGGGCATCAGCCGTAAGCAGAGAAACGCCCCGATTAATACAATGGTGAAAGAGCCTTATCCTGCACGCTAAAAGGAGTGATTTCCCCTGAGAATCGATATCGGCTGCGGCACCCGCAAAGAGTCAGGTTATCTGGGAATCGACTGCAAGCCCTACCCTGGAGTAGATATTGTCTGCGACATTTGCGAGGGAATTCCCCTGCCGGATCAGACCGCCGAATTCGTTATGGCCAGCCGGGTCATGCCCTATATCAGCGATCTGTATGCCGCGATGGCAGAGCTTCACCGGATCAGCACGCATAAAGCGGTGGTCTGCATTCTTTCACCCTATGCGCACAGCTTCCCTCATGCCTCCAACCCGATGTTCAGGCAAAAGTTCGACGAGTACACCCCCCGCTATTTCACCGGCACCTTTTTTCAGCCGTCCGGAAGCCCGCTCTGCCCGGAGATTCCGGATTATCCCGCACCGGTGCCGCCGTTTGATTTCAGACTGCTGCGGATGGAGCTGTTCTATCAGTATCCTTTTGACGATTCGCTCTATGAGGCGGAGGAGCTTGAGGTGCTGAAGGCGCTGCAGTCCAATGTGGTGCACGAGATTATGTATCATTTCGCGGTTGTGAAGCAGGCGATTACCCCGGAAGAGCTGGAAACGATGAGCAGACAGGTGTATCCCGAGCCTCAGGTGCTGCTTGAGCGGCGGCTGCGGGGACAGCGCAGGCTAAATTCGTTGTAAAATTTGGAAATGGACAGACAAAATTATTCTGTATTTCTCATAGGCTAACAATACAGACAAGAAAGAGGCACGCCGGCTCCCCGCAGGGCTGGTCTGCTTTTTTTCGCTGTCCGCCTATCTCCGGCACATCCATTTCCATAAGGAGGTGATAATCATTCCTCTAGTTGTCCGGTCTACGGTTAACGCAACAGGCGCCATTACATTTACAGGCAACACGCTGGGGCTTAGCCGCTCTGATACTTCCGGTGTTCCCGGCACGCTGGACAGTATCGGAGCCTTCACTACAACGAATACCGCATCCGTATTCGGCACCTATCCTGCGGGCACTACGAGTGTGTATCAGAGCAACAGCTCAGCCGCCATTCTGACTCTTCCCGCCGGAAGTACGGTTCTGTATGCAGAGCTGATCTGGGGCGGTTCGTATGTTAACGGCAATGTCAACCTCACTGCAGCGATCAACAATCCGGTCTCCTTTACAACACCGCTTGGCAACACCGTCAGTGTAACGCCGGATTCGGCGACGGCCAATTCCGTGGATCTCGGCGGCGGAGCGCTCGCATATGTCCGTTCCGCCAATGTAACGAGTACGATCCAGGCCTCCGGCGCCGGGACCTATGTCACGGGCGGTGTCGTCGGCACTATCGTAATCACCGGGGATTCCACCGCCAACCATGCCGGCTGGACCCTTGCTGTCATCTATCAGAATCCGTCACTGCCCTTCCGCAACATGTCCCTGCGCGCAGGCGCTGTCCTGGTCCAATCCACCTCGGCTCCGGTGGTTACAACTATTACCGGCTTCGCCACCCCAGTCACCGGCGCGCTTGGCGGCCGTATCCTGTTCAGCGCCCAGGAAGGGGATGCCAACCGTTCCGGGGATCAGGCGCTCTTCGGTCCTACCTCCACCACCCAGGTGGCGTTGTCAGGTCCGAATAATTTTGCCAACAACTTCTTCGCCTCGCAGATCAACAACGATGCCGGCAACCTGAACACGACCGGAACCTTCGGAACCCGCAACCAGACCAACGGCAGTCCGGGCAGCAATATCATCGGCGGCCGCCAGGGCTGGGATATTACCAATGTGGATGTATCTGCACGCCTTATCAACAATCAGTCAGCCGCCTTGCTGACACTAACTACATCAGGTGACGCCTATGTCGTCAATGCCAACGCCCTGCAGATTGATATCAATGCACCCAAGATCTCACTCGTCAAAAGCGCCAATGCCGCCGGTACGATCGTCGGTGACCTGGTCACCTACACCGTAACCGTCAGCAATACAGGGACGGCCAGTGCGGCCAGTGTTGTTCTATCGGATGCCTTGCCGGCAGGCCTTACCTTTGTTACAGGCAGCGTAGTAGTCGCCGGTGTGTCCCGCCCGGCCTATGACATTACTTCAGGCATACCGCTCGGCTCCCTGGCTCTTGGCACCTCTATCACCGTTACATACCAGGCCAGAGTGACTTCACTGCCAAGCCCGCAATTCGTGCCCAACACCGCCAATGCCGCGTTCACCTTCCAGAGTGTCGCCGGCGGGCCGGTTGTGAGCGGGGTCATTCCGTCTAATACGAACTCGCTGCCGGTCTATTCTCCGGTTCTCGGCATCGTCAAGAGTGCGAACACCACCAATGCTACCGTCGGGGACCAGATTCTCTACACGCTGCAGATCTCCAATACCGGCAATATCGGGGCGGTCACTACACTCACTGATAACATTCCTGCAGGCAGCTCATATGTTCCGGGAAGCTTCACCGTGAACGGTGCGCCTGTGGCCGGCAATCCCGCTGCCGGCATCGCCATCGGCACCATCGCAGCCGGGGCCAGCTCTACCGTCCAGTTCAGCGTACTGGTGAACAGCCTGCCCTCGCCGCCGCAGCTGACCGATCGGGCAACCGCCGCATACACCTTCACCGTTCCTGACGGGCGGACCGTCAGCGGCAGCGCCGCCTCCAACACGTTGACTATTCCAGTCAGGCTACCCAATGTCACCATCGCCAAAAGCGCCAGCTTCCCCGATGTCACCGTAGGCGATACCCTGCAATACACCTCGGTGATTACCAACAACGGAATCGCCGCCATCACGAGTGTCGTGCTGTCTGATCCGATCCCTTCCGGCAGCACGCTGGTGCCTGGCAGTGTGACCGTGGCCGGCAGCGCCCGGCCGGCCGCAGATCCGGCTTCGGGAATATCCGTCGGCACCCTTGCTCCGGGAGCCAGTGTGACGGTCACCTTCCAGGTGAATGTTACTGCCGTGCCAAGCGGCGGCCAGCTCTCTAACCAGTCATCGGCCTCTTACAGCTCAGGGTCTTTCACCGCCATCTCCCAATCCAATACGATCCTGACCCCTGTCTACCAGCCGGTCATCAGCATTGTCAAGAGCGCAACCCCGGGCAGCGCAACCGTCGGCGGGAATGTCCAATATACGCTCCAGGTGCAGAACACAGGCAATCTTGCAGCAACAACAACCTTATTCGATACCATCCCGGCGGGGACTGCCTTCGTCCCGGGAAGCGTGACGGTGAACGGGACAGTCCGGCCTTCCGATTCCCCGGTCAGCGGCATCCCGCTGGGAGCGGTAGCCCCGGGGGCGGCCTTGACGGTTACCTTCCTGACCTCCGTTCAGGCCCTGCCGTCCCCGGCCACCTTGACCGACCAGGGCAGCAGCAGCTACACGTACCAGCTGCCCAGCGGACGCTCCCTGTCCGGGGGGAGCCTATCGAACACCGTGACCCTGCCCGTCTCTGCCCCCAACCTTACGGTTCTCAAAAGCGCTAACCGCACAGCTGTCGCTGTAGGCGAATATCTCACCTACACCGTGTCAGTATCCAATCCCAGCGGGGTAGCGGTTAACAATGTCGTGCTGTCTGATCCGGCCCCGGCCGGCAGCGCTTTTGTCGCCGGAACCGTCACAGTGAACGGGGCAGCCGTACCCTCGGCTAACCCCAATACCGGAATTGCTCTCGGCACGCTTGCAGCCGGAGCAACAAGAACAGTGGTCTTCCAGGTGAATGCCACCTCTATTCCCAGCCCGGCTCAGCTCAGCAACCGGGCCAGCGTATCATTCACGGCCGGGAGCTTCAGCGGAACCGCACTGTCGAACACTGTACAAACTCCGGTATTCATTCCGGTGATAGGCCTGGTCAAAAGCTCAAGCCCGGCTCAGGCCTCAGTGGGCAGTCTGCTCTCCTTCTCCATCCTGGCCAGCAACACGGGCAACATCGCCGCCACGCTTAATCTGACCGACATCCTGCCGCCGCAGACGGTATTCGAGACCAACAGCGTCAGCATCGGCGGCACGCCGCTGCCCGGCTACAGTCCCCTGACCGGCATTCCGGTGGGTCCGCTGGCCCCCGGAGACAGCGTCACGGTCAGCTTTCTGGTTACGGTAACGGCCCTGCCGCCGAGCCAGCAGCTGTCGAATTCAGCAGCGGCTTCCTTCACCTTCACCCTGCCGGATGGGCGGACGCTGGGCGGCAACACCGTATCCAACACCTTGACGCTTCCCGTCTCTGCCCCCAATGTCAGTATCGTCAAAAGTGTAAATGCGATCGATGCCGTGACCGGCGACATCCTTACATTTACCTCCGTGCTGACGAACAACAGCATCGCTTCTGTCAGCAATATCATTCTCAGTGATCCGCTTCCTGAGAATGCAGCCTTCATTCCCGGAACCGTAATTGTAGGCGGCGTCTCCCAGCCGCTGGCAGTTCCGTCCGCCGGCATTCCAATCGGCAGTCTGGGCCCTGGTGCCTCCGTTGCCGTAACATTCGAGGTGAGGATAACAATGCCGATTCCTTCACAGGTCAATAACCAGTCTACTGTCAGTTTCACCTCCGGGGTCTTCTCCGGCTCTTCATCATCCAACGTTACCACCACACCGGTAACACAGCCGCAGATCACCCTTGTCAAAAGCGCCAATGACCTGAACGCAACCGTCGGCGACACGATCATTTATACGATTCTGGTCAGCAATACCGGGAATGTGGCAGCCAATGTGACGCTTACGGACAATATTCCGGCCGGCACCGCTTTCGATCCCAACAGCGTCATTGTCGGCGGCTTCCCCCAGCCGGGCGTTGCGCCGGATACCGCGATTACGGTCGGTGTTGTCGCCCCCGGAGCCACTGTAACCGTGAGCTTCACCGTCTTCATTCTGTCCCTGCCATCCCCGCAGCAGCTTGTGAATCAGGCGAACGCCACGTATACCTTCACTCCGCCTGACGGACGGCTGCTGACCGGCAGCGCCGCCTCCAATACGGTAACCATAGCGGTCTCCGCTCCCAATTTGGCGGTGGTCAAGAGCACAACCTCCACTTCTGTTGCTCTTGGAGATACGATCGCCTATTCCGTGAGCATCACCAATAGCGGGATAGACCCGGTGAACAACATACTGCTCAGCGATCCGACGCCGGCAGGAGCAACCTTTGTACCGGGCAGTGTTTCAGTAAATGGGGTACCTTTTCCTATTGCCAATCCGGCCACCGGGGTCACCATAGGCACGCTTGCCCCAGGCGCATCGGCTACAGTCTCCTACTCGGTTACAGTAACATCGGTGCCCGCAGCTGCTTCCATAAACAATCAGGCGACGGTCACCTACACCTCCGGTGTCTTTACCGGCTCAACCTTCTCTAACCCTGTTGCTGTTCCTGTATTCCAGCCGAATATTTCGGCGGTCAAAACAGGGAGTACCACGAACGCGACTGTCGGCGATACCGTGACGTATACCCTGACGGTGAGCAATACAGGCAACTACGAGGCAATTCTGACTGTTACCGACAATATTCCGGCCGGCACCACTCTTGTCGATAACAGCGTGCTGATTAACGGTCTGCCTCTGCCGCAGGCCAATCCCACATCCGGGATCACTGCCGGAACAATCGCTCCGGGGGCAACCGTAGCTGTCTCCTTCTCGGTAGTCATCACCTCGCTGCCGTCACCGCAGCTCCTGGTGAACCAGGGGAACATTACCTACAGCTTCACCCTGCCTGACGGCAGAACCCTGGGAGGCTCATCGCCAACCAACACCTTGACGATCCCTGTCTCGAACCCCAACCTGGCGGTTGTCAAGACCACCGCAACCACTGCAGCCAATGTCGGAGATACGATCACATATTCCGTAGCCTTGACCAACAACGGGATCGCTACAGTAAATAATGTGGTATTCACAGATGCTCTGCCAGCCGGTACCAGTCTGGTTCCGGGCAGCGTGCTGGTGGACGGTGTCCCCCGCCCGGCCGCCTCACCGGCTACCGGCGTGACAATCGGCAGCATTGCTCCAGGGGCCTCAGTCACCGTTGCATTCAATGTAACAGTGACCTCCCTGCCGTCTTCAGGTGTGCTGAACAATCAGTCATCCGCCAGCTTTACGTCCGGTGCCTTGGCCAGTGTAGCCTTCTCGAACATTGTAACCACACCGGTCTTCCAGCCGGTCCTGGCTGCAGCCAAGAGCTCGAATACCCAGAATGCAACGGTTGGAGACACGATCCTCTATACCGTCACTGTCAGCAATTCGGGAAATTATGCGGCGACGGCTACTCTGACCGACACTATCCCCGCAGGCACAACACTGATTCCGAACAGTGTGCTGATTAACGGCTTCCCGTCGCCGGGGGCCGATCCGGCTACCGGAATCCTGCTGGGCAGCATTGCTGCCGGTGCCACGCTGACTGTATTATTCTCAGTCGTCATCGACACCCTGCCGGCCAGCCAGCAGCTCAGCAACCAGGCGGTTATCGCCTTCAGCTATACACTGCCCGACGGAAGAGTCTTCAACCAGTCCGCCAGCTCGAATATCAACCTGATTGCTGTATCCTCACCGAATGTATTGGTTGTCAAAAGCACTACTGTCATCGACGCCGTCCCTGGGGATACGGTCCCTTACAGCATTGCGGTCACCAACAGCGGCATCGCCCCGGTCAACAATGTGGTGCTTAGCGATCCGGTTCCTTCCGGCGCTTCCTTCGTTGCCGGCAGCGTAACCGTGGATGGCACACCGGTACCCGGGGCAGCGCCTGCCAACGGAATCTCACTGGGAACCATCGCTCCGGGAGCAACCGTTCAGGTTGCCTTCAATATCCTGGTCAATGCTCTGCCGAATCCGGCGGCCCTGAGCAACCGGGCATCGGTCAGCTTCACCTCCGGGGCATTCTCCGGCGCGTCTTATTCCAACACACTGGTCACTCCGGTGTATCAGCCGGTAATCGGCATCCTGAAAGCTGCGGATACCGCAAATGCGACAGTAGGCGATACCGTCACCTATTCGCTCAGCATAACCAACACCGGCAATCTTGCTGCTGTGGTCACCTTGACAGATTCCATTCCGGCAGGAGCTGTGTTCATTCCAAACAGCGTACTGGTTAACGGCCAGCCTGTTCCGGGGGCCGATCCGACGGCCGGCATCAGCCTGGGAACCGTTGCAGCCGGAGCCACGGTCACACTGACCGTCACCCTGCAGGTGACCGTAGCTTCTCTGCCTTCACCGCAGCAGCTTGTGAACCAGGCAGCCGCCACCTTCACCTTCACGCCGCCGGACGGCCGCCTGCTCTCAGGATCTGCATTGTCGAATACGCTGGTCATTCCAGTCTCTTCGCCGGACGTAACCGCAGTCAAGAGCACTCCGGCAGTCGATGCGGTTGTTGGCGATACCATCACGTATACCATTGTTGTGACCAACAACGGCATTGTGAACGTCAACAACGTAGTGCTGGTAGACCCGATTCCGGCCGGCAGCCAGTTCGTTCCCGGCAGTGTTACCGTAGACGGCACTCCGCGTGCGGGAGCCAATCCGGCCACCGGAGTTACCATTGGAACCATCGCTCCGGGAGCCTCTGTCACCGTAACCTTCCAGGTTCAGGTCATAGAGATATGACAGACCGCTCAAGGCTTCAGCCTGTCGTAACGAATCAATCCTTGGTCAGGTTCAGCTCGGCGGAGGGAACGGATGCTATCACCTACTCCAATACCGTCAACACGCCGGTTGTGGGTCCGGTGCTGTCTCTCGTAAAAGAAGCTGACCGCACGAGCGCTTCCCTGGGAGAGACGCTCGTCTACACCGTGGCCGTCTGGAACAGCGGCAATACCCCGGCGCTGGTCACGATCGTTGACGTCCTGCCGCCGGGTGTATCCTTCATTGCCAATAGTGTGCTTAGAGACGGAGTGCCTCTTCCGGGGGTCACTCCGTCTTCCGGCATCCCGGCCGGGGTGCTCAATCCGCACTCGGGGGTCTTTATCGTCTTCCAGGTCATTGTCGTCTCGCTTCCGCCCTCCCTTGTCCTGGAGAACAGTGCCACCGGCAGCTATTCCTTCGAGACCGTAGAGGGAAGAACGGTACGCGGAGAAGTCCGCTCCAATCCGGTCAGTGTCTCCCTGCTGTCCTACCAGCTGGCCACACTGCTCTCCGCCAGTACATTAACTACCTTCATCGGGGATACCGTCACTTATACCCTTCAGCTCAGGAATGAAGGAGCCCTGCCGCTGACCGGAAAAATTGCCGTCATTCCTCTACCGGAAGGAGCGGTATTCATTCCCGGCAGTGTCGTTGCCGGCGGAGTCTATTTGCCGGAGGCTGACCCGGCCTCCGGGATCAGTCTTGGCTCGCTCAGTGCAGGCTCTAGCGCGGAGGTCTCCTTCCGTGTCCGGGTAAGCTCTCTCCCCCCGGATTCCGTATTGCAGGCAACGGCACAGGTCTCCTATGAGGCATATGACAGCAGAGATACTACAGTAAGCAACATAGTTAGGATTACCGTGATCCAGCCCGGGCTGTCTGCCAGTCTCAGGGTGGATCTCTACAGCGCCGCTCCGGGCGACAATCTGCGGTATGAATTCACGATCCGCAATAATGGGAACCTGGCCGTGAATGCCCTGCTCGCGGAGGTTATTCCGCAAGGTACGCTGTTCATATGGGACAGCATCCGGATCGACGGTATTCCCCAGCGGGGTGTACGTCCCGGAGACGGCATTCCGCTCGGTACCTTAAGGGCAGGCACAGCAATCGTAGTTGATTTTCTTGTCTCCATCCCGGGTGCCACCGATATCCGCCAGACCCCGGCCATTCAGAACCAGGGGATTGTCCAGTACACCTTCACCCTCCCGGACGGGCGCAATGTCCGGCAGGCCGCCCGTCCCAACCCGGTGACCACCCTGCTGCTGTCGCCGGTCATCTCCATTCAGATGGAAGGGGAGCCGCCGGTTGTCGAGCCTGGAGGCACAGCCGAATTCCGGATTCAAGTGACCAACAGCGGGAACTATCCGGCAGAGGTCGCGGTCATCCGCCTGGTGCCGCAGGGCACGGTCATTGAGCCGGACATTGTGACCATAAGCGCTGTCACTGTACCCGGAACCCCTTTTAGCGGGACGGTTCGCCTGGGAACTCTGCAGGCCGGCCAGACCGTTACACTGAGCTATCTGGTAAGGATCAACACCGGATATATGGGCAAGGATCTGCAAGGCTTCTCGGCCGCGCTGTACCTGTTCAACATTGACGGACGCAAGTATTCCGGTGAAGCCCGCTCTAACAGCTACAGACTGCTCATCGAAGAAATCAGTGAATAAGACAGCTCACATATCCACCCTCCCCCTGAATATACTTTAGTTACAACCTGCTGCCACTGCCTTAGCCTCACCAGCATTCCAATTTCACAGTCCATGGGAGGTGGTCATCCTGTCACAGCCAACCGGTCCATTCGCTTTTGTCGTATCCAAAGAAGACTGGTCCCTGCACCGTAAAGGCCATCAGGATCAGGAGCGTCACCAGCAAAAGGTCAGGGAAGCCATCAAGGGAAATCTGCCGGATCTGGTTACCGAAGAGAACATTATTTTGTCAGGCGGCAAGCAGATTGTGAAGGTGCCGATCCGCAGTCTGGACGAATACCGGATTATCTATAACTTCCGCAAGCAGAAGCATGTCGGCCAGGGGGACGGGGACAGCCAGGTGGGGGATGTACTCGGCCGCGACTCCCAATCCGCCCAGCCGGGCAAAGGGGAGAAGGCCGGAGATCAGCCCGGTGCGGATACCATCGAAGCCGAGGTCAATCTGGAGGATCTGGAGGATATTCTGTTCGAGGATATGGAGCTTCCCCGCCTGAAGCCGAAGGATAAGGAAGAAATCGAGGTCAAATCCATTGTCTTCAACGATATCCGCAAAAAAGGCATGATGTCCAACATCGACAAAAAGCGCACCCTCCTGGAGAACCTGCGGCGCAACGCCAGCAGCGGCAAGCCCGGCATCCACAGCATCAGCCCGGATGACCTGCGCTACAAAACCTGGGATGACATCACAATCCCCCACTCCAACGCCGTAATTATCGCGATGATGGACACGTCAGGAAGTATGGGTACTTTTGAAAAATACTGTGCCCGCAGCTTCTTCTTCTGGATGACCCGCTTCCTGCGCCGCCAGTATGAGAAGGTCGAGATTGTGTTCCTGGCCCACCATACGGAAGCCAAGGAGGTCAGCGAGCAGGACTTCTTCACCCGCGGGGAGAGCGGCGGCACCATCTGCTCCTCGGCATACCAGAAAGCACTGGAGATTATCGACAGCCGCTATCCGCCGGCCAAGTATAACATCTATCCCTTCCACTTCTCGGATGGCGACAACCTGACCTCGGACAACGAGCGCTGTGTCAAGCTGATCGGCGAGCTGCTCCAGCGCAGCAACATGTTCGGCTACGGCGAGGTCAACCAGTACAACCGCAGCAGCACTCTGATGTCCGCCTACCGCCACCTGAAGCAGGAGCAGTTCATGCATTATGTGATTAAGGATAAGAAGGAAGTGTATCAGGCGCTGAAGGTATTTTTCGGTAAAAAAGCAACTGAAGCTTAAACAGCTTTGCTTCAGGATTGTCAGCCTGTGTAGTTGAGCAGTCGAGTAGTTGAGCCATAATGGCTATGCGCATTCTTGCGTGCTATTGAGTTCCCGCCCCGCCCTGCCGCTTTATGCGGTGTGCGGGTTTTTTTGTGCTGGCTTGGGGCTATGTGGTAAAAGCCTGTTGACTATTATATCGGCTGACGATATACTAAATATATCGGTTGACGATATAACGTCAATTGGTATAACGTCGAGTGATGTAACGGTAACAGATACTAGATGAAGGCAGGTGAAACAGATGGGTGGAGCCAATGACCACGGGGCGCTGACCGAAGGCGTCTACTATATCCTTCTGTCGCTGTTCACTCCGATGCACGGCTACGGAATTATGCAGAACGTGAAGCAACTGAGTAATGGCCGCGTGGAGCTGGGTGCCGGTACACTCTATGGTGCGCTAAGCACGCTTGTAGAACGGGGCTGGATCGGCCTGATGGCCGGCGGAGAGGATTCGCGTAAGAAAGAATATCAGATTACAGAGCTGGGCAGATCCATTGTCCAGAATGAGATGGCTAGGCTTGAGGAGTTGCTTACTAATGGAAAAAAGCTGCTGGGAGGCGAAGAGTAATGAGGCGGATAGTGCGCAAATATTTCCTTGATTTCGAAAAAGAAGAAGCGTGGTTGAATAAGATGTCGTCTAAGGGGCTTGCACTGGTTGAATACTCATGGGCCGGTTATGTATTCGAGGAGAGCGCCGGAGGAGAGTATATTTACCGGATTGAGCTGCTGGAGAAGGACCCGAAGGAGGCGGCCGATTATCTGCAATTCATGGAAGAGACCGGAGCGGAGCGTGTACCTGCCAGAACCACTGACAAGGGCAAGCGTTCATTTACCAATCATCGCTGGGTGATCTTCAGAAGGAAGGCCGCGGAAGGCCCCTTCCAGATCTATTCCGATACGGATTCCAAAATCAAACACTATCAGCGAATCTATAAAGTATATTTGTCCCTCGCGCTCATGGAGCTGGTCGTAGGCTCCTTAAATATCATGCTGCTTATGCTGAATGCTTCTTCTTTCATTCACAAATTCAACTTTATCGTAGGAGTGTCTATTATCGTTCTTGGCCTGTTCTTCGTGTGGCTCAGCCTGCCGCTCCGCCGCAAGGCCGCACGGCTGCGGCAGGAGAAGCTGATTCGGGAGTGAGGAATAAATATACAAAGGGAGGCCCGCAGGTCACACATTAGCTGCTGCAGGGCCTCCCCATGATCATTCAAGCACTACTCGATAGTCTCGCTGCCGAGTGCAATTTCTTCATTTGAATCAAAATACCATTTATCCTTATTTTTAACTACAGAGGTAAGTGAGTAGAACCGCTCCTTGAACTTCGATGGATCGTTGTTAGCTTGAAGTGTATAGATAGAATAGACAACTGCTTTCTTTGCCGAAAAAGAGACAATGACCACCTGTTCTTGCGTATATTCTATATCCAATTTTCGATTCGACCATTCCCGGAGCTCTCTGATCCCCTGTTCGTAGTCAGCAGTCCTGTTGGCAGGGTCCTGCAGCGCCAGTTCCGCATCCACATCTTTGTCATTTATAGCTTTACAATAAGCAGCGAGCAACTCACGAATGGCCATTTGATCTGCGGCCGGAACGCTTACCTCTTTATTTATCAATGAAGTATAGTCTAGATATTCTGTATTATTGATTTCTACATTATGGATCGTCCAACTCGCATCGGGCTTATGCTCCATTTCCAAGGTTACATGCTCAACCCGGTCCAGGAGTTCAGTACCTGTCTTACGAAAGGAGACATCAGCAAGCATTACGGTATACCCTCTCCATGATTTCATTTCAAGCTTGTCGATCGACTGAAAACCATCCAAAGTCTGATAATGGGCTTTAATTAGTGCCTGTATTTTTTTCAGGTCCGCCTTTTTAGGCTTGCCTTGCGGATCCTCGTATACTTTAACTATTTTGTTCGTCTTATCATAGTCAGCACTAATATAGTCAGTCTCACTATACAACGTGAGCGCAACCAAGGCATCTGCACCCGAACCAATAACCATCGGAATGTTCGAATCATAGGTGTACAGAGAACCGTTTACGAATGTTTTTTTCGTTTTGAGATCAACTTTAAAGGAAGCATCCTCTGAGGTAGCTGTAATCTGCTTGCCGGCAGCATCATACTTGAATTTAAAGCCCAAAGCCTGCACCACACTGCGGAATTCAACATACACAGTTCCTCCTTGAATCACCGAGGCCGCACGCGGATGGATCTCCTTATTTTGCACATATACACGGATTCCCTTGGCATTCTGTGTTGCTGTTGCTGCGGATAATGTATTACCGGTCATCGCAATGCCCAGCAGAGTAATCAGCAGGATTAATAACAGATTAGCGTTATGTATTTTCTTCTTCAAATTCCTTATTCCCCTTCAATAGATATAGTTTGTATTTCCCATGTTTATATTTCGCTCCGTTCCATTGTATTCCTTTTTTGCGATCTATCGCATAACAACATCATCATATGGGAGAAGATCATACAGTCACAGCAGTTAACAAGTGGAATAATGTAGTTTATTTCTTTCACTTCAGATCTTCTCGGAGAAACAATTGGAAAAACAGCATCTGCTGGAGCCTATGTCCCCACTGTTGGCGGTTATTTGAAGATTTAAGTGTTGTTTATACAACTCTTGCCGGACAATAGTCCATTTGTTCGTCAGCAAGTGCCCTAAATCCAACTATTTTCCTTATCTCCGAAGCAGAAGCGGATGTCTACTCTCCTCCCTCTCCCGCACCCCACCAAATTCTCACTTTACTATACGCAAAAATATAGCCTCTCCCGCCGGGGAGAGGCTCATTCATTGATTAACTCGCTTCGCGTCAAGCTGACGCCCGCCCGCTTACTTCACCTTCTCGCGGTCCTTGCCCTTGTCGGATTCTCCGGCGTTCTTGTTCGCGGCTTCGCGGTCCTGCATCATCTCGTCCACCGTCTTCACCTTCAGCCGGGCAGCGCCTTCATTGTCCGCCTTCGTCGGAATCAGATTGCCGGAAGCAAGCCGTTCCTTCGCTTCTGCAATAGCTGCGCCGTACTGCGGCAGCCATTGTTCTCCCGCCACCAGCATCTCATCGACCATCTGCCAGATTTCCTTCGGATTGCAGACGGCGCCGACCAGCGGGTCCATCATGAACGCCTGGCGCAGCAGCTTGTCGTCACCGTGCACGGCTGCTTCTACCGCGAGACGCTGCACAGAGATGCTGACGTTGCAGACCGCCGCCGGTCCGAGCGGCAGATCGCCAACCAGCGGCATGGAGATGCCGTTGCGGTCCACATAGCCCGGCGCTTCAATAACGGCATCATCCGGCAGATTGGAGATAACGCCGTTATTGACCATGTTGAAGTGGCCTCTGTAGACGCGGCCTGTCTCCAGCCCTTCGATAATATAGGAGCCATGCTCTTCGCCGCGCTTCTCCGGGAGATACTCCAGCGCCGGGTCCTTCATCCAGTTCGGGAAGTCCGTCTCGAACCAGTTGCGGCCTTCGGTACAGATCCGCAGGTAGCCGCCCGTCTCGCCGTTGATCCACACGCCCAGATCGATCCAGTCCATGATCTCCTCGGGGCGCTTGCGGTACCAGGGAACGTATTCACTCAGGTGGCCGTTCGACTCTGTGCTGTAATAGCCGAAGCGGCGCAGCATATCAATCCGTACCTTCTCCGTACGGCTGTAATCAGGATGCTTCTCGAAGGCCTCCAGCAGACCGGCGGTCAGATCCTTGCCTTCATGCTTCGCGGAGATATACCAGGTCTGGTGGTTGATGCCCGCGCAGATAATATCCACCTGCGATTTCTCCAGCCCGTACACCTGGGCGATCTGCTGATGTCCATGCTGTACACCATGGCAGAGCCCGATTGTCTGCACACCACCGTATTTGTTGCAGGCCCAGGTCAGCATCGCCATCGGATTGGAGTAGTTCAGCAGCAGCACCTCCGGGGCAGCCATCTCGCGGATATCGCGGCAGATCTGCAGCATCTCGGCAATCCCGCGCTGTCCATACATAATGCCGCCTGCGCACAGCGTATCCCCGACACACTGGTCCACGCCGTACTTAAGCGGAATATCCACATCAGTCGCGAACGCCTCCAGCCCGCCCACACGGATAGTACAAAATACGTACTTGGCCCCCTTCAACGCCTCCCTGCGGTCCGTGGTGGCAGAGATCTTAATATCCAGACCGTTCTCCTTGATATCGCGCTGGCACAGCTCGGTCACCATATCCAGGTTGTGGCTGTTTATATCCATGAAAGAAACTTCAATATTGCGGAATTCCGGCACAGTCAGCAGGTCGCGCAGCAGTCCGCGGGTAAACCCGATACTGCCCGCCCCGATAAAGGTTACTTTAAAAGACATCGCAATCATCCTCCGGCAATGAATTGGTTAACTCCTGTCCATTGTAGCAAGGCGGCGGACGGAAGCGTAACCAATATCATGACCATTTTGCCGGGAGGGTGTCAACAATCCTAACTTTTTGCAGCGATCCAGAGCTATTCCTCACTCCAGAAATGCCGTTCCACCGAGTTGCGGTATTCGATCGGGGTACAGCCCGTGTCCTTCTTGAACAGGAGATGAAAATACTGCCTGCTGCTGATCCCCACATAATCGGCAATCTCCGCCACAGGAATCTCCCCCTGCCCCAGCAGCATCCGGGCCTTCTCCATCCGCAGCTTGTTCAGGTAACCAGTGAGAGTCTGTCCCGTATGCGCCCGGAAGATGCGGTGGAGATACCCCGGGTGAATATTCACGGAGAGCGCAACCTCCTTGACTTGAATCGCCCGGTCATAATTCTGGTGCAGGAACTCGATCGCCCGCCGCACATAGAACTGCGAGGACTGCTGGCTGGCCGGAAGGGATTCCCTGCGCAACCGGGCCAGACGCAACAGCAGCTCCGCGAACAACAGATGCACCATACTGCTCTCCTTCCGGCCCCGTTGATCCAGCTCCAGCACCAGCGCCTTCAGCACATGGAAGACTTCCTCCTGATCAGACAGCACCAGACTATCGAAGGGATGCCGCAGCAATTCAGCAAGCGCCTCTACCTCGCGGGCCAGACTGCCGATGGAAGGGACCACACCCCCGTATTCCTTAAAAGCAAACTCCACATTCAGCATCCGGCAGGAAGTCCCCTCCTCCACCATCAGCCGGTGCGCAACCCCGGCATCCAGCAGAATCATCTCCCCCCGCTTCAGATGAAAAGGTGTCTCCCCGCCCGCTTCATCCCGGACCTCGACCACACAGCTCCCCGAGATAAGGTACATGATCTCCGTAGAGTTATGGTGATGATAAGCCATCGTGTAATTGCTCCACTGCCTATAATAGTAAGCCAGAAAGTGCGGGCTGTAATCCCGCTCCATGAGTGCCTGCTCAAAAAGACTCCCGTTCATCTCCGCCACACCGCCCGCCTCCGCTCTGCCAGTATCGATAGCACAAGTGTATCGCTTGAGCGCGTCCGGGACAAGAAGCAGGGTAAACCCCTCCGCCCACGCGCCCCTCGCCAGCCAAATGTAATCGGTTTTCCGATTACATTCGGTCCTGCATCTGCCTTCTCGCCCGCTTGGATCATACTCAAGCTTCGCCGCGCGAAAAAATAAGAGCAGAAGGCCAACGCCCTCTGCTCCCACTCACACCACGACCTTCACCCCTGAAAAGACTGCATCGACGCCTTGAGCTCCTCTGCCAGCTCCTCCAGTCTGGCCGACAGCGTCACCAGCTCTCTGCTGACGGTGAACTGCTGGGAGGACATGGAGGCTACTTCCTGTGTGGAGCCGCTGGTCTGCTGCACTACAGAGATCACGCTGGCCATGGATTGCCCAAGCTGCTGCTGGATGCCGGTCAGCTCGGAGACCGCCGCTGAGGACGCGGCCAAATACCCGCTGAACACCTCCATCTCGGCTCTGACACTCTCGAAGGTCTGTGAGGATTCGCGCACGGAAGCAATCTGGCTGCCGAACAGCGGCGCGGCTTCCCCCACCACTTTGACTGTGTTCTCAATCTGGCTGCCAATCTCCTCGGTAATGCCGGAGACCGTGGCAATGGACTGGCTAGACTGCTGGGCCAGCCTGCGGATCTCCTCGGCAATTACAACGAACCCTCTGCCCGCAGCGCCTGCACGCACCGCTTCTATAGAAGCATTAAGCGCCAGAATATTCGTCTGCTTATTCATGGCGATCATCGGGGAGAGAATGCTGCGGATCAGCACCGTGCTGTCCCGCAGCCGGGCGGAATTCTCCTGAATCCGGCTCATCATTGCAAGGACACTCTCACTCACTGCAACCAGCTTCCTCATCTGCTCCGCTCCCTGGTTGCTGGCCACCATGATTTTGTCTGCGGAAGCCGCCATAACCACATTCGTCCCGGCCACCTCGCGCATCTTGTCACCCATCTGCTCCACCTTGCCGTTGCTGCTCTCCGCCTCAGCCGCCAGACTTGCCGCGCCGCCGGCTATCTCCCCGGTGGCGGCAGCCACCTCGCTGGCATGGCTGCTGATCGCCCCCGAAGCGGCGACAAGCTGCTCCGAGGTGGCCAGCACCTCCGCGGCCGAGCTGCTGCTCCGCCCGGCCAGCCGGGAGATCTGCTCCATCATCCGGTTGAAGCTGTGGCCCAGCCGCCCGATCTCATCGCGGCCCTTGAAGCTCGTCCGTACCTGCAGATTGCCCTGCTCGCCCTCCTCCATCAGCCGGGCCAGCTTGCCGAGCGGACGGCCGATCAGCCGGACCAGAATATAGCCGATGACAAGGGCAATCAGGGCCGCAGCGACAACGACCAGCAGCGTAATATAGAGCAGCCGGTCTGCTGACTTCGTGAAGTCGCTCACCGGCGCATAGCCCAGCAGCGTCCAGTCCGCCGTTGCCAGCGGCTGATAGACCACCAGTTGCGGCTTGCCCTGCTCATCCCCGGCCGTGAAGGACTGCTCCTGAGAAGCGTCTTTTAACGTTTCGCGCTGCACCTTCACAGCTTCTGCCGCTCCAGCCGGCTCCTGTTCCGCTTCCTTCCCAGCCCCCGGCATATCCGGCGTATGTATGTAAGAAGCCTGGCCGAGCAGCGCATCATCTCCACTGTATACAACCCGGCCCGCAGGATCAAGGATACGGATCTCCCCGGCCTGGCCGATATGCAGATTGGACAGCACACCACCAAGCGCCTTGCCCTTCACCTCAATCAACATGTAATACTCTGCCGCCGGGTTCTTGATATTCCGCAGCAGGCGGCCCATGGTCAGAGTGGGCTCACTATAGGTATCGAAGAAGCCCTTGGCCCTTACCGGGAACCAGACCGGATTACCCTTGCCGGCCTCGACCTCTTTCATGCGGGCCAGAATCCCCTCGTCACTGCGCACACCGGTGATGCCGGTCGATTTGTAGGATTCGGCATCGACCATACTTCGGGCAACCAGCCGGACACCGAGCAGCCGCTCGTCCGAGCCTCTGACTGAATCGAGCTTGCGGCGGATGCGGTCTTCTGCTGCCGCCTTCGCCACCGTTCCCGTCCCGGGATCAGCTATAGCTTCCATGTCCGCTTTTAATGAAGAATCTACAGCAAATTGTCTGGATAAGGCCTCATACTCGGCGAACAGGAAATCCAGCTTATCCGCCGCCTGCACAATCGATTGCGAGGAAGCCGCGGCGACCTCATCGGTGATGATGCCTTTGGCCGCGTAATACGAGGTTACACCCAGAACCGAGGACAACAGGACAATGGTACAGAACAAAATGACAAACAACTTGACGCCAACCGAGCTGAAGTTCAATGTACGCTGCCGCTTCATTGTACGCTACACTCTCCCCTTAGTATGCTGGGAACCCATCCCCGCAAAAATAAAGGTGCAGCCCCTCATCACTGCTTAAGGCCGCACCTGTTATTCATAAGAACACGGATCTGGTTACCCTTTGCTTGCCCCCGCCGTCAGGCCGTCAACCAGCAGCCGCTGCAGGAAGCCGAACAGAATCATGATCGGCACCGAGATCAGGACCGCACCCGCCGCAAACAAAGTGAAGTTGGAGTTCTGCATGGTATTGACCATATCCCACATGCCAACCGCAACCGTCCAGTTCTCCTTGGTCCGCAGAATCAGCTTGGCGAAAATAAAGTCCACCCACGGTCCGACAAACTGGGTCAGCGCCATATACGTAATCATCGGCCGTGACAACGGCAGAATGATCCGGGTGAAGATACCGAAGTTGCTCGCCCCGTCAATCCGTGCCGCTTCGTCCAGCGAACGCGGAATCGTATCGAGGAAGCCTTTGGCAATCAGCGTTCCCCCTAGCGGCGCTCCGGCCGCATACACGATAATCAGGGCCAGATGCGTATCCAGCAGGTTGAATTCCTTCAGCAGCAGATAGATAGCGATCATGCTCATGAAGCCCGGGAACATCCCGAGGATCAGCAGGGTGGACATGGTCGTCTTGCGGCTCCGGAACCGGAACCGGGATAAGGCATAACTGGTCAAAAGCGTCAGCACCACCCCGATCAGCATCGAGAACACCGCAATTTTCAGCGTATTGGCATACCAGGTACCAAACATATAGACATCTGATGTGAACAACTCCTTGTAATGGCCCAGAGTGAACTTTTCAGGGATCAGTGTCTTGCTATACAAGGACTTGCCCGGCCGGAAAGATGCGAGCAGTATCCAGAGGGCCGGATAGAGTGCAGCCACAGCCAGTGCAATGAGTACGATGTAGCTTAAGCCCAGACGAACGAAATTCGCCGCTTTGCGTCCGATCATCATTGGATCATGTCCTCCTCTTGGAATGATTTGGTCCGTCGGTAGTTGTACAGGGAGAACCCGGCGACAATGATGAACAGAATAATACCTATGGCCGATGCCATATTGTTCTTGTTCTGATCCAGCGTCAGCTTATACAGCCAGGTGACGAGAAGGTCGGTCGAGCCGGCGTATTGATAGTTGCCGTTCACCGGATTCCCTCCGGTCAGCAGGAAGATCGCATTGAAGTTATTAATGTTGCCCGCGAACTGCATAATCAGCGTAGGCGCGGTGGAGAACAGGATCATCGGCAGGGTAACGATGCGGAATTTCTGATAATTGGTGGCGCCGTCGACCTCTGCCGCCTCATACATATCGCGCGGAATGGTAGTCAGCACCCCCATAATCAGCAGCATGGATACCGGAATCCCGACCCACATGTTGACGATAATGACCGTAACCTTCGCCCAGAACGGATCAGTGAGCCAAGGCAGACCGCCGAGTCCAAAGTAGCCGAGATACTGGTTGATCGGGCCGAACTGGCCATTGAACAGGTTACGCATCAGCAAGAGGGAGATCATCTGCGGAATGGCATAAGGAATGATGAGCACCATTCTCCACATTCCCTTGAAGCGGATTCCCTTCTGGTTGATCAGCAGCGCGACCAGCATTCCGCCGAAGTAAGTAGTGATGGTCGAAAGAACCGCCCAGATAATGGTCCAGGTAAGTACACCGTAGAAGGTATGGCTCCAGGATTTCAGCACCAGCAGGTTGCGGAAGGTCTCCAGGCCCACCCAGTCCACCAGCTTGGCCGGAGGGATGTGATTCGGCGCAGCATAGTTGGTGAAGGCCAGCATGATCATGAAGATAATCGGCATAATGGTGAAGAACAGAATCCCGATCCCCGGAAGCAGCAAGAAGCTCTGAGCGAATTTATAATCGAGAATGAACCGTACAGATTGCTTAAATGTATGCGATGGACGTCCGTTTTCGCGTGCTGCACCCACTGCGTAGGCATCCTTAATATTCATATACCAGGCAATCAGGAATAACACAAAGAACAGCAGAGTAATTAAACTTTCAATCAGGATGACGATGGAGTGGTCCCCGGGGACCATTTTGGCAATTCCCTTGACCTTCTCCAGACGGCTTGGCGATTCTCCCAGTGTGGTGATGCCCCAGAAGGCTCTTCCCAGATTGTTGATGAAATAGGCCAGTGCTGCGGCCTCTACAGCTATGAACAGTATGCCTTTGATGAATTGGCGGTTATATATTTGTCCCAATCCCATAAAAAGGGCCGACAGTATCCCGGCTTTCGCTTTGTGTCGCTGCATTTCCCTTCCGTTCTCCTCTCCGTGCGGAATTCAGGAAACTGCCCGCCGCAGGCTATGCGGCGGGCGGATGGATTCCACTATAAGCTGATGGTGTATATGTTACTGCGATTATTGGGCAGCGGCTCCGTTGTTCAGATCCTTGATCTGCTGTACGGCTTTGTCCATGGCTTCCTTAGGATCAGTGTTGTTATCCCAGATGGCAGGAAGGGCTGCGTTGACCGGGCTCCAGACGTTGCCCATCTCAGGAATGGAAGGCATCGGCTGGGAGTTCTTGGCCTGTTCAGCGAAGGCGGATACATATTGGTCACCGGTAATCTGCGGGTCCTGCAGCGCCTCATTGTTCGTTGGTACGGAGCCGACCAGCTTGTTGAGAATCAGCTGTGAATCTTTATTGGAAGCAAATTGGGCGTACAGTTTGGCAGCATTCGGATATTGCGTGTAAGCATTGACGGTGAAAATTTTGATCCCGGAGAACGTAATAGAAGTCTTGCCGTCAATTGTAGGAACTGGTGCGATCCCGAGGTTGTCGCCCAGCGCTTCCTTGTAGCCCGCCAGCTCCCAAGGTCCGTTGATATCCATCGCCACATCGCCCGAGTTGAACAGGCTGCGCTTGATATCAGGGTTAATGTCTCCGCTCTTGATCGGCAGGACTTCCTTCAGCTTGGCGTACTCGGCCAGGCCTTTAATTGCACCTTCATTGTTCAGGCCGATATCGTCCTTATCGGTGCCGTCCTTGCCGAACAGGTAGCCGCCCGTCGTTGCGATAAACGGATAGTTGAAGTACATGTTGCCGACTTCCCACATAATGCCGTATCTGTTCTTGGCCTTATCAGTGAACGTCTTGCTGAAGGCAATCACATCGTCGAAGGATTTCGGAGCTTCCTTCACCAAGGATTTATTATAGTACAGCGCATAAGTCTCTGCCGCTCTAGGATAGCCGTACAGCTCGCCGTCATAGGAGGAGCCTACAATGGAAGCCTCAGTATTCTCAGCCTTGGTCTGCTCGGCGAAGATATCATTCGGGAGCAGCAGGCTCGCACTTGCTGCCTTGCCAAGGTTATCATGCGGAATGACCATAACGTCTGCGGCCAGGCCGGAAGGACCATCCTGGGTCAGCTTGCCGACTTGATCCGGCGGTGCAACCTCTTCGATTTTGACGGGAACGTTATATTTCGCAGTGAACTGCTTAGCCACTTCCTCAGCGAACTGTCTTTCTTCCTTGCTCTCCCAGATGACCAGGGAAGCGCCTTCTTCAGGTACGATATCACCAGCTGCCGGTGCATTCCCGCTGTCTCCTCCGGCGTTATTTGTGGCTGTCGCATTGTCTGACGGAGCATTGGTAGCTGCCGCATTCCCTCCGTTGCTGTTGTTCGAGCCGCAGGCCGTAATCGAGATTGCCATTGAGCAGGCTGCAGTAAGTACCATCCATTTTTTAAGCTGCATTGCTGTTAACCCCTCCCGTTTTTGTATCTTGCCTTAACTACAAGATGATGCCCCCAACTTTGCGCAAACGATTTCAGAAGAGTCAAAAAAAATCTTTCTCTTGCAAATTGCCTCTGACTTAAGCGTTGCACTCTGTTTAGAAAGCGCTTCATTCATGAATCCATCATACATCACTATCAATACAATTGTAAAAACGTTTGCACATATGAAATTCGCTAATAATGAGCCATTTATTGGGTTATAATTGATATTTACTTCATATTTCACATGATTACTTCAAATAGCTTCTTTTTATTCTTGTATCAGTCTCTAAATTCGTAATCATAACCAAATAATGTAATATTATTTCGTGAAAACAGGCACTTTATTGAATTTACAGACATTGGAAATCGGTTTCCTGCCCCTTTTTATTTGTGCAACTGTTTGTACAAACCTCTTGAAGCTTCCATCTTTCCATGCTATAATCCAAACCAATATGAACCACCCAATTCTTCACCTAATTTAAAGGCACTGTTCCTTCTCTCTGGTACAACCTCGGTGTAGCTTTTACCCCGGTTGTGCCTTTTTGCCATGGGCGGAATTGGAGGTTCAATAATCACTTTACAGGAGGAGTCATTATGTTATTAGAAGCCGTCTATCACCGCCCCCGCCTCAACTGGTCGTACGCCTACGATCACAATACGATCCACCTGCGCCTGCGGGCCAAAAAAGGAGATCTGACCGAGGTCTACGCCTGGGCCGGCGATAAATATGCCTGGGACACTACCAAGGAACTGATCCCTATGACACTGTTCACCTCAGACAATATGTTCGATTACTGGGAATGCGAGTCGGTTCCGCTCTACCGCAGGCTGAAATACGGCTTCCTGCTCCAGCAGGGCAATGAGCGCATCTGGATGACCGAGAGCGAATTCCAGAAGGAGCGTCCGGCCAATCCGAACCGGCTGTTCGAATTCCCGTACATCAGCCGCGGTGATGTCTTCACGCCTCCAGCCTGGGTGAAGGATGCGGTATTTTATCAGATCTTCCCTGAACGCTTCGCGAATGGCGATCCCAGCCTGAATCCTGAGAATGTAGAGCCCTGGGGCGGAACGCCGCGGCCCGATAACTTCTTCGGGGGCGACCTGCAAGGGGTTATCGACCACCTGGATCATCTTACCGAGCTGGGGATCACTGGAATCTACTTCACGCCAATCTTCACTGCCACTACCAATCACAAGTATGATACAGAGGACTACATGCAGGTGGACCCGCATTTCGGCGATGTTGCTACCCTGAAAAGATTAGTCGATGCCTGCCATGAGCGCGGCATCCGCGTGCTGCTGGACGCTGTCTTCAACCACTCGGGCCGTACGTTCGCTCCGTTTGTGGATGTGCTGGAGAAGGGGGAAGCGTCCGAGTACAAGAACTGGTTCCACATCCGTGAGTATCCGCTTCAGGTGGTGAACAATATTCCGACCTATGACGCCTTTGCGTTCGAGCCGCTGATGCCGAAGCTAAATACAGAGCATCCCGAGGTCAAGGAATATCTGCTGAAGGTCGCTGAGTACTGGATCAAGGAGGTCGGCATCGACGGCTGGCGTCTGGATGTGGCCAACGAGGTGGATCATGAATTCTGGCGCGATTTCCGCAAGGTGGTCAAGCGGGCCAATCCTGAGGCTTACATACTCGGGGAGATCTGGCATGAATCCGCCCCGTGGCTGGAAGGCGACAAATTCGATGCTGTCATGAACTATCCGTTCACTGATGCGGTGCTCGACTTCTTCGTCAATGGAACGCTTGATGCGGAAGGCTTCGCAGGCTCGATCGGCAGACAGCTATCCCGATATCCGCTGCAGGCCAGCGAGGTTGCCTTCAATCTGCTGGACAGCCATGACACCCCGCGCCTTCTGACCCTTGCCGGGGGGGACAAGCACAAGATGAAGCTGGCTGCACTGTTCCAGTTCACCTTCATGGGCACACCGTGCATCTACTACGGGGATGAGATCGGCATGGACGGTGCAGGAGACCCGGACTGCCGGAAATGCATGGAGTGGAATCCGGAGCGGCAGGACCGCGACTTGTTCGCCTTTTACCGTAAGCTGATTGACATCCGCAGCGCACATCCGGCCCTGCGTACGGGACGCTTCAGCTTCCTTGAAGCTGGTCCACAGGGCAGCAAGCTGGCTTACGAGCGCAGCCTGGGCGATGATCTGATTGTCGTGCTGATCAATACGGATGAGACTGCCCAGACCTTCCGCCTGGACGTGCTTGAGCGCGACTGGGTGAACCTGTGGAACGGCGAAGCGCTGCGCGCCGAACGCGGCAAGCTGTCCTTCAAGCTGCCGGCCTACGGCTTCGCTATCCTTCAGGCCCAGATGTCCTAGTACATCGTCAGGTATAAATTTATGGATTGATCACACTCCGGCTGGCGGATGCAATGTGTTCGGTTCTTCGCATACATTGGACCATATACCGGCAATTACCGCCAACACAAACAGGGTATTCCGCAGCAGCCGTCTGGCTGGCGGAATACCCTGTTTCGTTATGAAGCCGGATCAGAAATGTCCGAGCATATTATAGATCACCTGCGCGCTCTCAGCACGGGTGAGCTGTCCCTGCGGGAAGAACCGCCCCGGCTCTCTGCCCGCTACAAGCTTAAGTGCAGCGGCGGCATGGACATAAGGCTTCGCCCATTCTCCTATGCCGGAAGCATCGGCGAACGCTGCCGGGTATCCGGCAGTGGCCAGCTTCCTGCCCTGCTTGAACTCCAGGGCACGGACGGCCATAACTGCCATTTCCTCCCGGCTGATAGCCGCATCCGGTGCAAAGGCGCTGCCGCTGCGCCCCTGGACAATGCCCAGGCTTGCGGCTGCCTGCACGTATGAGGCATACCATGCACCAGGCCGGACATCGGTGAACAGGCTGTGCCCTTCACCAGACTGCCCGAGCGCACGCATCAGCAGTGCCGTGAATTCTGCACGTGTCACCATCCGCGCTGGTTCAAAGGCGACAGCACTTACTCCGGTAACGACTTGCTTCGCAGCCAGCGAGGTAACTGCGGCAGAAGCCCAGTGGGTAACCGGCACATCCTTGAATACAGTGTGCACCTCAAGCACAGCATACCTGCCGGGCTGTACAGCTGCTGCTGTGTAGGAACCGTCCGCCTGGACTGCTCCTCCCATGTACCGCAGCTCACCGCTGTCTCCCCAACCGAACACACCTGTCCAATCCTTCACCGGCTGGCCTGTAGGCTTCAGCGTTAAGGTTACCGGCTGCTGAAGTGAGCTAACCGGCAGACGTGTGCCGTCCTGCTTGACCAGTTGCAGCTTAAGCTCATAGATTCCAGACGCAGCAGTTACTGTCTTATTCTCCTTACTCAGACCGCGCATTGCATCCTGCACCGCATCCGGGCCAAGCGGACGAAGCTCCAGCAGGAGCCGCGTGCTTCCAGCGTCTGTCTCCTTAATCATGGCAGCAAGCGCCGCACTCGGGAGCGTTACGGACAGCCCCTCCGAGTGAATAATCAGTTCATTCTTGCCCAGTAAGCTAGCTGCCTGAAGCGGCAGCAGGACCGCTGTCTTGCCCGCTTCCAGACGAAGCTCTACTTGGCCGTCCGTAACAGAGCGGAGCTGTGCCTCAGTAATTTCCTGGATATCGCCGGAAACCGCTGCGCTTGGAACTGGCGTAACTGCCGGAGTTCCGCCGGATTCTCCACCCGGCACTGGAGTTGCTGTCGGCATCTCTGTCGGCGCTGGTGTTGGTGTTGGCGTCGGCGTCGGAACCACCATCTCAGGCTTCAACGCCAGAATGACAGTCCCGCCATCATCTCTGCCTGGCAGACCGATACTAACCTTCCCCGCAGCCGATACCGTATACTCCTTGCCGCTGTATTCATCCTTCACAGCAGACAGAGGGGCATATGGAACAGGAATCTCCACGTTCTGGCCTTCCGCCCTGCTGTTGATGACCGTCACAATATTCGTTTTGCCATATTGCTTGTTGAAGGCCAGATACCCGGACTCATCGGAGCCGGCAAGCCAGCTGCGGGTTCCTCTGGCGAACACCTCAGAATAGTCTGCCCGGATATTCAGCAGCTTCCGGTAATGATCGTGAAGCCCCTGCTCGGCGGCAAGCTGCTCCCACGGCATATCCCCGCGGTTCCCGCTGAACTCGCCCTCGGCCATATTGCCGGCGTTCTTGCCTGAGCGGCCCAGCTCCTCGCCGTAATAGATAACGGGCTGGCCCTTGGCTGTAATCTGCAGGGCAGCGGCAACCTTGAGCTTGCCTTTGTCCCCGTCCACGTATTCGGACAGGAAGCCGTCCTCGTCGTGGCTGCTCAGGAACTGCGCCATCATGCGTGTATTGCTGATCTTCGCTTCACGCTCCTGCAGATAAGCATCGACAGCAGTGATAGCCCCGCCAGTGAACCGCTTCGCCTGCTCCTTGAAGCCGAAATCAAGCAGCCCGTCCATCTGGCCGCTCTCCAGCGTTCCGCCGTCATTATCGGCGGTTCCGCCAAAGTATTCGCCCACCAGCTTGAAGCCTGGATCGATTGCGGTCAGCGCGTTTTTGAACGCTTTCCAGGTCGTATCCTCTACATGCTTCACGGTGTCCACCCGGAAATAATCAATCGTATCCCCGCGTTCTGTACGCGCGTTGTTCAGCCAGCCGGTCTGCCAGGCGATCAGCTTCCCGCGCACCGCAGGATCTTCCGTGCGGAAGTCCGGAAGCCCGCTCAGCTCGCCTGCAATCACATCCTGGTCTGCCTGTACTCCGTCTGTACGCAGCATGTCTGCGAAGCGCGCCTTATCCTCAGCCGTCACTCCAGGCTGTTCGTCGCTCTCCTTCAGCCCGTAGCCCGCGTGGTTAAGCACAACATCGACCATGATTTTGATGCCCCGGTCATGTGCCTTGTCGATTAGCTCCTTGAAGGTATCCATATCGCCCAGATGCTCGTCAAGCTTGGTGAAATCCTTGGCCCAATACCCGTGGTAGGCATACTGCTTGCCGCCGAAGCTGGCCCCCTGGTTGAAATCGATATTATCGACAACCGGCGTAATCCAGAGTGTGTTGATGCCCAGCTCCTGCAGGTAATCGAGATTGTCGATCATGCCTCTGAAATCGCCGCCGTGATAGGCTTCAGGATGGCTTTTGTCCACATTCTCATTGTTCTCAGGGTCGCCGTCCTTGAAGCGGTCAGTCAGCGCGAAGTAGATCCGTGCCTCATCCCAGTCAAAATCCGCCTTGCCGCCGCTGTACGTTCTGGCCTTAACTTCTATCTCAGCCGTCTGTCTATGCGCATTGCCGTACTGGTCCACCAGGACCACCGGAATGCTCTTGCGCCCGGCTGTTACATCATGCTTCACCGACACAGTCTGCTGCATCAGCTCTGTATCGAGCTTGACCCTGGCAGGTCCGCCCAGCTCCGTAAGATCCAGATAAGCGTCCGTGTAGGACACTTCCTCCTTGGAAGCCGCTTTTACCGTTACCACAGCGTTCTCATTGAAGTTCACCGCAGGCGGGCTTACTTCCGCTGTAATCTGCACCTCCGGCTTGTGGTAGCGGATCACCGATTCGCCGTCCACCGTATTGTGCGGGTCCGTCAGCTCGCGGGTCTCACCATCCCGGGTCACCAGGAAGCTATATTTATAATCGCCCTCATGAAGTCCTTCCAGCCGGTAGCTGAACCACTCCTTGGCCGGATCATACGTCATCGGATATTCGGTTCCGTTCACCTTCACCTTTATCCCCGTAATGGCAGACATGTCCCCGCTGCGGAACAGCTCATCATCCCGGTAGAGGAACGTCACAGCTTCGCCTTGCAGGAGCGGACCACGGACCGCCGGCATTACGGCAAGCTCCTGAACCATGCTGGTCACATAGACTTTGGTAAAAAGCTCGCCCGGCGTCAGCTCAATATAGCGGTCATCCGCAATATCCTGTTTGTTCACCGACCAGTCCAGACCCTTAATCAGTACGAAGCCTACCCGGGTGGCTTCCTTGCCCACCTCGATCAGCACACTGGAGCTTGCAGAACCTTCTACAGGCTCAGGCAGCTTGACTTCGCCGTCAGTGGCTCCGGTATACCATAACCATACACTCCAATCTTTGTAGTTCTTGTCCGGACGGGTGTAGTTGAACTGCACATACCGCTTGCTGTCCACTGGCTTCGCTGCGACTTCAACCGTGACTTGAACAGACAAGCCGCCATACGTAATCGTTATGGTAGCCGAGCCTGCTTTCAGTCCCTTGATCAGCCCTTTAGCGGTAACTGTAGCTACCTCCGGCTTATCCGATACATACTGCGCCTTGGCAGTGACAGTGCTTGAAGCCCCGTCATCGTAGGTGGCGGTAACTGCAGCCTGGTGCGTGCCGCCTGCCTGCAGTGTATAGGCAGACTTGTCGGCCGCAAGCTTGGTCAACACCGCTGCCGGCGCCTCCTTGCGCAGGATCACCGAGGTCAGCGGTTCGATCGTAATCGTTCCAGCGCTCATCCGGAAGCCGCTCTGCTCCGCCGGAGCAATCGGTTCTGTTCCGGCCTGATCGCTGTCGGCAAGCACCTCAGCGCCGGACAGATCCTCCGGCAAAGTCAGCGTTCTGGCCTTACTGTCGCCATTCATGAGGACATAATAGATGCCCGTTCCATCTGTAGCCTTGCTGGAGTAGCCGATCACCAGATCCTGCGCCTGCATTTCCGGAGCCTGGATCAGCTTGACATTGGCATTCACCAGCCCTATATCGCCCAGCCGGAAGGCATTGGTCGATTTCCTGAGCTGGATCAGCCCGGCCGTATAAGCTCTGGTCTCATTCTGTACCGGATGCTTCACCGCATCCGTTGCTGCGGCCCAGTCAAACTTATTGACGCTATCCGACGAATCGTAGGAATCGTGGATGAAATAACTGACCGACTGGTCCCCGGCATCCCGGACCTCGGTATATTTCTGCTCGGGAACGCCTGACGCCATCCACTGCTTCGTGCGCCCGTATTCCTGCCCGGCATGGAGGAAGGCCGTACCCTGTGAGGTCAGCAGCAGCAAATTGCCGAGCCTGATGCGCTTTTGGATCTCCAGCTCATTCTCCGCAAGCTGCGGATTCTTATGGAGCGTTAAGGCAATCACATCGTGAAGCGTCAGATTGTCATGCGCCTCGATATATGGCACCATATCGCCCGGATCGTCCGCCGGAACATTGGACGGCTGGGCCTTGATATTGTTCAGGATCGTGTTCAGCTCGCGCGCGCCGCCGGTAATGAAGCGCGGCTCTCCCTCCGAGCCGAAGCCCGATTTCAGCTCGTTGCGGAATTCATCGGAGAACACGCCGACGCTGTCCGTTTGGTCCATCCATTTCTGGTCGGCACCTTTTCCTTTGAGCTCAGGCTCTCCAGCATCTCCTCCGAAGGTAATCCAGCCTTCGCCGATGAACAACGCCTTCGGATTGATGGCCGACGCAGCGTCATAAGCCGCTTGGACTGCGTCTGCTGTGGCGTCGCCCATCATGTCCCAGCGCATCCCGTCGATTTTATACTCCTGGAACCAATATTTTACCGAATCCACCATCAGCTTCTCAGCCATCTTGTGACTGGTCGCCAGGTTATTGCCGAAGCCGCCGATGAAGTTGCCGTGCGCATCCTGGAAGGCATAATAACCGGGTACAATATCGTTCAGCAATTCCTTCTTGGCCATGTGAGTGTACACGACATCAAGAATGACACCCATTCCGGCCTCATGCACCGCATCGATCAGGCCCTTCAGCTCTCTGATCCGCGCTTCGGGGTCGGCCGGACGCTGTGAATACGCCCCATCCGGGGAGAAATAGCTGTGCGGATCATACCCCCAGTTGTATTCATTGCCCTGGGCTGAGTAATCCAGCTCCCGATCGTCCATCCGCGTCTCATCCCCGTAATACCAGGCCATGACCGGCAGCAGCTGAATGTGGGTCACCCCAAGGGACTTGATATAATCCAGCTTCTTCGCAAAAGCGGTATAAGACCCCCAACGCTCTCCGCCCAGACTGGACTGAATCGCCGGATCGGAGGTGAAGTCCCGGATATGGGCCTCATAGATCACCGCGTCCTCGCGCTCCTCGTAGCCGGAGATATCAGCCGCCTTGAAGTCTGGCGGATTCGTTGTGCTGAGATCAACAATGGCCGCCTTGCCCACCGTATCGCCGCCAGCGCCTGCTTCCCCTGCCGTATTCACGGTGAACACCGCCATCGACTTGGCATAGGGATCAAGCACCTGCCGGGTGACCGCATCATTCGTCACTTCATACTGGTAGTAGAAGCCTCTGACATCCTCTGCACCGGGTGCGCCTGTGAGATCAGCAGCCGTTAGGCGCGTTGACCAGACGCCTTTCTCACCAAGAGTCAGCTCCACCCGACCAACCGTGTGGTCTGCAACCGCCGCATCGTACACCACGGCAGTCACAGCGCTTGCCTTCGGCGCCCACAGCTTCAGCGTTGCCGAACGGTCGTCCTGATGGTAAGTGGCGCCCAGATCATCCCCGGTATAATTGTACAGCTCATCGAGCATTCTCCAGCCGGTGGAAGCGGAGACCGTTTTGCCGGCGTAAGTTACACTGAGCGGAATCTTGCGCAGGTCAAATGCACCGGTTGCCACCTCCATGGAGCTTCTGCCCGTAATCGTCACCGCAGTGACCGGAATGGCCGTCCCTTCCGCGTCCTTCACGGAAATGGCGGTCTTCAGCGCAGCCGGGTCCAGCCCGTCCGTCATGGTGAAGCCCAGCACCAGCTTGCTGGCAGACAGCACCTCCGCTGACAACAGTCCGACCGGCGTCTCGCCGAAGGGAGAGGTGTAGACGTTCGCATCATTCTCCCTCACCCATAGCTGATTGTAGCGGTCCAGAAAAGCAAAGCTTTTGTTCTCATTGCCTGCCGGCCCGTCCTTGTCACCGTTAGCAGGCTTCATGACGATGAAGCTGATCGTCTTGGCGTTCTCTTTGAGCGGGATATCAACGTATGCGCCATAAGCATCCTTATGCTCCGGCGCGAACGGAGTTGCGCCCTTAGGCCAGCCTTCGGACGGCGAGGCTACATCATCCCATAACCACAGGCCGTACTGGCTCTGATTGTTATCGGCACGTGAATAATGAATCCGCACCGTATTCTCCGGGAGAGACACCGGCTCGTAAGGTGTCGTCAGATTGGAGCCTTCCCTGATCCAGACCTCATTGGTTTCTGGTGTGCCGATCAGGAAGGTCTTATCCCCGTTCTCCATCTCCTTGACGCCGTTCACCCGGTTAACGACCAGGAAGGAGACCGATTTCGCCCCATCCTTGATGGGCAGATCGACATAAGCGCCGTAAGCATCGGTCTGTCCCGCCGGAAAAGGAACCGCACCCTTCGGCCAGTTCGCGGACGGGGAGACTACATCCCCCCAGGTCCACAAGCCCAGGTCGGCATAATTGCCGTCCGCACGCTGGTAATGAACCCGCAGATGCCCCGCCGGAACCGGCTGTACCTCACCCGCACCTCCAGGGGATGTATAAAGTGCGGAGACACTATGATCCGCTGTGTTATATTTGAACGTTACCGGAAGCTTCGCGGGCAGCTTAAGCTCCTGCGCCAGTTCCGGGTAAGCCGTACCATCAGAAGGTTCAGCACCCGGCAGATAAATCTGGTAAGTATAGTCACCCTCAGGCAGCAGCACAGTCTGCTCGTACACTCCATCCAGATCCGCATCACTTAGCAGCGTCCCTGCATCTGCCGGGGAGTTGTCAGCCGAATCACCCAGCGCAGTCTGCAAGGTACCGATCACCCGCGGCTGGCGCTCCGGCGCTACCGGTGAATAATACGTCGAATCCGCGACAGCCTTGGTCAGGTCATTATAATAAAAGGTCACATGGGTCTCTTCGGCAAGAGAAATCCGGATATTGCCCCCGGCATCCTCTCCATTCGGATTCGTATAGCTGCTGTAGCCGTAACTCTCCGACCAGCTATCGTTGAGAGCTACCTTGTATTCATACGTTCCCTTGGGCAGAGTGCCTGAGAATATGTACAAGCCCGCTCCCCTGTATGTCATCTCCGTTACCGTCGAGGTCTCGTTCCAGTCCTTCGTCTCCGCCGGGTCCAGCCCGGCGAACTTCGTCTGCAGATCGCCTACAAGCACTGCCTTTACCGCTGCGGCGCTTACTCTGGCCGGACCGATGCCGAGGCCGGAGCAGATGAGAGCAAGAACCATCAGGACTGTAAATATTTTCTTAACCCGCACAGCAAATCTCATGTTCGTTAATCCCCCCATAGTGTTAATGATGTTCAGCCCATATGGCGGACAATAATTCTCCTTACGGGCAATTGCTGCAGATGCGACCCGTCAATACGTAACTGCCTGCCCCCTTTCGATTATTTAAATACAAAGCCCGCCTTCAACCAGGCAATAATTTGCGCAAACGTTTGCAAAAAAGTTGTCGGAGAGCTTTCTTCCTGGACACACAAGGTTGTGACTTCTGAATTCTGCATGAAATCAGCTTTTGTAAACGCTTGCTACAATTCGTTAACATACTAAGTCATCAGAAAAGCAACTGTCAACAACTATTTTAAGAAGACTGTGAAGCACACCATCTGCTTGATTTGCACATTATCACTTTAAAAATTGCACAAATTTGCGCACGTTCTTATGCGCAGCCCGCTGCTGTCCTAGCGACTGTCTCTAGGGAAGATAGTCTGTTTTTCGCCGGAATTATGCCCTGTTCAGGGTTTATCTATTTACAATCATCAGCACTTCGATTAATATTACTGTGTAAAGCAAACGGTTCCATTAGGAGGTTTCTATGACAGTTACCATTAAGGACGTAGCCAGGAAAGCGGGGGTCTCGCCCTCCACGGTGTCCAGGGTGTTGTCAGGCCATCCCAGAATCAGCTTGGAAACTTCCCGCAAGGTCAAATTGATTATGGAAGAAATGGGCTACACCCCGAACATGATGGCCAAGAGCCTGGTTTCCAAAACAACGAACAGCATCTGCATCATTCTTCCGAAGCCTGCAGAGGAGCTGTTCTCTAACCTGTTCTTCATGGAACTGATCCGCGGGATCGTCACCCAGTCCAGCCGCTCCGGCTATGATGTGCTGATCAGCTCAGGCGCCAATGAGAAGGAGGAGCTGGAAGCAGTCTCCCGTCTGCTCAAGGGACGCCGCGTTGACGGTGTGATTCTGCTGTATTCCCGCAAGGATGATGCGGTCATTGATTTCCTGCAGGCGGGCGATTATCCGTTTGTCCTGGTGGGACGAAGCGACCGTTACGAGGATATTCTCTCGGTGGATAACGATAATGTCATGGCCGCCTTTGATGCGACGAATCATCTCATTGCGATGGGACATGAGCGCATCGGCTTCGTCAGCGGACCGCCGAATCTGATCGTGTCTCGCGACCGTCTGGAGGGGTACCGCAAGGCGATGCAGAGCAAGGGTCTGGAGATGCGCGAGGAATGGATCGTCGAAGGCGAGTTCCTGCAGGACAGCGGATACCGGGCCATGTCCTTCTTCATGAATCTCCCGAACCGGCCGACTGCGCTTGTGGCTGTGGATGATATGGTCTCCTTCGGCGTATTGCGCGGGCTGAATGAGCTGAAGTACAAGGTGCCCGAGGATCTGGCCATTGTCAGCTTCAACAACATCCCGCTGTCCGAGCTGTCCAGCCCCCCGATCAGCAGTATTGATATCGGGATTTATCATCTGGGCTACACGGCATCGCAGGTACTGATCCAGAGTATTCAGAAGCCGGAGAACCAGGACGGATATACGAACCGTTTTGTCATCCCCCACCGCCTGATCGTCCGCGAGTCCTCGATGTATGCTCCGGGGAAATAAGACAGGAACAAGAAAGATGAATGAAGCTTTCGATGCTTCATTTATTTTTTCGTAATTTGTTCAAACGTTTGCGCTAATGTTCAGGATGTCTAGAATGCTGCTGGTACACACTTATGGAATTACTGTTGCCCGGCCCTCCTCTGCATAGGAAATGTTGCACTTTGTGCAGGATTCTCACCCGTTTGGCGCGCTACGCTCACCAATTGTTGAATTATGTGCAGGATTTCTGCCACATGGGCACCATTCAGCAGTGGAGAGTTGCAAAAGTTACAGGAATTCCGTCCCATTGGGGCGCTCCACATATATTGGTTCACTATTACTTTTGTAGGAGGAACAACAATGTCTGAAATCAAAGCCTGCCTGTTCGATCTGGACGGCGTTCTCGTGGACACGGCCCGCTATCATTATATCGCCTGGAAAGAGCTGGCCGAATCGCTGGGATTCGACTTTACCCCGCAGGATAATGAACGGCTCAAGGGCGTCAGCCGGGCCGCTTCGCTGAACATTCTGCTGGAGATCGGCGGCATCAAGCTTGGTGAAGAGGAGAAGGCGCGGCTGGCGGAGCAGAAAAACAGCCGCTATGTCGAGTATATCGCCAGGATGGACAGCTCGGAGATCCTGCCCGGCGCTCTGGACTTCCTGAAGGAATGCCGGGAACAGGGAATCAAGGTGGCCCTCGGCTCTGCCAGCAAAAATGCGATGACCATCCTGGACAATACCGGCCTGACTCCTTATTTCGATGCCATCATCGACGGCACGCATACCAGCGCCGCTAAGCCCGACCCTGAGGTCTTTCTGCTCGGAGCGAAGGCGCTGGATACGGCTCCCGCCCACTGTGTTGTCTTCGAGGATGCCGCCGCCGGCATCCTGGCCGCTTCCCGCGCCGGTATGCGCAGCGTCGGTATCGGCTCGCCCGAGACGCTTGGCGAAGCCACGCTAGTTGTCCCTTCCCTGCAGCAGCTCAGTGTTGCCGCGTTGCAGGAATTCTTTGCCTCTGTCTGACGAATAGTAACAGGAGCCGGACAGGGCCGTGTGCAGGCCTCTTGTTGAGCGGCATCTCCAGTCCGCCGGATAGCCTTACTGCACTTTGTACAACTAAATTGCCAATTTAGCTCCCGATTATCCGCTTAGTTGTACTTTGTACAATTGTGGTGCCCGCTTTAAAGCTGATATGCCCATTTAAGGCAGATTTAGTTGTACAGACTACACTTATACTGCTAATGTACATCGAATCGCCAATTGTAAATGTACAGAATACAACTAACTCAAGCAACTATGTTCCGCCGCACACCGGAAGTAAGCATATACGCGGGCGGATGCACCTGTTTGCTTCCCTACTCTCAATAAAAGAACTGAAAGCAGTCATTAAACTTATGGAGACGAAGCTGCGGAGTGAAAGTTTGGAACTGTAGGAGCGTCAGCGTTCGCCTTTATAATCAGATTTCATCCGCTACCAATATAAAGAAATCTGATTATAACAGCGACCGGAAGTCCAAACATTACGCGCAGCGGCGGTACAGTCACCATAATTTTAATACGGGTTTTAGTTCATTTTATATCCCTATCCCCCTTAAAGGAGCCAAAACAATGAAACAATACTTAAAAATTGACGAATGGTCCATCATTGAAGAGTCCTTTGATCCGCAGACCCAGGAGATTTCCGAGAGCATCTTCAGCATCGGGAACGGATACATGGGCGGCCGGGCCAATTTCGAGGAGCAATACAGCGGGCACAGCCTGCAGGGCAGCTACATGGCCGGGGTCTATTACCCTGACAAGACACGGGTCGGCTGGTGGAAGAACGGGTACCCGGAGTATTTTGCCAAAGTACTGAACAGCACCAACTGGATCGGCATCAACATTGAGCTGGACGGGACGCCGCTGGATCTGGCCGAATGCACAGTCAGCGAGTTCAGCCGGGTACTGAACATGAAGGAAGGCACACTCTCCCGCAGCTTCACCGCAGCCACGCAGGACGGCAAAGAAGTCAAGGTTGAGAGCATCCGCATTGTCAGCATGGCCCGCCATGAGATCGGAGCGATCCGTTATTCCGTGATGCCGCTGAACTTCTCCGGCTTGATTACCATCACCCCTTACCTGGACGGGGACGTCAAGAACAAGGATTCCAACTATGACGAGAAATTCTGGAACGAGGTGGAGAAAAAGGCCGGACCGGCGGGCGGGCATCTGACGCTGAAGACCAAGAAGCTGGATTTTCATGTGACCTCGGCCTTTGCCTTCGATGTTCTGCTGAATGGGGAGCCGGCTACGGCCGAAGCTGAAGTGCTGGAACAGGAGAAATATGTGGGCAGTAAAGTGACGGTTCCGGTGCAATCCGGCGATCAGCTTGTGATCTACAAATACGTCGCCAATGTGACCTCCCGCAATTACGGGCTGGGCCAGCTGGTGGACGCCGCTCATACAGCACTGCAAAGTGCACAGGAGGCCGGCTTCGTTGCGCTACTAGCTGAGCAAGCCGCGGCTTGGGGCGACAAGTGGAAGGAAAGCGACATTATTATCGAGGGCGATGTGTCGGCGCAGCAGGCGATCCGGTTTAATATTTTTCAGCTGAATCAGACGTATACAGGTGAAGACGATCGGCTCAACATCGGACCGAAGGGCTTCACCGGGGAAAAATACGGCGGCAGCACCTACTGGGATACGGAAGCCTATTGTGTGCCGTTCTATCTCAGCACCGCAGACGCATCGATTGCCCGCAATCTGCTGATCTACCGCTACAAGCATCTGGAGAAGGCCAAGGAGAACGCCCGCAAGCTCGGCTACCGCAAAGGCGCGCTCTACCCGATGGTGACGATGAACGGCGAGGAATGCCACAACGAGTGGGAGATCACGTTCGAGGAGATTCACCGCAACGGTGCGATTGCTTATGCCATCTATAATTATGTCAATTATACCGGCGACAAAGCGTATCTCGGCCAATATGGCCTGGAGGTGCTGGTGGAGATTTCCCGCTTCTGGGAGGAACGCGTGCACTACGTGGCGCACAAGGACAAATACGTGATGCTCGGCGTCACCGGCCCGAATGAATACGAGAATAATGTCAACAACAACTGGTACACGAACCGCATCGCCGCCTGGACGATGGAATACACGCTGGAAGCGCTGGATTACCTGCGGGAGCAGGAGCCTTCACGTTATGCCGAGCTGGCCGATAAGCTGGAACTGCTGGAGAGCGAAACGGCCAAGTGGAATGAGATTATCGGCAAAATGTACTACCCGGCGGACGACGAACGCGGCATCTTCCTCCAGCAGGACGGCTTCCTCGACAAAGAGATTATCCAGGTCAAGGATGTGTCTCCGGAGAACCTGCCGCTGAACCAGAAATGGTCGTGGGACCGGATTCTCCGTTCCTGCTTCATCAAGCAGGCGGATGTGCTGCAGGGACTCTACTTCCTGGGCGACCGCTACGATCTGGAGACCAAGAAGCGTAACTTCGACTTCTATGAGCCGATTACCGTGCATGAGTCCTCCCTCTCCCCTTGCATCCATGCCATTCTGGCCTGTGAGCTGGGCTACAAGGAGAAGGCGTACGAGATGTATCTCCGGACCTCGCGGCTGGATCTCGACAATTACAATAACGATACGGAGGACGGCTGCCATACGACCAGCATGGCGGGCACTTGGATGTCGGTGGTTCATGGCTTCGGCGGACTGCGCGTGCTGAATGACCGGCTCGTGCTGAACCCGTCCAATCCCGGACACTGGACCTCTTATTCGTTCAAAATCATGTTCCGCGGCTCCCGCCTGAAGGTGACCGTAACCGATGCGCAGATTACCGTCAGCAATGAAACCGAGGTTCCGGCTGCCCTGACCATCCACGGCAAGAAATACACAGTCAACGGACTGGGCACCGTCAGCGCCGCAGGCACTTCTGTTACGGTGTAAGCTTATCAGCCCCGAAGATATCCGGTTTCTTCGGGGCTTTTTTGCAATAAGAGATCTATTAATTCACCCAAATCATCAATGACAGCATCGGCTTCGGCCATAGTAACAAACTGATGGTTGCGCTTCCAGACGGCCTTCATTCCCGCTTCGCGGCTGGCCCGGATATCGTTATCCGGATGATCTCCAACATAAACGGCTTGTTCAGCGTCTACACCCAATCGGGCCAAATGCACGATGGAAGATGGCCTGATCCGGTTTACGGAGTCCCTCCCATTCGGAAATGAGCACCTCATCGAATAAATGCGCGATGTTCAGCGCCTTGAAATTATCGTACTGGAATTGGCCGTAACCGTTGGAGATCAACGCAATCTTTAGGCCGTTATTCTTCAGCGCAGTAAGCGTAGTTAACAAGTTAGGGTAACCTGTACAATGTTGCTGGAAGTTGGATAAGTAATCATCGAGTAGTAAGCTCCCGTCCAGCAGTGTGCCATCCAGATCAAAAAGAACCGCTTTCAATGTCAAATTAATCATCTCCATTCCCTTGTAATCTATAAACCTAATATACCATGGTAAAGGAGCTACATTTATGAAAAGAGCCTTTTGGAAAGAAGCCGTTGTCTACCAAATCTACCCGCGCAGCTTCCAGGACAGCAACGGAGACGGCATCGGCGATCTGCGGGGTATCCTCTCCCGGCTGGATTATCTGCAGAAGCTGGGCGTTGATGTCGTCTGGCTGTCGCCGGTCTACAAATCACCGAACGATGACAATGGTTACGACATTAGCGACTATGAGGATATTATGGATGAATTCGGCACCATGCGGGACTGGGAGGAGCTGCTCGCCGGACTGCACGAACGCGGCATGAAGCTGATGATGGACCTCGTCATTAACCATTCCTCGGACGAGCACGCCTGGTTCGCGGAATCCCGCTCCTCCAAGGATAATCCCTACCGCGATTATTACATCTGGCGTCCCGGCGGGCCGGACGGCGCACTGCCGAATAACTGGAGCTCCATCTTCAGCGGACCGGCCTGGGAGCTGGACGAGACCACCGGCGAATATTATCTTCACCTGTTCTCGCGCAAGCAGCCGGATCTGAACTGGGATAATCCTAAGCTGCGGGAAGCCCTCTACAAAATGATCGCCTTCTGGCTGGACAAGGGCGTGGACGGGCTGCGGATGGATGTGATCAACCTGATCTCCAAGGTGGAGGGCCTGCCTTCGGTGCAGCATGAGGACCTCGCGCCAGGCGAGCTGACGGGCGGCGGAGAGTACTACATGAACGGACCCCGGGTCCATGAATATCTGCAGGAGATGAACCGCGAGGTGCTCTCCCGCTATGATGTTATGACCGTTGGGGAGACCCCGGGAGCTACCGTAGAAGATGCCATTCTCTACACAGGCGAAGACCGTCATGAGCTGCAAATGGTGTTCCAGTTTGAGCATATGGACGTGGATTCCGGCCAAGGCGGCAAGTGGAATGTGGTACCGTGGACGCTGAAGGGGCTGCGGGATATTTTGCATAAATGGCAGGTGGGGCTTGCAGACAAGGGCTGGAACAGTCTCTATCTCAACAACCACGATCAGCCGCGGATGGTCTCCCGGTTCGGCAATGACGGCAAATACCGCGTGCAATCGGCCAAAATGCTGGCCACCCTGCTGCACACGCTCAAAGGCACGCCTTACATCTATCAAGGTGAGGAAATCGGCATGACCAATGTGAAGTTCTCCGGGCTGGAGGACTATAAGGACATTGAGATTCTCAATATGTACCGGGAAAAGGTGACCGAAGGCGGCGAGGACCACGACACCATTCTGCAGGCGATTCATGCCAAAGGCCGCGACAACGCCCGCACTCCGATGCAGTGGGACGCTTCGGCGAATGCCGGCTTCACCACCGGGACCCCATGGCTAAAGCTCAACCCCCGGTATACGGAGATCAATGTGGAGCAGGCGCTGGCTGATCCCGACTCAGTATTTTACTATTATCAGCAGTTGATTCGTCTGCGCAAGCAGCATCTGATTATGGTCTATGGCGATTATGAGCTGCTGCTGCCGGAGCATGAATATATCTATGCCTATACCCGCACCCTGGAAGGGGAAAAGTGGCTGATTCTGCTTAACTTCAGCGATACCCCGCAGACGGCTGACTTAACGGAGGAGCTGAATACCGTCACCGCAACGATTATCAGCAATTACCCCGAAGAGCCGGCAGCCATGGACCGCAGCACCCTCCGCCCTTACGAGGCCAGAGTCTGCCGGATCGGGTAGCGCACCGGAGGCTGACAAACCCCTTCGAATATGACATCATAGGTGGATAGGAACCTGTCACTCTTGAGCAGAGAATAACAGGAACATTCGTTCGATGGTGTGGTAGGATGATTGCAGAGGGAGATGGGGAGCTTGGAATGGCTGATCCGAATGAAGAATGCGCTGGACTATATGGAGCTGAAAATGACGGACACTCTGCGCATTGAGGAAGTGGCTGAAGTGGCCTTTGTCTCACCCTTCCACTTCCAGCGCATGTTCAGTATGCTGACCGGCTTCACCGTGGCCGACTATATCCGCAAACGCAGATTGACGCTGGCTGCCCAGGAGCTGGCCATGTCCAAGGTTCGTGTGCTGGATGTGGCGCTGAAATACGGATATGACTCGCCGGAATCCTTCGCCAGGGCGTTCCGCAAAACCCATGGGATTACCCCTTCGGCAGCGCGTAAGCCCGGCGTCCAGCTCAAAGCCTTCCCCCGCATCTCATTCCACCTATCATTGAAGGGAGATCAGGACATGGACTACAAAATCGTGGATAAACCAGCTTTTACCGTTATCGGCAAATCAATCGAGGTAACCACCCGTGACGGGGAGAATCTCCGCAGAATCCCGCAGTTCTGGGACGAATGCAATGAGGACGGCACTTCCGATAAGCTGATTGAGCTTAGTGCCTCCGGCAAATGGCTTGGCATCTGTATGTGTATGGATATGGAGAAGGAAATGCTGACCTACTGGATCGGGGTGGAAGGAACGCCGGAGACGGACGCTCAGGGGTATGAGACGGCAGTCGTTCCGGCCACCAGTTGGGCGGTCTTCCGGTCCGAGGGTGCTTTGCCGCATGCGATTCAAGGGGTGTGGCAGCGGATCTACCAGGAATGGTTCCCGGGAACGGGGTATCAGCATACCGGCGGGCCTGAGTTCGAGCTGTACCCGCCCGGCGATACGACATCCGGGGATTATGTCTGTGAAGTATGGATTCCGGTGAAGAAATAAGATTCAAGGCATGGTGTGTATCCGGGAACGGCTTCGCTGTCTAACATGGACGGTGAGGCCGTTTTGGCGTGGGCGGCGGCGCTGTGTGTCTGGCCGGTTACATTTTTTTGTTTTGAGATTCTATGTAAGCTTGGTATAATAAACAGATTATAGAGTCTTAATCTAGTGTATTCTCATCCGACATTGGTGAAGGAGATATTCATGTCTATCGTAAAAATCTTTTCAGACAGCACTTCCGATTTGCCTCAAGGCTGGAAGGACACGTATGATATCGGCATTGTTCCGTTATATGTCGTTTTTGAGGACGGCACATTTAAGGATGGGGTAGAGATTACCCCTGAGGAAGTGTACCGCCGGGTAGCCGCGCGCGGCGCTCTGCCCAAGACAGCTGCCCCTTCCCCGGCAGATTTCATCACTGCCTTTCAGCCGGTAATTGATAGCGGCCATGATATCGTCTATATCAGTCTATCCTCTGCTCTATCCTCTACATATCAGAATGCACTTCTGGCAGCGGGTGAATTCCCGGAGGGCCGGGTGCATGTCGTCGATTCGGAGACCTTATGCGGCGGTATCGCGCTGCTGGTGATGAAGGCAGCCCGTGCCGCCGCCAAGGGACAGAGTGCCGCCGACATCGCAGCGATGATCACCGCAGCCCGCAGCCGGGTGGAATCAGAATTCGTGGTCGACACGCTGGACTACTTATATATGGGCGGCCGCTGCTCGGGGATGCAGAACTTCATCGGCAGCCTGCTGAAGATCCGGCCGGTTCTGCGGCTGGTGGACGGGGCCATTGTGCCGGTTGCCCGCATCCGCGGCAAGAAGGAGAAGGCGGTGGAGCAGATGCTCCAGCATGCGCTGGCGAATGCAGCCGACATGGATACAGAGCTGCTGATTGTCGCCCATACGCTGGCCGATGAGGACGCCAAGTACTTGGAGTCCGCGCTGCGGAGACAGACCAACGTCTCCGAGATCGCCGTCATTCATGCCGGCTGTGTCATCGGCAGCCATTGCGGTCCCGCTACCGTGGGTCTGATGTATATGCGGTAGAAGCGGGTACATGTGATCGGTTTTTCGATTACATTTGGCCGATGTGCTTACGTAGCTCCAATTGTGTTCGCTTTTCCGCATACATTTGGCTGATGTGCCTTCGTAGCTCCAATTGTGTTCGCTTTTTCGCATACATTTGGCTGATGGGCCTTCGTAGCTCCAATTGTGTTCGCTTTTTCGCATACATTTGGCTCGCGCGCCTCCGCCACACCCATTGTGTTTGCTTTTTCGCATACATTTGGCTCGTGTGCTTACGTAGCTCCAATTGTATTCACTTTTTCGCATACATTTGGCCGATGTGCTTACGTAGCTCCTATTGTGTTCGTTTCGCATACATTTGGCTGACGGGCCTTCGTAGCTCCAATTGTGTTCGCTTTTTCGTATACATTTGGCCGATGCGCCTCCGCCACGTCCATTGTAACCGGTTTTTCGATTACATTCTGCCAACAAGAAACAGCAGGTCCCCAAATGGAGACCTGCTGTTTTTTTGCTGGATACTATTATGTTGTCGTACCGGGGTATAACGGGCTTAACAGCCCCTCAGCCGCATCAGCAACCAGTGTGTAGAATTCGGGGAATCTCGGGTCTTCGGCGCTTGGGATTTCTTCGAAGGCGCGGATCGATAGTCCCTGGGAAGCTACGGAGGTCAGGATATCCCCCAGCGTCCAGCTCCGTGTCACCACCTGCGGCAGCCCGGCACGCTCCTCTTCGGGAAGCAGCTTGGCATAGGCAACCTCACCTGCTCTGAGCGAATCGTCAAAATAACTGCCAGTAGGATGCTGAAGCGTCTTGGTGGTCAGCCAGGCTCTGGCGAACGGATGGAAGTCGGTCAGCAGGAGTCGTCCACTCGCCTTCAGATGTCTGCGGATCAAGGCAAACACAGCATTCAAATCTGTAAAATAATGCAGAACTCCAAACTCCATCAGCACCACATCGAACGTTCCCAAAGTCTCTTCTGCAGGAATATTCATGACGTCTGCACAAATGTAGTTCAGCCTGATCCCTGCTGCCTCCGCGACCTCACAGGCATATAAGCGGTTCTCCTCCGAAATGTCTACAACCGTAGCCTCAGCCCCCAGCAGCGCGAAGCAAATAGCCTTCATACCGTGGGAGCCAAGCAGATTCAGCACCTTTAGCCCCGCCGGGTCACCTGTATACTTAAGCCAATAACGCAGCTTATGTGTGGGGTTCTGCTTCAATCGCACAGCAAGCGCATCGGGTGTTCCATGGTGCTGAGTCCAGGCTTGGTAGGCTTTGGATTCCCAAGCGGCTTTATTCGTAATCGACATTTGTTCCTGCATAGAGTTCCTCCTCCTCCTTCACAAAAGGAAGCATAAACCGGAATATCGACCCCCGGCCCTCCTCACTTTCCACAAAGATCGTTCCGCCCATCAGCTCCACCAGCTGCTTGCAGATCGCCAGCCCCAGCCCGGTGCCGCCGTATTTGCGGTTAATGGACGGGTGAAGCTGGGAGAAGGACAGGAACAGCAGGTTCAGCTTGCTGTCTGCAATGCCTACTCCGGTATCGCGGACAGAGAATTCCAGCAAATATTCAGGCGAGGCCGGGAGCGGAATATTCTTCACCGACAGGGTCACGCTGCCCTGTTCGGTGAACTTCAGCGCGTTGCCGACCAGATTGACGATAATCTGACGCAGCCGGCTCGGATCTGTAGTGACTGTATCCGGCACGGTGGTATCGGCCCACCAGCGCAGGGCGAGCTTCTTCTCCTCCGCCTTCGGGGTGAACAGGTCAATGACGCCCTCCAGCATCTCGCGCAGGTCGAAGCGCTCGGATTGCAGCGGCATTTTGCCGGCCTCCATCTTGCTGAAATCCAGAATATCATTGAGAATCTGCAGCAGACTGTAGCTGCTGCTGCGCAGAATCTCGGCGTAGCTGCGCTGCTCCTCTCCAAGCTCCGTCTCCAGCAGCAGGTCAGCCATGCCGATCATTCCGTTCATGGGGGTACGGATCTCATGGCTCATCATCGCCAGGAAATCGGACTTGGCCTGGGCGGCCTGCTCTGCCGATTCCTTGGCACGGAGAATCTCCCGTTCGTTCGTAATATCGCTGAACGAGACCACCACGCCGCAGATGATGCCTCTGTCCAGCAGCGGAGCGATCCGGTAATTCACGAAAAAGCTGGTGCCGTCCTTGCGCCAGAAGATTTCATCCGCCTTGCTGCGGGTCATCCCGTCCTGCACGGTCAGCATGATCGGGCATTCCAGCGGGGAATGGCCTGCGGCGCTCCCGCGGATATAATGAATCATCTCCATCATCGGCTGCCCGGCCAGCTCCGCAGGCTCATAGCCCAGCATCTGCGCCCCTTCGCGGTTAATGAAGATCGTCCGGCCCAGCGTGTCCAGGCCGAAGATGCCGGCAGCAACGGAATTCAGAATCAGGCTCAGCCGCTTGTCCTCCGCCATCTCGAAGACGAACTCGGCCAGCGGCAGCTCTCCCTCCTCCTCTGACCTTATCTCCCCGTCTGTCCATTCCCCGGTCCGGCCTGCGCCTCCCGCTGCGGTGCCCATAGCGATCCAGCTCTCCAGCAGCAGAGAGGCGGGCCGGTTCACCGGATCATGGAAGATGGCAAAAACTCCGGCTATGCCTTCCTCCGTATGGAGCGGAACGTATTGTACCGTTGCTCCCGCTTCCCGGGTGATGTCCCGGTGCTCCTCTGCCGCTTCAACCTCCAGCCCGAAGCTGGAAGCAATGCCGGCCAGAGCGGAAGCGAAATGTGTCCCGCCGGGAGGATGCAGCCGCAGTCCGTTCATCCTGCCAGCCTCTCCGGCATTTAACATCCGGTTGCTGTCGATGTAACGCCCCTGCCGGTCCAGCACAAGAATAAGGTCCGGATGATGATCATACAACGCCCGGTAAGCACTGTCTCCCGATAGCGTCCGGTCCAGAATGGAAGTCCAATCTTTAATCATAGCCCACCTCCTCTGCTGCTCCAAGCTTAGCTGTAATGTAATATACGAAGACTGCACAAGCAGTCTGAATATGTAGAACGCTTCTGAATTATTTCTTATTATAGCAAAAAAATTGCAGATGGTCGCCACCAAAACATCGCATCCTGCCATCCGCATACAGCAAACAACCGCCCAATCCTCATGAAGGATTGGGCGGTTGTCTGTTTGATTCAGTGCCATACCGGATGCAGGCTTAACCTACATCCTGATGCTCAATATTGCGGATCGACAGATAGGCAATGAACGCACCGGCCAGGGCAAGCGTGACTGAAATTCCAAGCAGATTGCCCATGCGGAATTCGCCGAAGCCGGAGGAGATCACCATGACGATCAGGACGGCGGAGACAATCGTCGCCGGTACCGATTTGCGGCGCATTCCGAAGAATAACGGAATCAGTCCGATGCCGGCCGCATAGAGCGCATCTGTTCCGGCCCGCAGCAGATTCGAAACAATCAGCTCCCGGGTTAGAGATCCTTGAATCGCATCAGGAAATACATAAGTCACTCCTGCAAGAATGCTGCTGATCACCACATCCGACAGCAAAATGCCGAAGAAGGTAAACAGGAAAACAATGATCAGCTTGGCGGCCATGAGCATTTTGCGCGGCACCGGGTACATGAACAGTACTGTGATCGTATTGCTCTTGTACTCGTCGATCACCAGCTTGCTGAGCAGCACGGAGGCAAAGATGATATAGGTTGCTTTTACCAATACAGACACGCCTTGAAACACATTATCATACGACTCGAAGTCTCCCTCATCCATCCCGGTGAGAATCAGCAGAATCATAAACCCAAGGATCGCCAGATCTGCAATCAGCACACTCCGAAGGAACGTGAACTTGCTCTTGCGCAGCTCCAGCCGCATCAGCTTAAGCATGGCGGGCACCTCCCATCAGTTCTACGAAATGATCTTCAAGAGAATGATGCTTCTTGCTCAGGCTCTCCAGCCCGACCTCGGCTTCTACCAGTGCCTTGCTCAGCGTTAGCTGCGGGATATCCTCATAGATACGGATGGTGCGCGGGTCCAGTACCTTGAAGTTGGTCAGGCCCAGCTTGTGCGACAGAACGTATACCGCCTTCGTGCTCTCCCCTGTAATCAGCTCAATGTACTGTGTATTCTGGCTGCGGATCGTATCCATCGCCACCTGCTCGACCAGCTTGCCTTCGCGAATAACGCCAACCGTATCGGCAACCTGCTCAATTTCCCCAAGAAGGTGGCTGGAGATCAGCAGGGTCATCCCGTATTCCCGGCTTAACATGCGGAACACCTCGCGCAGCTCCATAATGCCCATCGGGTCCAGCCCGTTGATCGGCTCATCCAGAATGAGCAGCTCCGGCTTCGTCATCACCGCTCGGGCAATACCCAGCCGCTGCTTCATCCCCAGTGAGAAGTTCTTCACTGGCTTACTGTCCACGGCTCTCAGCTTGACCAGCTCAAGTGCTTCCTCTACCGCGTTAGCATCATAAAAGCCCATATACTCCCCGTGCAGCGCCAGATTCTCGCGGGCACTCAGCTTATCGTAGAACACCGGATATTCAATGATGCTGCCCATGCGCTTCAGCATTTCGTAGGAGCGGGCGGTCATCTTTTCACCGAAGAATTCAATCTCTCCTGCGGTCGGCTTCACGAGGTTCGTGATCATCTTCATCACGGTCGTTTTGCCGGCGCCGTTGGGTCCCAGGAACCCGTAGATTTCACCCTGCCTGATCTCCATGTTCACACTGCTTACGATTTCCTTATCCTGATAGACCTTGGTTAAATCCCATGTCCGCAGTATCGTCGTCATTTCCGTTATCCCCTTTAGCCTCTTGTTTGTCTTCCTGATACTGATTCTACAGGGCGGAATTTGCTTTTATCTTACTGAAATCTTACTTAATTCTTAAGAAGCTCAGAAGGTGTGCCGGGGAAAAGAAAGCGTAAACGCCGTCCGGACATACGGCTGGCTGCTCAGCGAGATCGTCCCGTTCATCTGCTCGGTCAGCCGCTTCGAGATGGTCAGCCCCAGCCCGCTGCCCTGGTAATCGCGGTTGCGCGAATCCTCCAGGGTGTACAGCCGCTCAAACACCTTGTCCTCATGGCCCTCGGCGATGCCCTTGCCCCGGTCCCAGACCTCGATGTATACCCGTCCGGTATCCGCATACAGCCTCAGTCCAAGCACTCCGCCAGCATCGCCGTAAGTAATACTGTTGGACAGCAGATTGGACAGCACCCGGTCCAGCGCCTCATCGTTGCCCATGATGTAGAGCGGCTCATCGGGGATCTCGATCTCCACCTCGGCGCCCTTGGCACTAAGGAGATCGTAGAAGGCCAGAATATTGCGGCGGCATACCTCGCCCAGCTCAATCCGGGATAACACAATGTTCCGGTCCCCCGACTCCAGCTTGGCCAGATCGAAGAAGCGGTTCATCAGCGTAATCACCTCTCCAGCCTTGGCGTGGATGGTGCGCAGGATGCGCTGCTGCTCCTCTGCGGAGACCGTCTCATCATGCAGCAGCGTCTCAATGTATCCGAGCACTACGGTCAGCGGGGTCTTCAGATCATGGGAGACATTGGCCAGCATCCCGCGCATCGATTTCTCCAGCCGGGCGCGCTGCACCGCCCCCTGATGGTTGATATCCAGCAGCCGGTTCAGGTCGGTCAGCAGCTGCTGCACCTGCGGACTCTGGCTCATCATCAAGAGCCGTTCATGCGTGCCCTGCTCCAGAATATGCTCCAGCTTGTGATGAATATAGTCAAGCTGGCGTGAATGCTTGCGTGCGCTCATGGATTGCAGCAGGATGATGATCAACAACAGCACAACCAGTATGGACAGCAGGATAATCATTACGGCAGGTCCCCCAGCTTGTAGCCGATCCCCCACAGTGTGCGGATATATACCGGATGAGACGGATCCTCCTCAATCTTCTCGCGCAGTCTGCGCATATGTACATTAATGACATTCTCGTCGCCGAAATAGTCTTCCTCCCAGACGAGGCTGTAGATTTGCGCCTTCGTGAAGACCCTTCCGGGATTGCTGACGAACAGCTTCAGGATGTGGAATTCCTTGGCCGTGAGCTTCACATTCTCCCCGTTCTTCAGCACAGCGAAGTTATCGAGATCCACAGTTAATCCGCCCCGCGTAATTATCTTGGGTTCCGGCTGCGGCTCCGTTCCGGGCGGCGTGAGGCTGCCAACGGCCGCCTGGCTTCCGGCGGCTGCATAACCGGCCCGGCGGATCGCCGCCTTCACCCGGGCCGCCAGCTCAATCATCGAGAACGGCTTGGTGATATAATCATCCGCACCGAAGCCCAGCCCCAGTGCCTTGTCCACATCGCTGTCCTTCGCCGACATGATCAGCACCGGCACCAGACTGCCGCCGCGGATGATCTGCAGCACATCGGTGCCGCTGCGCTTCGGCAGCATCAGATCCAGCAGCACCAAGTCGTACGCCGGACTGCCAAGGAACCTGCTGACCGCTGCCTCTCCATCGTAAGCGGTATCTACTATATAGCCTTCCCTGGTCAGATAAGAGCTGACCATCTCGCTGATTGCTTCATCATCCTCAATCAGCAGCACTCTCTGCTGCATAATGAACCTCCTGTATGACTGACATTCTATCCGTAGATTATACCACTGTTCATGCCGGTTCTAACAAACCTGACAGGCTGCCGTCAGGTTACTTCAGGTATAGTAGTCTATATAGCACTTTTATCCAATACTACTTGAGAAGGTGGAATGATCGTGGCAGCCAAAACCAACATGCAGCTTATTCAGGAATATGAAGCTCTGATTCCCTACATTGAATCTCTTGCCAAACTTGAGCCTGGCGTCTGGGTGACACCACTGGAGCCAGGCAAATGGTCCCTTAAAGACCTGCTGTGTCACCTGATGCTGTGGGACAAGTATTTCTATGAAGCCGCTTTTGTAAGCATCCGGGAGGGCCGTCCGCTGACCTCTCAGCATTTGAACTTCAATGAGTTTAATGCCAATGCCGTCCGTTATGCGGAGACTGTGAGCGTACAGGAAGCGATCAGCCAATTCATTCTCTACCGGCGCAAAATCACCAGTTACGCCGCCTCCCTGAGCGATGAAGCTCTGGAGCAGACCTACAAGGATGGCGACGGCAAAGCCTTCAGCATCCGCAAGCATCTGCGCGGCTTTCTTCCGCATGACAAGCACCATAAGAAGCAGATTGAGAGGTTTCTGAAGACGCTTCAAGCCGTCAAGGCTGATTCCTGATGACGATGTCGAAATTCTCATGATAGGGATGCATGAATAATTCATATTGAATCCTGCGCTGCTCATGGGATTTCAGCAGGTAAGCGAGTTCTGTCCCCCGCTCGGCCACATCACGGACCCCTCTGCGTTCCAGCTCGGTCTCGCCATCAGTATACAGATAGATTGTGAGATCGTATAACGCCGGGTCCGTGAACGCCACGCTCATCCCCTCGATAATATTAAGCTTGCGGTCAGGCGTGAGCCGTGTGCTCTCCGCATAATGGGTTGCTATCGAATACAGCTCCAGCCCGTCCCGCAGCATCCGGATGTCCCGCTCCAGCGCACTGGCATGATGGGCGGACGGGTGGCAGGCTGTCATTTTGTCGCGGTAATGTTCACCGTTGTATTCATATTCGATCATAGCGTACTTCCTGAGATCAGACCCGATAATGTAAGGATCAGTATTTAGAACATTCACCGTATCCTGCCCCAGACGGCTTATCAGCTCGGTGGCAAACGTTGTTTTGCCGGAGGCACCGTGGCCCGAGATGCCGATAATGATCCGCTCCTCCCGGCTGCCAATCCATTCAGTTATCCGCTGTATTTCCTGTTCCATTCCAGTTCAAGCCTCCGCGATTCTGCAGGACCATCCTGCGATTGTTGCTTCTGTCCAGTGTCAGACTCCGGCAAGCTGTCTCCGCAGCCACGTATATGCCGGTCCGCCGTGAATCTCATGTCCCCCGCTGAAAAAGTCAGCTTCTACCTGTTCCTCGCTGCCTGCCGCCCTGTAAATGTCCTTCAGCCTGGCTAACGCTGTCCGGGCGGCTTCCGGTCCGAACAGGTGGTCACGGTCCCCCGACTCCAGGAACAGGCTGCGGGGAGCGATTAGGCCAAGTAAATCCGGCATCTCTGCCTCCAGCAGAATCGCCGGGATGTAATTATCCAGACAATGGCTTCGCGCAAGAATGCTGTCAGCGAATGTGCTAGCGTACCCGCTGACCACCGCACAGTGAATCCGTTCATCCAGAGCAGCCGTGAAGCCGGCCACCAGCCCGCCGCCGGAAATGCCCATGATGCCGATCCGGCCGCTATGGACCTCTTCCCGTGCCAGCAGATAATCCAGCGCCCTCATCGTCTCATAGATCCGGTAACCTGCCATGGTCTGACCCGCCAGCAGCAGCGCAGAGGACAGCCGGAAGCAGGAATTGCGGCCGGGCTCTCCGCTCTCCGCATCCTCGGCCAGCCGCCTGTCTCCGAAGCCCAGCACCTCCGGTGCAGCAACCACGAAGCCCTGCTTCACCAGCGAGACGGCAAAATCCTTATGCAGCCCCGGGTCGCCTGTGCGTTCCGACCCGTCCGGGCTCAAGCCGGTGATCTCCCGGCTGCCATAGCCGTGTCCGTGAATCGCCAGTACTGCCGGGCAGGGGGAAGAGACCGGCTCCTGCGGAAGCAGCAGATAGAGCGGCATTCTGAGTCCTTCATAAGTGGTAATCTCTACACGTTCACGTATGTATCCGCTGCAGACGGTCCGCTCCAGCAGCAAAGGTGCAAGCGCCGCCGACTGCGCGGGGAAGCCGCCCAGCCGCTTCGCGAACCTCTCAGCAAGAGCGGCCCGCCACTTCCCAAAGGGCAGCTCCTTATGGAAGGCTGCGCTCTGCGCGGCAGCAGCGGTGAGCTGCTTCATATAGTGTTCCAGTGATTCCATTAGCGTGGGTCCCCCGTTCATCTGTCTTTTTTACAAAATGCCTGCCTGCTCTAATCCTCCAGTACCCGCACATTCTTAGCTGTCCTGTACTGGGAATCTGAGATGTTCGGGAATTCGCATAAATCAAAGGCCACCTGCTGCCCCTCCTCCAGGAATCTGAAGCCTTGCGGGCCCTTAAGCGGGTCCGGCAGAATCTCGCTGAAATGTACAAAAACATGCTCCCCGTCCTGCCCGTCCAGCATAATCCGCCCGTACCCTTCATCTGCCTTGTACCATTTGACAATTCCGCATCTTCGCTCTGCCATTGGGATGCCTCCTCATTGGTCAAAATCGGCAATAAGCAATCCTTTGTGCCCTTCCTTTATCTGTATATTCATATTCTAACACAACAATGGAAGCTTATTTCCAAACAAAAACCGAATCTTCCACGGCATTGTCATAAGTCAGGCAGGTTAGCGCTATAAGCGGTGCTGCCTGCGGTATTGCGACGGCGTGATTCCCAGCTTCGCTGTGAACACCCGGCTGAGGTAAAAGCCGTTCTCATAGCCGCACTGCTGGGCAATCAGGTCGATGGACTGCGTGGAATCCTCCAGCAGCCGGCAGGCACGCTTAAGCCTGAGTCCGGTCACGAATTCCGAAGGGGTCGTCCCATAGGCAGACCGGAATTGTCTTGTCAATTGAACCGGGGTAAGCTCCAGCAGCCGGGCCAAATGACTCATACTCATAGAGGTACCGGCATGCTCCTCCAGCCATTGCCTGGCCTGCTGCATCAGCGGACCGGGACGGGCCTCTGCGGATTGCTGATTGTGCGCCGCGCTGCTGTGTTCAATTTCAAGTAACCTCCACAGGTCCTCCACCATATGCTTCATCCTGCCAAGCGCAGGCTCGCCCAGCACTCCTCTGCCGATGCTCCGCAGATAACGGTACGTTGACCTGAGACGCTCCGCATCCCGGACGGTCCATTTGCCCGCAAGCAGGGCGTCCTCTTCGGACTTCCCTTCCTCTTCCCATATGAATTGAATGAAGTGGAAGGTTAGAGCGGTGAGTGTTCTCCGGTAAAAAGCTGTCTTGGGCGGACATACAATAAGGTCCCCGAATCCGCCTTCCCCTTCGTGCTCACCGAACCGGTAAGCGAATTGTCCTTGCTCGACCGCGAAGATCGTCCATACCGGATAGGTATCATGCTCCAGCAGAAAATGCTTTTTCTGATCCCAATAGAGATAGGTTGCCGGCTGGACGGACCAGTGTGTACGCATGCCTTATCCTCCCCGTATGATGCTATTGAAATAAAGTATATATTCTTAGAAATTACATGCATGTTAATTGGTTATCAATTCAACTATCATGAAATTACGGATATATTAACACACACCAAAGGAGAGATACAACAATGCGTAGTGAAACGGTTAATACCGATGTAACTGTCGTGGGTGGCGGACTGGCGGGGGTATGTGCGGCAATTGCGGCAGCACGGCTGGGCCAGCGTGTGGCGCTGATTAATAACCGGCCGGTGCTGGGCGGCAACTCCAGCAGTGAGGTGCGGGTATGGGTATGCGGCGCAACCTCGCACGGCACTCACCGGTATGCCCGTGAGACGGGGATTATGGGCGAGCTGTTTGTGGAGAACCAGTACCGCAACAAAGACGGCAATCCTTATCTGTGGGATATGGTCGTACTGGAGGCGATTAAGGCCGAACCGAATATCCAGCTATTCCTGAATACAGATGTGCATGAGGTCGATGCTTACGAGGACGGCAGTGGCGGGCGGAGCATCCGCTCCGTCACAGGCTGGATGATGGGCTCGGAGCGGAGAATTACTTTTGAAAGCGCAGTCTTTCTGGATTGTACGGGGGACGGCCTGGTAGGGTTCCTGGCAGGTGCTGAATTCCGGCTCGGCCGCGAAGCGCGTGAAGAATTCAATGAAGAATGGGCACCGGAGACGCCGGATGACATTACGCTGGGCAGCACCCTGCTCTTCTACACCAAGGACGCCGGCCATCCGGTCAAATATATTGCTCCGGCTATGGCTATCGATGTTACTCAGACCTCGATTACCGAGCGCCGTATCATCCGCAGCGGCGACAATGGCTGCGCCTACTGGTGGATTGAATTCGGCGGGGAGCAGGATACCGTTCATGACAATGAGGCGATCCGCGACGAGCTGTGGTCGGTTATCTACGGAATCTGGGACTATATTAAGAACTCCGGCAAATTCGATGCAGACCAGATGACCCTCGAATGGGTCGGCTCGATTCCCGGCAAACGCGAGTACCGCCGGTTCATAGGCGATTATATTCTGAATCAGAACGATATCCTGGCACAACGCGAATTCCCGGACCGCGTAGCCTTCGGCGGCTGGTCCATTGACCTGCATCCGCCGCAGGGCGTGTACGCTACAGAATCAGGCTCGAAGCATATGTACTCGGACGGCAACTATCACATCCCGTTCCGTTCGCTGTATTCCGTGAACGTCAGCAATCTGCTGATGGCCGGCCGCGACATTAGCGCTACGCATGTAGCGTTCGGCACGACCCGCGTCATGGCCACCTGCGCGGTCATCGGCGAAGCCGCCGGTACCGGTGCTGCGCTCTGCGCCGCCAAGGGAATCACGCCGCGCGAATTGCAGGCGGAACACCTGCAGGAGCTGCAGCAGACGCTGCTCCGCCAGGACGCTTCTGTCCTCGGGCTGCGCAACGAGGATGAAGCCGATCTGGCGCTGGCGGCCGCAGTCAGCGCCTCCAGCGAACGCAGCCGGTTCAGCGTGGAGGCTTCAGCGTTCAGCGTTCCACTAACCAATAACATCGGCATCACCGTTCCGGTTGATCCTGAGCTGGACGGGATCGAGCTGCTGATCGATGCAGCCGAAGCCGGAGAGTTGACGGTCGAGTTATGGGAGACCGGACGGCCGGAGAATTATGTTCCCCATACGCTGATTCAATCTGCATCCGCTCCCGTCCAGACCGGACCCGCGCAGTGGGTGAAGCTCCCGCTGCAATGGAAGCCGGAGACACCGCGCAACGCGTTCCTGGTCGTGAAGGCTAACGCTGCACTGTCGCTGCATATGGCAGATGAGCCGGCTTCGGGGATGCTTGCCTACGGGCATAGCGACACTCCCGCAGCCTCGCGGGATTTCGCGGATCAACCCGCCCAGCCGGTAGTACTGTGGGACAAAAAGAAATTTGACCACAACGCTCCGTGCCTCCGCCTGACCGGGACCACCCGCGCCTTTGCGGCGGACAAAGTGATTGACGGCTACCTGCGTCCGTACGGCGGCCCGCATCTGTGGTCCTCGGACCATATGGCCTCCGGCCAGCCGGAATGGCTGGAGCTGGCCTGGAATGAGCCGGTAACGCTGCGCGAGGTTCATGTTACCTTCAATGACGATGTGAACGAGGACCTGATCAACCTGCATCACCATATCACAGACGCCGAGATCCTGCCTACACTGGTCAAGGATTACCGGATCGAAGCCTACATCAGCGGGGAATGGACTGTGATTGCAGAAGCACAGGGCAACTATAAGCGCAAGCGGGTACACACGCTGAGCGAGGCCGTGACCACCGGCCGTCTGCGGGTCGTGGTTCTGGAGACCAACGGCAGGGAGTATGCGGAGATTATTGAGGTGCGGGTGTACGGTTAAGGGAGCGGACTATTAGGCCATGTCGGAAAACTCTTCATTGAGCCGGCTTCACACTGCATTTTTTGGAAAAGAATAAGAATGTGCAGGGGAGGGATTTCCGCAGGGCGGAGATTGCCTCCTTTTGCTGTATACAGCTGCTGCAGAAATCTGCCCTTAATGTGGGATTACCCGCCTTATCCGGATGCGTCTATCAAACTATAATCAGGTTGTAAGCGAATACAAAAGGATAGATAGTATTTTCTAAAAAATATGAAAGAGGTGTTCATTTATGTTCAAACGGTTAAGGTTATTAAGTTTAATTGTTTGTATGCTCGCCAGTATTGTAGCTGTCGTTCCTTTAACAGCAAACGCGGCGGGTACAATTGTGAGCTATCCACTACCATCGGTCTATACCACGACCAGTCAATACACGGTAACAGCAGACTCTACCAATATACCGGTCATCGACACTTCAGAGGTATTTGTAAACTATAATTATTGTAATTTCTCTTTTTCAGGTACGACTACCATCACAATAACAGCCAGCGAGCCTATCAATACCTATAATATTTCTCCCAAAGCATTGGGAATCACTGCAACCAAGAGCGGGAATACACTTACCTTTACCCTTTCATCGCCAACCTATCTTATCGTTAAAATCAATAACCTGAAGGATCTGGTGATTGCGGCAGATGCGCTTGAAACCAATGTTCCGGCCTCATCCGGTTCAGGGATATACAATGTTAAAACCCAGTACGGTGCTGACAGTACCGGTGCCACATTGGCTACAACGGCCATACAGAATGCCATTAATGCGGCTAACGCAGCAGGCGGCGGTATCGTATACGTTCCAGCCGGTGTGTACAAGAGCGGAAACATTGTTCTAAAAAGCAATGTCTCGGTTTATCTGGAGGGTGGTTCGGTTATACGGGGTTCAGGAAATCCAAGCGATTACACTACCCATTTCCATAAGAACTCTCTGAATAAGGATGGAACCTGGTTTATTTATACCGAAACCAATGCCAACAATATTAAGATATACGGCAGGGGAACTATTGACGGCAATGGCCATTATATGAGGAATACAAACAATTATTTGAACAATATTCTTGTCCCCTTGCAGTGTAGCAACTTCACGGTTGACGGCATCACCATCAGAGACAGCGGCGGCTGGGCTACAATCGTTACCAGATCGAATAACGTAACCTTCCAGAACACCAAGCACTTCAACAACAATGAGCTGGATTATGAGAATGATGCCATAGACATTCAAGAGAGCCAGAATGTACTCATCAAGCACACTGTAGCCGTATCGGAGGATGACACCTACTCTTTTAAGACATGGGATGTAGCCACTACGGATATCGCTGCAAACTGGCCGGGAACTCCTGAGAACCAGTCCAATGTAGTTGTGGATGATGCTTTGGCTTGGAGCAGATGCGGAGCATTCAAGGTTGGAGATGGAGTGAAACAGCTTCAGGACGGCATTGTTGTTAAAAACTCTTTTGTATACCGGTGCTGGCGCGCTTTAGCAGTAGGTCATCTATATGGAACTCCGGCAGCACAGAACATCATCTTTGATAATATCGATGTGGAAGGCTTCTGGCCAAGATCCGGTGTTCACTCCAGATGGTTCGATCTGTCGGCCAAAACCGGTCCGATCAAAAATGTGGTCTATAATAATATCAATTTACGCGCTTTAGGTGAGGTTTCCATCATGAAGGGCTGGAGTGATACCGCTACTGTCTCTGGAGTTACAATCAATAATGTTCGCGTCGGTGGCGTTGCGGTAGATAATTTGACAGATTTGAAAATAACAGATACAAACAGCTATGCTGCAGCTCCCAAATTCAACACTTTGAAGTTTGAAGCGGAAGGCTATAACCTTAGCTCAGGTGTTCTTTCCTATGAGTCAAGCACTGACGGCGGGCTGAATGTGGGTGCCGGGACTAATGGGGACTATATCGCATTTAAAAATGTAGACTTTGGCAGTACAGCCAAAACAAGCATTGATCTGAAGGTTGCATCTGCTAACTCCGGCGGAAGAATTGAATTCCACCTGGACAGCCCTACTGGCACTATGCTGGGTTATTGGACAGCAGAAAGCACCGGCGGATGGCAGAAATGGTCGCTCAAGAATATCCCGATTAGTGCCGGAACAGCTGTAGGAAATCATACGGTATATGTTACTTTTGTGAAGTCCGATTCAAGCACAGTAGCCAATTTAACCTGGTTCCAGTTTAAATAAAACGGAAACAGTTTGATGGATGTTGAGCGGGGCCTGACTGCGGTCAGGCCCATTTGACGCGGGCGGAGCTATTGATCCGTCCACTGCTCAAAGAGGTTGTACAATTCATCAAGGCGTTCCTCGTCTTCGGCCGCGAACATTAGCAGATGGCCCCCGTTGTTGTTCATAATTACAATCAATTCACCCGGCCGGCCAAAAAAACGAACACCCGTGTACAAATCCGAATCCGCTTGGCGCGAGGGAAAGCTCTGCTCAATCCGCTCCACAGCAGCCTCATCAACCTCCCAATATTCTTCGCTGCTATACTCCATCGCCAGCACTGCCTGCATGTGGGCCATGGCCAGCAAAAATTCCTTAACAGACGAACGCAGGCGCTCCCATTCCTCTCCGCTGCGCACATAGACGGGAGGATTATCAAGCTTCATGTCCGCTGCACGGATTCCCCACACACAGGCTTCTTGATTTTCGGTATAAAAGATGCAGTAGTCTTCTTCCATATAACGCGGGAACTTGTGAGGCGGAACCAGAAAATCCTGGGTTGCGTTCAATGCTGAGTGGGCCCCAAGCTCCGTATAATACGTCCGCAGCACCTCCGGAATATGCCCGTAACGTTCTATCCACGGTGCCAACGAATCATTATCGAATCCGCATGGCTCCGTAATGTGGAACAGGTCCCGAATCGCTGTAAAGTCAGTCATTACATCTCTCTCCCCGTTCGCCAAAAAATTTTTATTGATGTAATCTTAACATAATTTATTGCGAAAAAAAGCCTAACCCTTTGGCGTACATGCTCAAGGATTAGGCTTTCTGCTGTTTAGTTTAACGCTTCATATAAAGCAATAAGAGCTAAGGACTGTCCGTACGCCATAGGTCTGAGGGCAATGTTCTTGTAATGGTCCTTATCCATGCCCATACCGGTTCCGGCCGACACATTCAGCACCGTTCCATCTGCGCTAATATTTTGACATACCGCCTGAATGGCCTTGTCTGCCGCAGCCTGATAAGAGGAATCCAGAATACCGGCTTTGATGCCTTTGATCATCCCTGCAGCGATTGCGGCCGACCCGGATACCTCTTCATAGCTGGACGGGTCCAGCAGGACGGTATGCCACAGACCGGATGCTGCCTGGAGGGATACCAGAGCATTGACCTGAGCCGTATACGTATCAATCAGAAACCGCCGGAGCCCCGGGCTAATCGAATCCTGGCAGGCTTCCAGGTAATCAACGATCCCGTACGTGAACCAGGAATTGCCGCGGCACCAGAAGATGCTGCCGAAATTATCATTGCGTTCGAAGCTCCAGCCGTGGAAGAACAGGCCGGTATGCTTGTCGAACAAATATTTGATATGGAGCAGAATCTGGTGTTCAGCCTCATGCGCCCACTCCGGCCGGTTAAACTTGTGCCCCGCCTGGTTCAGAAACAGCACCGCCATAAACAGCGTATCAATCCATAGCTGTCCGTTGTGCAGGTGAATTCCATCCCGGTTGCCAATGGCAGTGACCGTATGCTGAAAGCCGCCTTCTTTGGTTTTGGGCAGCTCATGAATGAGCCAATCCGCATGCTCCCGGCATAGCTCCTCCAGTTCACCGGAAGGCTCAAGCTGATCCAGGAGCAGCACCAAAGGCAGATATGGAGCGGTCGTATTAATGTTTTTGGAAGGCAGGCCCGCCTCCAGGTTACGGGAATACCAATTCCGGAAAAATTCCATATAACGCGTATCGCCATAATAGTTCTGCAGCTTGTAAAGACCATACAGGCCTACGCCCTGAGGCCAATCCCATTCTTCAATGCCGAAATCCCGCTGCACAATCCCTATTCTGGTCTCGGCCTGAACCACGGTTTTATCCTTTTCATAGTCGCTGCCGCCCAGGTTCATAAGCCTGTCTACGACCAGTCCGATTTTTTGCAGCAATCCTTCATTTGTCATAAATTCATCAGCTCCTTATTATTAAATAGGCACGGTTAAATGGTCCGCAGATGCCACTGATCGTTAATTTCTTTAATTAACGCCAGATCGCATTTAGGTGTCCGGTCATAGGCTACGAGGCCGTTAATCTCCTGCTCCACATCCGTTAACTGTGTATAACAATATCCATAAATAATCTTGGACGCGTATACCGCTTTCATGATTCTTCCGTATTCCTGAACAAGATCCTCTGCAGATTGTGCACTGGTATATCCCCAGCCGTCGTCAGTGCCGGCCTTATAGCTGATCCCCCCGAATTCAGTCAACAGGATGGGCTCGCCCCGGTGCTCATACCCGTCTGCATATACACTGCGGGCCGATGGCTTGGAAGCAAGCATGGTATCTTTGGTAGAAAGAATCCGCTTGAACTCTTCATACTTATCGGGCTCATCTGCCCGGCCGTGCTGATAATTGTGTACCGCACAAATGTCAGTCAGCGTCATTTCCCATCCGTCATTCGATATCACTAACCGGGTATCATCCAATGAATGAATCAGACTATACATGGCTACGCTGTGATACTGCTGCTGCTTATCCGATTTCACCATTGGAATCCCCCAGCTCTCGTTAAGCGGGACCCAGGCCACAATCGAGGGATGATTGAAGTCACGGTCGATAATCTCAATCCATTCTTTGGTTAACCGGGCTACAGCATCATTATTGTAAGAGGCGTTGGCCGCACATTCTCCCCATACGAGGAACCCTATACGGTCTGCCCAGTATAAAAACCGCGGGTCCTCGACCTTCTGATGCTTACGGCAACCGTTGAACCCTAATTCCTTAGCTAATTCAATATCCTTTTTCAGATGGTCATCCGTTGGCGCTGTAAGCAATCCTTCCTGCCAATACCCCTGGTCCAGTACAAGCTTCTGGTAATAAGGTTTGTTATTCAGATAGACCATACCATTCTCTGTATGAACCTTCCGCATGCCGAAATACGACTCTATCGAGTCCACCTCAACCCCGTGATCGTACAGCTTCATCTCCACATCGAACAAATTAGGAGCTTCCGGGCTCCATGTCCAGCCGGCGCGATGGAAGTTGGTACGGAATATTTTTAGACCAAACAGATCTACTATTCTGCTTGTTATAGGCTGTAATAATCGTACCCGGTCCTGAATCACAAGTGCTCCGCCAAAAGAAATACGAAGTTCCAAATCTAATTCTTCTGATCCATGCCCCTCCGATTTAACCTCTATCCCAACACTCCCATGGTCCAAATCCGGCGTAAATTTCACCTGCTGAATATGCACAGGGTTGACCGCCTCCAGCCACACGGTCTGCCAAATCCCGCTCGTGCGGGTATACCAGATGCTTTCCGGCTGCTCTATCCAGAACTGTTTGCCCCGAGGGATCGTCTCGTCTGTTGAAGGGTCCTCCACATGAACCGTTACCTGTTCCTCCTGTCCGGTCAAGGCATGGGTAATGTCAAAAGAAAATGAAGTGTGTCCTCCCTCATGCATCCCGATATATTGACCATTCACATACACCCAGGCTCTGTAATCTACCGCGCCAAAATGTAAAATCACCCGCTTCTGATACCAGTCCGGATCGAGTGTGAAATTGCGTTTATACCAGACATAGTCATGAAATGTGGTATCGTGTATTCCGCTGGCAGGGGTCTGAAAAGCAAAGGGAACCTGAATGGTCCGGCTGAAGCTTTCACCTGGATCAAACCATCGCTGCGCGGCTCCCTCATTCCTGTCATCAAATTCAAATTGCCACGTTCCATTTAAGTTAAGCCATGCGTCTCTGACGAACTGCGGACGCGGATATTCCATCCTGTGTGTCATTTAGCTTCAGCTCCCATCTTAGTAGTCCACAATAATAAAAGTTAACTTTTTATGGTTTTAATAGTCAATCTTCCTCGCGGGCAAGCAAATACTATCATGATGAAAGCGTTATTTCAAGGATATATCAGCGTTATCTGTGATTTTCAACTTTGTGGTATACTAAGTAAAATTAGCGCATAACCAGATTGTTTATTGTAAACCAAAAAGTTAACAACCGGAGGTCCATATGTTCTTAGAACTCGACGATCATGGTATTTCTGTTCTGAAAGCACTGGCATCGGACACCAGAGCTTCGATTCTTAGACTCTTACTGCATACACCGCTTACTGTCAGTGAGCTGGCCGCAAAACTTAACTTAAGCAAAGCGATCGTCTCACGCCATATCCGGTTACTGGAGGACGCCAGGATCATCAAGCTCCAGGACAACCTGGAGGCTGCCGACAGCCGAAAAAAGAATTTCATTGTTGCGGTGGATCATATTGCCCTCAACTTACCGCAGAAGCTCCATCTTCCTTTTAAAGTCATTACGAATGAAATCAAGCTGGGATACTATTCTAACTTCTCCGTCACCCCTACCTGCGGATTAGCCAGCCAGGCGAAAATTATCGGCAAGCTGGATGATCAACGGACCTTCGTCTCCAATGACCGGATCGAGGCTTCCTTACTTTGGTTTGCGGAGGGCTTCGTTGAATATATCATTCCGAATGAGTTCAACCACAATTTCACTGCCGAATTATTAGAGTTATCCTTGGAGCTATCTTCTGAGTTTCCTGAATCCAACAATAATTGGCCAAGTGATATTGCTTTTTATATCAACGATGTATTTTTAGGCACCTGGACGGCTCCAGGAAACTTCTCCGATGTGCGCGGGAAATTAACACCAACCTGGTGGAATAACGAACTCAGCCAGTACGGCCTGTTGAAGCATTTAAGAGTCACCAAGAACAATACCGGAATAGACGGTCAGAAAATATCATCGGTCACCCTTCCCCAGCTAAAAATCGAAGACTCCCCCTTCATCAAGCTGAGGATTGGGATTGACGGAAATTCCAACAACAAAGGCGGACTCACCATCTTCGGGGAGCACTTCGGAAACTATCCGCAGAATATTCTGCTTAAACTGTTCTATACGGAAGCGGAATAAGGGAGAATTAGGAGGCTGGGCTTCGACTCGCCAACATGCGCACGTAAAAAAGCTCTCCATGAACGATGCGGGATCGTTTTGGAGAGCTTTTGGTTACCCGAGAGCTGCAATGGTTGGTTCAGCTATTCAGCGGTGCGCTTCTGACGCTCACGTTCATATACGCCATCTAAATAATATTCCATGGCCTTGAGGGCATCCCTTTTGAAATCCAGCTTGAAGCCATCCAGTTTATGTTCGACGAGAACCTGGAGCATGGCCGCGGGAAAGCTGGCTGCATTCGCATATCCGATAATTATTGCATTTTGCGCCTGCAGCAATTCATAATAAGATTCCGCCGTGATAAAATCCAATCTTTCGCTCAATAAACGAACGATGGCATTCAATAAATTGAACAGGCCCAGACTGACCTTGGTAGCCGTATCATAATCCACATTTTTCTCCAGGATGGTACTCTTAATGGCAATCAGCCGGATAAAGACGGAATCCTGATCCAGAATACTCTCCATCTCTTTCAAGAACAGCACTTTAAACTCACTAAAGGTCATCGTTTCAATGGGCCGTAACAGGTCTTCAAACTGCTTAAACCGCTGCTCGTATTCCCTGAACACGATTTCCATAAACAGAGTTTCTTTGGTGCTGTAGTAATAGAAAAGGGTTCCATTTGACACCTTTGCTGCCTTGGCTATATCGGTCATTTTGATTTTTTCGAACGGATTCGTCTTGTAGATTTCATAAGCTGCATCCAGTATTAATTTGGCCTTCTCAGCCTTGGCACTGTCTGTCATTGCTCTTTTCATACCATCACCCCTGATCTTCAAATACCCGGATTGACTCCAAGTCAATGGTATGGCTTTACATGTATATTGTAAAGGTCTAATGTCTACTTCATCATACTCATGACCATACTGTCCATCGCTCTGTCACTGAGCACTCTGCTCATTATGATCGCGGGCTTAGCCATTTTCCCAAGGGCAATCCTTGTTTTGGGTTTTTGAGCTTTGATCGCCTGCAGCACCTTCTCTGCAACAACGGAAGGGGACAACGCCGCCCCCGGTTTATATGAATTGTGATGCACCTTCGCAACCGCCTTTGCCAGTTCCCGGTAGGGTCCGTTTCCGGAGTTCTTCAGCATCGGCGCTCCCGACACCTGGGCGAATTCCGTTTCGATCGAACCCGGTTCAATAAGAACGACTTCAATGCCGAATTTCTTCACTTCGAGCCGCAGGCAATCCGACCACCCTTCCAGCGCGTGTTTGCTTGCATGATACCATGCGCCGAGCGGAGCGTGGATTTTACCTGCGACAGAAGAGGTACTGATAATTTTCCCGCTTCCTTGCTTCCTCATATGCGGCAGAATAAGCTGTGTTATATAAGAAAGGCCAAAGAGATTCACCTCAAACTGATACCGCGCATCGCTCAGACTGACCTCCTCAACACTTCCATAAAGAGCATATCCGGCGTTATTAAAGAGCACATCAATTCTGCCTTGTTCCTTAATAATGGTATCCACACATGCTTTAATATCATTCTCTTGTGAAATGTCCATTTTCACCGTTATTGCTCCTAACTCCTTGAGCTCCTGCATGTGTTCCACCCGTCTTGCCGCAGCATAGACAATGTAACCTTCTGATAAAAGCCTCCTCGCCGTTTCCTTGCCGATTCCCGATGAAGCTCCAGTGATTAGAATAACCTTTTTGCTCATGAAAAAAGCCTCCTTATAATATAAATAAATCTCCCGCATATAATTGACTTTTAGTCAATGACTACGAGTCAATAATAATTGACTTGTAGTCGATTGTCAATGTACCTCACGCAAAAAGGCTCTCCATGAACGATACAGGATCGTTCTGGAGAGCTTTTTAATGGCAATATTCTGATACAATGAAAGGACAAGCCCAACTGGAGGTGCCAGCCGTGCAATGGAAAGAGGTTCGTAAGATTTATCCTGATCAATATGTTAAGCTGCAAATCCTTGCATCGCATACCGAAGGAAACATTAAATATGTTGATGATGTCGCCCTAATACGTGCTATCCAGGACCCGAAAGAAGCTACCAAGGAATTGCTGCAAGCCAAGGATGGGGTGATTGTGTCGCATACTGGAAATGAGGAGTTGAAGGTGGAGATTCGTGCTTTTAGAAAACCTAGATTAGCTCGAATGGTCAGAACACTTACAGACGAACAAAAGCAGCAAATGACCTCGGTCATATTCAAAGATGAAGATATTCTCTCCCAACTTCTGCAAGCTCAGAAGGACCGCATGGATGGAATCTCCACTTACAGTAATAGCGAAGAAGAGTTTGCCCAATTACTGGACAAAATCACCCTCCCGGAGGAATGAGATTACCTGCGTTTCAGCAGAATGTATACTGTTTTCCGCATACATTCGAGCCACATGCCTGCGTTACAGCACAATGTATGCTGTTTTCCGCATACATTCGGGCCACATGCCTGCGTTCCAGCAAATGTATGCTGTTTTCCGCATACATTCGGGCCACATGCCTGCGTTCCAGCAAATGTATGCTGTTTTCCGCATACATTCGAGCCACATGCCCACGCAACAGCAAATGTTTGCTGTTTTCCGCATACATTCAAGGCATCGCATCCTAAGAAGAACAAATAAATAGCTTAACCTCTTAGCGTAATCGCTATGGGCTAGGCTATCTTTGTACAAAAACTCATCTGTCCTCTAACGCCTGCGTATCCCCCATCATACTCCCTCCCCTCCCCCCATATACATAGGAAGAACGCTGCATATGCTGGAAGGAGAGATGGATCATGCCCGGTGAAGATGAGGTCAAGGCGCTGGAGCGGGCGATTGCCGAGATTACGGAGATTGCGTCCGGGTTCGGGCTCGATTTTTATCCGATGCGTTATGAGATATGTCCGGCAGATATTATTTATACCTTCGGTGCGTACGGGATGCCTACCCGGTTCGGGCACTGGAGCTTCGGCAAGACTTTTCATAAAATGAAATCCCAATACGACTTCGGCCTGAGCAAAATTTATGAGCTGGTGATCAACTCCAACCCCTGTTACGCCTTCCTGCTGGACGGCAACTCCCTGGTGCAGAACAAGCTGATTGTCGCGCATGTGCTGGCGCACTGCGATTTCTTCAAGAACAATATGCGCTTCTCCATGTCCAACCGGGATATGGTCGAGAGCATGTCCGCCACCGCTGACCGGATTAATGATTACTCAGTGACTTATGGTACCGATACGGTGGAGAGCTTCATTGATTCGGTGCTGTCCATTCAAGAGCATATCGATCCCAGCCTGATCCAGCCGCGCAAGCTGGGCAAGACCCATCTGCTCGAAGCCAAAATGAAGGAGCGCAAGGGCGCTACGCCGGGCAATTCCGGTCCCGCCAGTCCTTACAGTGAGCTGTGGGAGCTGGACCCGGATGAGTCTGCTGGGCCGGCACCTGACGCGAATAACAAGAAGCCTTTTCCCCCCGAGCCGGAAAAAGATATCGTCTGGTTCATCCAGCAATACTCCACGGTTCTGGAGGACTGGCAGCGCGACATCATGACGATGCTGCGTGACGAGATGCTCTACTTCTGGCCGCAGATGGAGACGAAGATCATGAATGAAGGCTGGGCCTCCTACTGGCATCAGCGGATTATGCGCGAGCTGGACCTGACGGCTGAAGAGACGGTGGAATACGCCAAGTTGAATTCGGCTGTGGTGCAGCCCTCACGCCAGAGCCTGAATCCCTATTATTTAGGACTCAAGATCTTCGAGGACATCGAAAAGCGCTGGGACCGGGACAAAATGTTCGAGGTGCGGGAGCTCGATTCCGACATCTCCTTCATCCGCAGCTATCTGTCGAAGGAACTGGTGAACGACCTAGACCTCTACGTATTCGAGAAGAAGGGCCCGGAATGGAAAATCACCGATAAAGCCTGGGAAAATGTGCGCGACCAGCTTGTGCTGGCCCGGGTCAACGGCGGCTCGCCCTATCTTGTCATTGAGGATGCCGATTATGAGCGGAACGGGGAGCTGCTGATCACCCACCGCTACGAGAGCATTGAGCTGGACCTGAAATATCTGGAGCGCACACTCCCGCATATTTACGCGCTATGGGGACGGAGCGTTCATCTGCAGACGGTGGTGGAAGACAAAAAAGCCCTTTTTACCTATGACGGCAAAAAGGTGCAGCGGAAGTTTCTGTAAAGTATATGTATCGGTTCTTACCAGCCGCATTCTGAGTTGTTACGCGCAATTAATCTGCGGCTGGGTTGTTTGTGCCTTCAGGCCGGGTCTCCATGTCAAACAGCCTGCCCAGCGGGATTTTGAGATCCTGGAACACTTGCGAAGACGCATAATCTTGCTCAGAATATAAGTTACGAACCTGATAGATGCCCTCCTGCAAGGCATATACATGAGCCGTCCGGTTGCCGGGATCGACAATCCAGTATTCCTGAACGCTATATTTCTGATACAGATTGAACTTCTCATTGAAGTCCTTGAGCGCCGTTGACGGCGATAATACTTCGATAATCATTGTCGGCGCACCGTGGCAGCCGTTCTTCGTAATCTGATCCCTTGAGCAGACCACAGACAGATCAGGCTGGACGACATGATCGGGCGTGTTCATTGAATTGCTCTCGCTGAAGAAAACATCGAACGGGGCGACAAACACATGACAGCTCTTATTCTGCAAGTGTGTGCGCAGTGCGAAGTATAACTCCCCTACAACAAACTGGTGAAGGGCAGTTGGAGCGGGTGACATATTATGAGCCTGGCCGTTAATTAATTCCCATGGTCCCTCCCACGACAGCCAATCCTGATACGTATGACGCTTCTTCTCATCCGGGTTCGACACTGGGCCCAGCCTCCTTCGCTACAAGCGGATTGAGTGTACTTGAATTATAACATGATTCCCCCCAAAAACTCAGCGCACCCTTGCCGCCCCACCCCTCGCCTCAAACTAATAAATATAAAATATCCCAAATTTGTTTTAATCGTGTCTGGATGGGTTATAAAACTCAAATAGACAAACAGAAACAGACGGGAGAGGACAAGCATGAAGGTGAAAGTGAAGAGGATATGGAAAGTGAAACAACTGGCAGTCATTATGCTTATCCTGTGCATAGTGCTGACAGGCTGCATGGGGAGCAGCAAGGAAGCCGGTCCGGGACCGTCAGCAACGCCGCAGGCCAGTGCGTCAGCTGAGCCGAAGAGCACTGCGGGGAACCCGCCGCCGGATGCTTCGCAGACGGTGTATGATCTGAAGCAGAAATATGAGGATGACGAGGAAGACAGCAATCCCGGCATCATGCCGATGTATAATGTGGATCAGGATATGGAATTCGTTTTCCGGTTCAATACGGATCTGGGCTCTGACGCAATCGGCAAAACGCTGTCCGTACATACCGATATCAAGGCGCTGCCCGAGAGCAAGGTTGCAACGCTGGAGGATTCACAGCTTGTAGACGGCAAAAGCGTGTACTCCATCAAGCCGCTCGGCTTCGGTGTACTTCCATCCGATTCTCTGCGTGCCACGGGAGACAGCTCCTGGGGGAATGCCCCTGTCTACTACATCCGGCTCAACTATGATCTGGATGCGTCCAAGCCTACGCCGCTGAAGCAGCCGATAATTATTCCGTTCACGGTAAAATCGGATCTGCCGGTGCCCAATCTGCAGGCCGACATCAGTCCGGACGGACGATTGACCCTGGTCTGGAATGAGGTACCGGGCGCGGAGAGCTACAATATTTACAGCGCCTCCCATATTACGATGGAGAACACCAATGAGCCGCTCAGCGGCGCCGAGCAGGGTTATGCGGATCAGCGTCCGCTGAAGATTGCAACGGTGCAGGGCAATGCCTATAACGACTTCATGAAGGACGGGCGCGGTGCGCTGGGGATTGTCGATGAGACGATCACCAGTATCCAGAACAACAATGTACAAGGTGAATACTACGTTACTGCCGTGCAGGGAGACAAAGAGTCCAGCTTCAGCTCCTCGGTTGATACGGTAGCGATGTCAAAACGGCTCCCGCGTACTGTAGCTTCCGAGGATAATATTAACCTGAAGCTGTTCAAGAATGCCGCCGAGCTGCCGAAGGCTGTCCCAGTTGAGTATATTGACGGCTCCAAAGCACCGGCAGCGGTTATATACGACACAGACGCTGACACGCTTAAACCATCCGGCCCTATCGACCTTCCCTACTCGATTCAAGGCACCGCACTCAAGGGATATGTCCAGGTATCACAGCTGACGGAAGCAGATCTGAAGAGCCTTGCTGCCGCCCAGAGCAAAGGGGCCAACCCGGGGTATGTCGAGCCGGAGAATAATACTGATTATGTGCCTGCTCCTGATGTACCGACCATTATTGACGACAGCGGCAGCGGAAACGCCGGAGAACCCGGTAATAACCTTATTGACCAGCAAAAAGAGAATACCAAAAACAAGGTAGACGAAGGCAACAAGCAGGCGGTACCGGGCACCACGATCCGGGCAGATCTGATTCATGCCGACTCTGCGCTGGAAGAGTATCTAGCCTTGACACTGATCAATGGTGAGACCGAAATCCCGCTGCAGGCCTTCCCGGAGGCGCAGAATGCCCGTACTCTGGTCGATGTCATCCAGAAGGTTGTCTACCAGAACCCGCTAATTCTCGGATTCCGCGGCTACGGGTATGATTATAAGACGCTTACACTGAAAGTGACCTTCGATGATTCTGCCGAGGTGATCCGTTCCAAGCAGAAGGAGATTCTGGCCGAGGCCGACAAGGTCATCGCAGCCATTATCAAGGACGGCATGAGCGCCGATGACAAGCAGATGGCGATCTACAATTACCTGAATGACAACACGGCCTACGATGATGCCGCGCTTGAGAATGCCGAGGAGCAGGATTTTAAGACGGTGGATGCGAAATATAACGATTCTTTTAGTACCTACGGCATTCTGGTCAAAAAGATCGGGGTATGCATGAGCTACGCGCACACCTTCCAACTGCTCTCCGACCTGGTCCAGGTCCCTTCGATGGTCGTCACAGGAACCATGAGCGGCGTGAGTCACGCCTGGAACAAGGTGAAGATCGGGGATGAATGGGTCAATGTCGATCCGACCAACAATGCCACCAATACCGGACTGCCTTATCTGCTCTACAACTCCAATGACGCTACAGCCACCGATGTGGAGTATATAATGGACAAAGCCTACTGGCTGGACCATGAGCTGCCTCTGTTCAAGGCGACCAGCAATGCCTACGATTATTACGTGACCCAGGGGCTGGAGGTAGATTCCCTGGATGATTACAAGAACAAGCTCGCCGAGCAGTTGAAGCAAGGGGAGACCCTGGTGGTCCTGCGCGTTCTGGCCGATACCGGCAGCTCGGAGCTGATGCAGAAAACCGCCGAGGTCATCAAGCAATACGATGCCAGCAAGTTGGATAGCGCAGGCATGGTTGAGCTGGGAAGCTATGTAGCGGTTCAATTAGATGCCGCAGCCCAGCAATAACAGAAGAAAGGCAAGCCCCCGGAGGGGCTTGCCTTTCTTGCTGTTTAGGGAATTCTGATTTACGCCTGCCCATGGATAAGTGCTCTTACGAATAAGGAATCCAAAATGTAATCGAAAAACCGATCACATTAAGCAGCGGCGCATGGATATGACCAAATGTAGTCGAAAAACCGATCACATTGAGCCACGACGCAGGCTTATGACCAAATGTAATCGAAAAACCGATTACATTAAGCAGCGGCGCATGGATATGACCAAATATAGTCGAAAAACCGATCACATTGAGCCACGACGCAGGCTTATGGCCAAATGTAATGGAAAAACCGATTACATTGAGCCGCCGCAAAGGTGCATGAGCTGGATATACGTGCAAAGGCAACCCCCGGCGGGGCTTGCCTTTCTTGATTCTAAATTACCGGAGACCAACTGTCTATTTATCTTCATACGGATAGTAAATATCGCTCAGATTACCTGCCTGGTAGTAAGGGTACTCCAGTCTTCGCTGCACCAGGCGCGCAGTGTCGGTGTCCACTAAGCACTCGATCAGGTACAGGCCGAGGTCGATGGAAGACGTCACTCCGCCTCCGGTAAAGGTATCACCGTCCCGGACGGCCCGGGCCTTAATGACCTCCCCGCAGTATGGGGCAAGCAGGTCGTAGGCTGACGAGTTCGTGGTCGCTTTTTTACCCTCCAGGAATCCTGCCGCCCCTAAGAGCAGCGCCCCCGTGCAGACCGACACCTTATAGCGTGCGCCTTCTGCCGTCCGTATCCAGCTTATGAAGTCCTCGTCGAAGCGCAGTGTCCGCGTGGCAAGACCGCCCGGGAGGAAGACCAGATCAAATGCCCCCAGATCAGGCAGCACCTCATTAGCCTTCATGGTCAGCCCCCGGTCATCCGTCACCTCCGCCTTATTGGCGCAGAAGGTCCAGGATACATTCTCCATCGCCTTCTGGATCGCCACCCAGCTCACTGCTTCATAGAAGCCCACAAGGTCCATAATGGTCATACCGTCGAACACTACAAATGCCATTTTCATTACCGTCACCCATCCTCTCTTAGTGGAAGATCAAGCACTCAGTTCCAGAAATACTGCATCCGCTTATACCCGGCATCCCATACTTTCATTTCGCCCCTAACCGTGATCTTCAGCTCATCCCCCGGCTCAAGCGGAATTTCGAATAACCCCGGGAACAGATCAGGATCAGTACGCTGAAGTTCTCCGGAATTGCTCATAATCTCCCTGCCGTCCAGGGTAACACTGACGTCTCCGGAATAATCCGTTGGTTCGGGATTCCCGTAATGGAAGGAGAAAATTGTCTGCCCCACAGACTTGTACGTGAACGTGCTGGAATCTCCGTTTTCAGCGCCATATAAGGTATTGCGGAGCGGTATCTGCTGTCCGTTGATTTGAATACTGCCCGGTTTGTCTCCGGTGGAAGAATTGCCCGAGGTGTCCGTCCATTCAGTGATCGCCGTAAACGGACCCTCTACTTTAGTGATTATTTTGTCTACCGCTGCCCCTAATCCCCATAAAGCTATAAAAAGAATCACCCCCGATATAGCCGTTGCGACCAGATTGCGCCCGAGGCTCCGGTAACGGAAGCCAAGCTTGTATGCCCCAAAACCGAGGGCTGCACCAATCGTATTCTGAAGAGCGTCGTTGATATCGAAGCTGCCCAGGAACGTAAGAGCCTGGATCGTTTCCAGCACAAGAATCGCGATGAAGAATAAGCTGATGAACCGGACGAAGCCGACCCGGTACAGCCAGGGAATCAATATACCGAACGGAATAAACGCAAGCGTGTTCCCGAAACCCACCAAATCCATCAGAGTGGGAGGCATAAGATCAGCTGGAGCCGGCAAATGAAGGAAATTATCGGGCACGAAAATAAAGGTATATCCCGAAACGTTATCCGAAGCCTCTCCTCTGCCGAAAGCGAAAAACATAAAATACAGCACAAGCAATGTGTACAATACGGTTACAGTTAGTAAAATCTTGCGTTGTTTAGCCACCGTTAGCTCCTCCACTCTATTTTTCCACTTATTACTATAACCTACTTGACGCTTTCATGGAACCCGCGCCCCCGCACCGGAACATAAATCTCCATCACCGAATCCACCCGGGCGTGGCAGCGCTCGTCGTAGAATTCAAAGTTCAGCTTGCCCTCATCATGCACATAGCCGCTTCCCGGGAACCAGTCCTCGAAGATATATCTCCAGGTACTTTTGACCACCTCGGCAAAAGTCTCCGGTCTCGCCGTATCGGTAGCGTCCACCGGAGGTGTTGTGAATACTGCGTACTGCGCCGCCGGAACTACAGCCGTAAGCATGTCTGAAGTGACCAGGTTGAAGTCATCCACGATTACCCCCAGCAGATACACAGCATTGCCGCCCGCGTCTGCCGGTATACATAAGCCGACCTCCCCGTGTCTGGGCGGGTTCAGCTTCGCATACATTTGGTCCTCCAGGTTATCCCCTTCATAATGATACCAGAACGAAGCGACATCCTGCGTGGCATGTCCGGCCTCCACATCGGTCTCAATTCCATACCCCGCTACGTTAAAAGCAGGCCTCGTCACCAAAACAGGCTCCGCAATGTATTCCCGGATGTCATACTCCAGCCGGTCCCGGACATAGCCGTTCATCCGGACTGCGTACTGGGAGGGGCTGTAGCCGTAGGTCTTGCGGAAGGCTTTGGCGAAGCCGCCGGGGGTCTCGAAGCCGTATTCCAGCGCGATATCCGTAATTCTCCGCCCGTGAAATAAATCTACAGCGGCCAGCGACAGCCTCCGGCTCCGCACATATTCCATGACCGGCATGCTCTGGACCTGGCTGAACATCCGGCAGAAATGGTACAGCGAATACCCCGCATGCGCCGCAATCTGCTCTGCCGTCAGGTTCTCCCGCAAATGCTCCTCAATATATTCAATACTCCGCCCGATCTCTCTGCTGTAATTCAAGGGCTCCACCGGCCTTTCTGTAAAACATAGCTCATTCGATTATAACAGAGGGCCGTGTCCGGGACCGCTCCTGTCTTGCTGAATTCCACCCGGATTCTCCTGATTCCGGGGTTATCATTCCACACTGGCGTGAATAGGCTATTATAATGAAATGAATAATGGAGGTAATCCACATGACCAATGGGAACGAAGACCAGAACCGTCCAGCTTCTCCTTCCGCCTATCGTCATTTCCCGGAGTATGACCCTTTTCCTTATTCCCACTACTACCATCTGACCCGCTCGGAGCCAAGTCCGCCTCCCCAGCCGGACGTTAGCCCTGCCACCGATATTGAGCTCGTCAAGGGCCATATGAATGCTAACGCAGGCGGCGGGCAGGGCATTCAGGCAGAGGCCGGAGGCGAGATCGGCGGCAAGCACGGCATTGGCGTAAGCGCCGGCGGGAAATTGGGCTTGGACGGCGCAGGAGTACAGGCCGGCGGCCATATCGGCAGCCCGTCCTATGGCATTGAAGCCCATGGCGATACCCATCTGGGCGGCGGGCAGGGACTCGGTGTGAACGCCGGAGCCCAGGCCTTCGGCAAATACGGCGTAGCTGCACAGGGCAAGGCCCAAGTCGGCGGCGGCGAAGGCGCAAAGGCCCAGCTGGGAGCGCAAGCCGGAGGCGAACACGGGCTGAGTGCTGAGGCCGGCGGACACCTGGGCCTCAGCGAAGGCGCCGGGCTTAAGGCAAATGTGCAGCTTGGCGGCGAGCATGGCCTCGGTGCAGGAGCCAAGGCCCAGCTCGGCGGCGGGCAAGGTGCCGGGATCGGCCTAGGCGGACAGGTAGGCAAATACAACGGGCAATTAAGCATCAAGATTGGCGGCAAAGAGGCTGAGGCCAAGAAAGCCAAAGGAGCTGCCGAAGCCGAAGAGGACAAAGCTTCCAAGGACTAAGCCTGAGCCTGAACGACTGCAGCAGGGGATATCCTTAAGCCCATGACGGGCGGGATATCCTTTTTTTTTGCATACGCATGGATATGTTCTTTAACCCGTAACAGACCTAAGGACTGCCCGCAGGCAGTCCCGATTCCCCTTTATCCGTGAAGCATCCTCAGCATTCTCACCGTCAGCGGTTCAGCAGGCTTCCGACATATTTCAGCAGCTCATTGGCGCAGATCGGGCAGTAATCATGCTCGTCGATCAGGCGGCGGCTGACCTCGTTGATCCGTTTGAGCTGGCTCTCATCCGGCGTTTTGGAGGAGGTGGTGATTTTGACGATATCCTTGAGGTCTGCGAACAGCTTCTTCTCAATCGCTTCCCGCAGCCGGTCGTGATTGTTGTACTCGAACTTCTTGCCCTTGCGGGAGTAAGCGGAGATCCGGATCAGAATCTCTTCCCGGAAGGCCTTCTTGGCATTCTCGGAGATGCCGATCTGCTCTTCAATCGAGCGCATCAGCCGCTCATCCGGCTCCATCTCCTCGTCCGTGAGCGGATCACGGATTTTGGACCAGTTGCAGAAGGCTTCGATATTGTCGAGATAATTCTCGAACAGCGTTTTGGCGGATTCCTCAAAAGAGTACACAAACGCCTTCTGCACCTCGCTCTTGGCGAGAATATCGTATTCCTTGCGGGCGATGGAAATGAAGTTAAGATACCGCTCGCGCTCCTCCTTCGTAATCGAAGGATGCTGGTCCAGGCCGTCCTTGATCGCCCGCAGCACATCCAGCGCGTTCATGCATTGCAGATCGCCCTTGATCAAGGCGCTGGAAATACGGTTGATGACATACCGCGGGTCTACGCCGGACATGCCCTCATCCAGATACTCGGTCTGCATCTCCTTGAGATCGGCTTCCTTGTAGCCCTCCACCTCTTCGCCGTCGTACATGCGCAGCTTCTTGATCAGGTCCATGCCCTGCTTCTTGCTCTCCTTGAGCCGGGTCAGGATCGAGAAGATCGCCGCCGCGCGCAGCGCATGGGGGGCAATATGCACATGCTTCATATCGCTCTGGGCAATCAGCTTGGCGTAGATTTTCTCCTCCTCCGACACGCGCAGATTGTAGGGTACAGGCATGACAATCATGCGGGACTGGAGCGCTTCGTTCTTTTTATTGGCGATGAAGGCTTTATATTCGGTCTCGTTCGTATGGGCCACAATCAATTCGTCTGCACTGATCAGTGCAAACCGGCCGGCCTTGAAATTGCCCTCCTGGGTCAGCGACAGCAGATTCCACAGAAACTTCTCGTCACACTTCAGCATCTCCTGGAACTCCATCAGCCCGCGGTTCGCCTTGTTCAGCTCGCCGTCGAAGCGGTAGGCCCGCGGATCGGACTCTGAGCCGTATTCAGTAATCGTGGAGAAGTCGATGCTGCCCGTCAGGTCGGCAATATCCTGTGACTTCGGATCGGAGGGGCTGAAGGTCCCGATGCCCACCCGCTCGCCTTCCGAGAACAGCACCCGCACCACCGGCACCGCTTCGATATCCCCGCCATACTCATTCTTCAGCCGCATCTGGCAGGACGGGCAGAGATTGCCTTCAATCCGCACCCCCAGCTCGCGTTCGATCTCCGGGCGCAGCTCCAGCGGAATCAGATGCAGCGGGTCCTCATGCATCGGGCAGCCTTCAATCGCGTAGACCGCACCTTCCTCAGTGCGTGAATACTGCTCCAGCCCGCGCTTCAGCAGCGTCACCAGGGTGGACTTCCCCCCGCTGACCGGTCCCATCAATAGCAGAATCCGTTTGCGCACATCCAGCCGCCGGGCGGCCGAATGGAAGTACTCCTCCACCAGCTTTTCCACGGCACGGTCCAGTCCAAAGATCTCCTGTTCAAAAAACTTATACCTCTTCCGCCCGTTGATTTCCTCGACGCCGTGTGACTTGATCATGTCGTAGACGCGGGCATGAGCCGTTTTTGCGGGAGCGGGGTCCAGTTTCAGCAGTTCTATATAGTCCTTGAAAGTGCCGCTCCACGCCAAACGGTCGTTCTCAGCCCGATACGAAGCTATACGCTCAAAAATATCCATTGGCTCGCTGCCTCCTCTTGCGCTCCTGCTTACTCCACCAAGCTTAGAAAGTGTATTACATAACTATGCGCGGAGCCCGGAATAGTTGACCTCTTTTTTGCTGTGCTATAATAGAGAATCATGATCACCGGGTTAGGATTAAGCTGCCATCCGGGCGCAGGAGTGACATTCAAATGGCAATCAGACAGGAGACGGAGCTGTATGCTCCGCTTAAGGCTTTTTTTGAGCGGCAGGGCTATGAGATCAAGGGCGAGGTGCGGACGTGCGACCTGGTGGGCATCCGGGAGGACGAGGACCCGCCGCTCATCGTGGAGATGAAAAAATCGTTCAACCTCGCCCTGCTGCTGCAGGGGGTGGAACGCTTGCGGCTCAGCCCGAACGTCTACCTCGCGGTAGAGCGCGTCCGGGCAAAGAAAGGCGCGGTGAACCAGCGCTGGGGCGAGCTCACCGGGCTGTGCCGCCGGCTCGGCCTGGGGCTGATCACCGTCGTCTTCTACAAGACGAAGGCCCCGCTCGTTGAGGTGCTCGCGGAGCCGGGCGACGCGCCGCCGCAGGCCCGCAGCGCGCTGCGCCGCCGCGAGCGCCTGCTCTATGAGTTCCGTGAGCGCAGCGGGGACTACAACACCGGCGGCAGCACGCGCGTCAAGCTCGTGACTGCCTACCGCGAGAAGGCGCTGCGCGTGGCACTCGCGCTGCAGGCCCTGGAGGCCGAAGCCGCCGGGGCGGCGGCCGGCCTCGACGCTGCGCGCGGCGGCGGTGTGACGCCCGCCGCGCTGCGTAAGCACAGCGGCGTGCCCGGCGCCGCTGCGATTCTGCAGAAGAACTACTATGCGTGGTTCTTCCGCGTACAGCGCGGCCGTTACACGCTCACGACCGCAGGGAAAGCCGCGCTGCTGGAGTATGCAGCAGTCGCGGAGATCAGTGCGGGCGCGGCCAAGCTGTAGGCCGCGCCGCAAGCTTACAATGAGGCGGCCGGCGGAACGCCAGCCGCCTCATTGTATTCGCTTTTCCGCACACATCCCGCTCACCTGTCCTCGCATCTGCCCAATATGTTCGCTTTTTCGATTACATTCCCTCATCCGCCGCCGCACCCGCTCCATATGTTCACTTTTTCGATTACATTCCCCCATCCGCCGCCGCATCTGCCCAATATGTTCGGAGTTTAGCATTCTTCTCTACAACAAAAAGACTGCCGGCCCTCAAGGCGAAGCAGTCTTTCTCATTAATAAACTCCCTACCGTTCATCCGCTTCCCGCCGTCTAGCTGCGCGCCGTGAATTCGGTCACCGCTTCACTCATCAGATTCATCCCGAGCAGCAGCTCATCCCGGCCGGGGTGGCTGAAGTTGAGCCGGATGCGGCCGGAGCCGCCGCTCACCGAGCAGAGCGGGCCGGGCAGGAAGGCGACCCCCTTCACCAGGGAGGCGCGCAGCAGAGCCATGGCGTCAAGGCCCTCCGGCAGCGATACCCAGAGGAACATGCCGCCTGCCGGCATATCGTATACGCTGCTCTTCCAGGCTGGCCGCTTGAGCAGCTCCGCCATCAGCTTCAGGCGGGTATGGTATTCGCGGTTGAGCAGGGCGATATGCTCCCGCAGATCGAACGCCGAGACACTCAGCAGATGATGCAGCAGCCGCTGGTTCAGCGAGCTGGACTGCCAGTCCGCCATCTGCTTGGCAGCCGCCATCATGCCGACCAGCTCCCGGCTTCCCGCCGCCCAGCCCGTCCGCAGCGCAGGCGCGACGGTCTTGCTGAAGGAGCCGATGTATAACACATGTCCGCCTTCACTGACATTCTCCATAGCGTACAGGGTGGGATATTTCACCGAAGGGTGTTTATCGTAGCGGCTGAAGTGCAGGTCCCCGTATGAATCATCTTCAACGATTAATACATTGTGCGAGATGCACAGCTGCAGAATCTCCTGCCGCCGGGCGAGACTCCAGAGCACGCCGCTCGGGTTGGTGAAGCTAGGGGCGGTGAACAGCATCTTGGGCCGGTACTGGCGGATCATGCTGCGCAGATGCTCCGGCAGCAGCCCCTCCTGGTCTCCCTGCACCGGAATAATAACGGCCCCCTGCATCCGCAGGGCCTGCAGAATCCCCGGTGAGGTCGGATTCTCCACCAGCACATGGTCTCCCGGATCAATATATACCCGGCAGAGCAAGTCAATCGCCTGCTGGCTTCCTGTTGTCAGCAGCACCCCGCCTTCGGGCACCGCCACACCTTTGCTCTTCAGCCAGTCTCCGGTGAGCCATTCCCGCAGCGGGCCGTATCCTTCAGGCTCCCCGTACTGGAGAGCCCCTGCATCCTCCGAGATGACGGTAGATGCTGCTTCAGATAACAGCGGCAGCGGGAACAGCTCCTCCGCCGGAAGCTCCTCTGCCAGCGAGATCAGCGTACCCTTCCTTGTCTGCTTACGGATGCTAAGCAGCGGTGAAGATAACAATGTATGTGCGCGCGAAGAGAACTCATACTTCATACGCTTCCCCCCTTTTATCTGGTTTAAGAATATTCCGGTCCTGACTCTATTATGTCGTAATCCAGAGATTATGCGTAGATTGGCTTGTTCTGCCTGGAGAACAGTGCAAATTTCTCAATGGCCTGCGCCCGGGTCGAGACATCCAGCTTCACATAAATCTTGCGCAGATAGTTGTCTATCGAGCGGCGGCTTACTTGAATCTCCAGTGCGATTTTATCGTATGTAATTCCTTGCACAATGCGTTCCATGATGAACATCTCAGTCTGTGTCAGCTGCATTACGCCCTCCAGTCCTCTGGAGGAGGTGACCGGCCGGAAGCCCTTCTCGATCCATTCCAGCGGAATGGAGAGGAAACCTTCACGGATTCCGTTAATCATCTGCAGGAGCTGTCCCGGGGTGGCTCCCTTCGACAATACCCCGCTCGCTCCAAGCTCAATCAGAGGCTGAAAAATATCCTTGTCGTTCTCCTCCGTCATAATAATGACATGGGAGTTTGGCGAGCCTTTTTTGAGCTCCGGCAGCACCTGCTCCACCGTTCCTTCAGGCATCTGGTAATCACTGAGCACCAAATCCGGCTTCAACTCCTCAACCACCGGGAGGCATTCTCCCCAGGTGGCGTACATTCCGTCTACCGCAAGCTCCTCCTCATCCTCAAGTATAAGTTTGGTTCCTAACATGCTTGTGGGATGACACCCCACAATGACCACCCGCCAGACCTTCATCATTCCTGCCAAGACCTCCTGCTATCTATATAATTTACCAGAATGGAGAGCGCTATCAGCGTTTCCTGTCAACACGCAAGCAAGGATCTATGCTGTCAAATCCAATCTTCCTTCTTTTACCTTGAATACGTCCCTCAGATATTCCAATCTATAGAAATTGTATCGCAGTAGATTAACCGGATGCAATTACTTTTTGTCGTTTCACCTCCTGCTCTTTCACTTTTGCGAAAATACCAAAAGTCTGATAGAATGGGGACTTGAAAAAATATGGTATGAGGTGATGAAATGCAACCGCTAGCGGAATCGACCCGGGTACACTCTCGGCGAACCACAGAGAGAAGCGGTTCTTCCGTAAAATGGTTTTTACTGTTCTGGGTTTTGATGATCGCAGCCGGCGTTTATGCCGTGTACAGCTACACTAACCATCTGAAGGATCAGGTGCTGAGCGAGCTTGGATCTCAAAGCCAGCAGCAGCTTGCCGTTTTGAAGACCGATTACGAATCCAGAATTGCCGTCCTGACCGAGCAGGTGAAGGAGCTGCAGAGCACTGTCCAGACCTTCAACGAGCTCCTGACCTTCACCAAAGATAATGCCAGCAACAAGACGGATAACAGCAACAAGCTGTACACGCAATTAAGCGAGGTCAAGAAGCAGCTTGATACGCTCAAGAAAGAGATGGATCTGCTGAAATGATGACGCCTGTCAAAAGAGTGAACCGGTTCTTCATGCTCCTGACCGCTCCATTGTTCGGACTGCTGCTCTGTCTGTGGCTGTACCAGCCGCCGCTTCAGCTGACACTGAACACCGAACCGTTCGCTGCTGTTCCCGGCCCGGTGCAGGAGACCGAACAGCTGAAGCAGGAGCTGGCCGCCGCCAAAGACAAGGCGGCATACACCATTGACTCGATCAGCGCCAGCGCCCAGCTGTATAAGCAGACCACGAACGCTATGAATGCGATGGTCAGTACAGCGGCTGCGCAGGCCTCCCGCCCTGAGCGGATCTATAACCGGCGGATCTCGTCCCGGCTGGGCATTCCTGCCGATGTGATCAACAGCGACCGGATAACCATGGAATTATACCGGCTTAATCCCGGCAACTATACAGCTTACGCCCTGAAGATCAGACTGAAGGATACATCCGCAATGAAAATGAGCCTGGCCGGTGACGGCACCGGCGCCTCTGAGACCACGCTGCAGGCGGTGAACCGCTACGGCGCAGCAGCCGGCATCAACGCCGGCGGTTTCGCCGACCAGAACGGCAAGCGTTACCCGCTCTCGACGACTATTGTCGGCGGCAAGTATCTGTACGGCTTCGAGCCGAGCTACAAGGATCTCAGCTTCGTCGGTCTGAACAAGTCCGGCCAGCTGATCGGAGGGAAATTCACCAGCCGCGCACAGCTGGATCAGCTTGAGCCGGTCTTCGGTGCGACCTTTGTTCCAGTGTTATTGAAGAACCAGAGCAAGATGGTCATTCCGCAGAAATGGCAGCTCGCTCCGAAGCGGGCGCCGCGTACCGTAATCGGCAACTATAAGGATAACCAGCTGCTGGTCCTGGTCGCTGACGGCTACAATGAGAACGGCAACTCCGGGGCTACCCTGGCCGAGCTGCAGGACAAGCTGTACAATCTCGGTGTGATCGACGCTTACAATCTGGATGGCGGCGGCTCGTCCTCCCTGATCTTCAGAGGCAAGGTCATCAACAAGCCCTCTGACGGCAATCTGCGCCGTGTCCCGACCAGCTTCCTGTTCTTCAAGTAACCCGGCGCAATATCGTCAATGCTAAATATCACATTTTCGTTTATTTTTGCGGGAGAACAAGGTATACTCAGGATAACGAATATAGTCCATCACGGAGGTGCCCTGCATGTCGTTCTCCCTGACCTTTTGGATCGTGACCCTGGTATTTGCGCTGTTTCTTGCCGGCATCCTTACTTCCTCCTACAATGATGACAAGACCAAGGGGCTCTAAGCAGCGCCCATCGGCAAGCGGCTTTAAGCCTACAGCAAAAAGGAGCACCGCACGGATGTGCGGCGCTCTTTTTTTGTGTGTGTTCATGATGTACTTGAGCATTGTCCAACCAGCAACCCTGTTACAGGAAGCCGCTCTGGCACTGTCCCTATGTAGATAGTGTGCGGTCTGCTCTTACGCGTGTCTTGGCAATTGCGTCATTTCCGAAAGGCAGCTTGCGCAAATATAACGGTCCTTGTATTCGGTTACACCATCCATTGACCCGCAAAAGACACATTTCGGGCGGTAACGCTCCAGAATAATATGGTCGCCCTGAACGAGAATTTCTACGGGATCTCCCTCATTCATTTGATACCTTTTACGCAGAGACTTAGGCAGAACAATTCTACCCAGCTGATCTACTTTACGTACAACGCCGGCAGGTTTCATATCTAACTTACACTCTCCTGTTCAACTTATAATTAGTAGTCATACTACTTATTTCGGCACTATTCAACTATTTCGTTACTTTTATGTCGAATCCTGCTGAAAAAAATAAAAAATGATGTCAACTTTTAGAAAAGTTCTGGGAAATCCAGTTGACGAAGCGCTTCATAGACCACAATCGCTGCAGAATTGGACAGATTCAGCGATCTCACCGCCTGGCCCATCGGCATCCGCATGGCCGTTTCTTGTCCGGCTTCCAGGATCTCCGCAGGCAATCCCTTGGTTTCTTTGCCGAATACGAAGAAATCTCCATCACGGAACTGGAAATCGGTGTACCGCTTCTTGGCCTTGGTCGTGGCATAGAAGAACCGGCCCTCCTTGTACTTCTCCAGCACTTCATTGAACGAATTGTGATATTCAATATGCACGGCATGCCAATAATCGAGCCCGGCACGCTTCAGCGTCGCATCGTCTGTGCGGAAGCCCAGCGGATGCACAAGATGCAGGTGAGTTCCCGTAGCCGCACAGGTGCGGGCGATGTTGCCGGTGTTCGCCGGAATTTCCGGTTCCACCAGCACGATGTGTAATGCCATAATACGGATACTTCCTCTCTGTAGGGCACTTGGCCCTGTGATGAATTCCGGGTGCTTCCGGGAGCAGACGGAGACGTTCTTTCCGGGTGCGGGCATGAAGAAACCTTCCGCTGCCAGGCGGAAGGTCAGGAACGTTCTTAGATTACCCTTGGGTCTGCCGGAAATGCTTCATGAAGTCAGCCAGCGCCTTGACGCTCTCATGAGGCACTGCGTTGTAGATTGAAGCGCGCAAGCCCCCTACACTGCGGTGTCCCTTGAGGCCGACGAAGCCTTCTGCTTCGGATGCCTTAATGAACTGCTTCTCCAGTTCCTCCGATTGCATCCGGAACGTAACATTCATAATGGAGCGGCTGCCTTGCTCCGCGACTCCGCGGAAGAAGCCGTCACTGCTGTCGATCGTTTCATATAGGAGACCTGCCTTGTCACGGTTCTTGGCTTCGATACCGGCAAGTCCTCCCTGTTCCTCAACCCATTTTAACACTTCGTTGACCATATATACAGAGAAGGATGGCGGCGTATTGTAGAGAGAGTTGTTCTTGAAGTGAGTATCATACCGCAGAATCGTCGGAATCGTTGCCGGAGAACTGGAGATCAGCTCCTCCTTGGCAATCACTACCGTGACACCTGAAGGTCCGAGATTCTTCTGCGCACCGGCATAGATCAGGCCGAACTTATTGATGTCGAAGGAGCGGCTCAGAATGTCGCTGGACATGTCGGCAATCAGCGGAAGTTCACCAGTATCCGGGTATTCGGCATACTGTGTGCCTTCGATGGTCTCATTCGAGGTGATATGCAGATAAGCGGCATTGTCCGCAGCCTTAATGCTGGCAAGCTCAGGAATCGCCAGGAATTTCTTGTCTTCTGAGGATGCGGCTACATGTCCGCCCCCGGTCAGCTTGGCTTCCTTCAAGGCCTTCTCGGCCCAGCTGCCTGTCATCACATAGCTGCCCACCTGGCCTGCACCGATCAGGTTCATCGGCACCATAGCGAATTGTGTGCTTGCACCGCCCTGGATGAACAATACCTTATATCCCTGCGGATTGCCAAGGAGCGAAAGCAAGCGTTCCTGAGCTTCATTATGCACAGATTCGTATATCGCCCCACGGTGCGACATCTCCATAATCGACATTCCGCTCTCCCGGAATTCAACAAACTCTGCCTGTGCGCGTTCCAATACTTCCAGCGGCAACGCTGCCGGACCGGCATTAAAATTGTATGCTCTCTTGCTCAAAATAGCTCCCACCCTTTCTCTCCTATGAATATGGATATCGCTATGATAGCAGATAAAGTTAAACACCAGCAAGTATAATTATTCACATATGAGGTAAGCTAGTGCGCGTTCAGCAGGTGAAAAATTGATAGCTGCGGCGCCAACCCTTGCTGTGACGCGGTAAAATGGTGATGTCGATAAAAACTTCAGGGGAAATGACATGCTTGTCTCCCCATAATGCAATCCGTTCTGCGGCAAAATCTCCGCTCTCCCGGATACCGGCTCCGCTGGACTTATGGACCAGCTCCCAGTAATAATCCGCCTCGGCCTGCTCCCAGCCCTCCAGCTTGCAGTAGAACTGGCGTTCCGCCCCCCCTGTCCATGTCAGGTGGTTCCCCTCAACCTTGAGCAGATTCTCTGTGAAGGAGGATTCGGGCGAAGTAACCCGGGGGCTTCCCGGCAGCTTAAGCACATAATCCGGCCCTACATCAGCCTGATCGATTCCGACAAAGTTGTGGATATACTCTTCCAGACGGAGCGGCTTCATTCCAACATTTTCCACATAGTAAAAGATGTCCAGCCTGTTTCCCTCCAGCTTCAGCGTCTTAACCAGCTTCATGCTGTAGCCCCGGCATTCCAGCGGCTCTACCGTATATGTAACAGAGTCTGTAGTCCATTCTTCAGTTACAGGGAAAGGAGTTAGAGGATACTCCCCCACGAACGAGTAGGGCTCATCCTTCTGCTTCTGCAGCAGTCCCACTCCGAACTTCGGGAACCATTCTCCCGGTGCAGCATCGTCATAGCCAATTGCCCGGGAAATGCCGAACTCGTTGCACAGTCCGCTGCCTCCTGTCCCTTGTCCGGGAATCAGGCTCTCGGGAACACAAAAGGTATGCCCTCCCTGCTCCAGAGTCACTCCGGTAATAAATCCGCTCCAGTCAAACCGGGTGCCTCCATACGCACCCACATCAGCAATCTCCACGGTCAGCTGCCCGTTTGAGAGAATACGCGCCATTTCATGTCCATCCTTTCCGGTCCAAGCTAAATTTTCTGTGTGCTAAATGCCTCTAACCTGCACTTGTACAATTATATCCATATCCGCTGGATAGCGGGATATTTTTCGTTAATTTTAGTTAAAAACGCCTGCCCCCGGCAGACCGGCGGGACAGGCGTTAATTGACAGTGGTCCGGCTTGCAGCTTACGCCAGCTCCACCTCTAACAGATGAACTTCTCCTTCAGGCAGAGCCGTCAGCAGGCTGCGGGCCACAACAGCACCCTCTGAGACGCGCTGAAGCGTTACCTCAGCCCCGTTAAGCTTTGCAGAGTGTATTTGGTACTCACCGAACTCGGTGCTTCCTGAAGCCGTATAGACGACTTTCAGCTCGCGTCCGGCGAAGAGTGTTTTGATCGAAGCGCTCTTCTGCGCATCGAATTGTTCCTTGACCAGCTTCGGCTGCAGCAGCAGATCGCCGAGCTTGCCTTTGACGCCGAACACCTCTGTAACCATCGTCAGCAGCAGCCAGCTGGCCGAGCCGGTCAGATACGTATACATGCCTCGGCCCTCTTCGCTGATGTATTCCGGGATGCCCGGGTACATCCGGCTGACCTCAAAGTTAGCGCTCAGACGGTACAGGGAATCCAGCACCTTGCGGCCTTCCCGGACATAACCGCGTTTATACAGGGCATTGCCGTACATTACGGTCATATGGCTGAACATTGCCCCGTTCTCCTTGTGGCCGAAGGCGAAGCCGAACGCGCGCCCCAGATTCTGCTGAATGCCGCCGAAGTTGCTGTTCAGGCGGTAGCCGGTCTTCTCATCGAACAGATTGCGCTCCACCGCCGAGATGATATTCGGAATCTGCTCTGGCGCCGCAGCGTGGCCCAGCAGCGGGAAGACCTGGCCGGTTAAGGTCATGCGGGTGCCGTCGGCCCGTTCCCCTTCAACGCGCTCTCCGTCATTATTATAATAGCCGTTGAACCAGCCGTCTCCATGTTCGCTCTCTACCCATTCATTCGTGCGCAGGTGGCTGAAGATCCATTCCGCCTTGCGGGCCAGATCACGCGCTACCTCTTCCAGCTTCAAGGCCGCTCTTACTCCGCTTACCTTATTCGGCGCGGCTGCATAGAAGCGGTTCAGCAGCTCGTGCTTAGCCGCAACCGATTCATAATCAACGGATTCGCCTAACGAGTCAAGCAACAGTACCATTTCTTCAGCAAGCTCCAGAGTGTCACTGCCAGTCCGCTCCTTCAGGGTTATCAGCAGGTTCGAAAGATCCAGCAGGTTGCTGGCGTAGAAGGCGGTGAAGGTTACACTCTCTCCGCGCTGGGCGGCCATATCCAGGCCATCATTCCAGTCCGCCCCTTCCAGCAGGATGTTGTTATGCTCGCCCACATTGAAGAACGGCACCAGATTCTGCAATAGAATATGCTCCAGAATCGTTCCGGTATAGACCTCGCCTGCCGCCGTCCGCAGGCTGCTTCCTGTGCCCGGCTCCCCAGAGGTATCGCGCTCCTTGCAGCGGTTCATGAAGGTATCGCGGAAATAGGTCTGCTCCTGCAGCAGGAAGTCGAGATCGCCGCTCTGATCCAGATACAGCATCGTCGTCAGGAACGGCCAGGCGCCGTGGTCCATCCAGACCCGGGGAATATTGTTGCGGTCGGCAATGAACTCACCGGGCTGCTGCCCGATAATCGTCGCATTGCTGCCGTCGATCCGGACGCCGGCATAGTTATTCAGGAGCAGGCTGCGGACATCGGCAGGCTCCATAATCAGCAGGGCCAGGCAGTCCTGCCACAGATCGCGCCAGCCGCGTCCGCCTCTGCCGTAATCATGGTATGGCAGGAAGGAGTTTCCGTACAGTCTGCGCAGCACCGGCTGCAGCGTCACCCACTTCATCCATTCATCGGCTGCGTGATCGCCGGTGTGGAACTCCACGGTGTTGATTTTATCGGCCCAGAAGCTCTTGTTCTCCTCCAGCAGCGCATCAAAAGCCGCCGCCGAACCAACCTTCGCCATCAGTGCCGGCACATCGATTCGGTCACTGGCAATCGCCATCGCTACGACATAAGAATAACTCTGGCCGGGAGCCAGTGTAATCTCCGCAAAGCGCAGGCCGCCCAGTGCCTCGTAGCCTTCCCTATGTAACCCGCCGTCTTCACCAGACTCCGGTGCCAGATTGTTCACGACCGCCTCCGGCCAGTCCAGACTTCCGCCTTCCCCGATGAAGTCCTCCTGCACCGGGAAGAAGCCGGCCGGAGCTTCTCCGCCTTCCGCCGCACCGAACACCCCGTAAGAGGTATGGTTCACCCGGTGACCCCGTTCGTCAAAGGACAAGGCAGGCTGCACTTCAACGCCATAAGCGGAGGTATAGATGCGGTTCAGCAGCGAAGTGACATGCCGGTGGTCACGGAGATCATCCGCCGAACGCGCATACAGCGGAATCGCTGCCGTTGCGGTCAGCTTGAGCGGGTCCGATCCGGTGTTCGTGAGCGATACCTTCATCAGCTCCACCTTATCCGTGCCGCACGGTACAAAGCTGGTGATCTCTGCCCGCAGCCCCAGCTCCTTGCTCTCACGCGTCACTTTATGCCACAAAAGTCCGGCATCCAGTACCACTTCATCTGCCGCTTCACTATAGAATGCCGCATTCTGCCGCGCGGAATTGCCCGCCGCCGACCAGGCGCCTTTGCCTTCAATGTAGACCCAGAAGTTGCGCGAGGCCCGGGAGTTATGCAGATCCTCTACCGAGATGGGCGGCGTAAGAAACGTATTATGACCCGAAGTCACCTGCCCGTGCAGCTTAGGACTAATCGAGGACATCATGCCCCCTTCATTCACCAGCGGAAAATATAAATAACTGCTCCGGTCCGGCTGCTCCAGCCTGAAATCCCCGTTATTCCCGGTAAACCTCCAGCCGGCTTGTGACACATTCGTTTGCTTTTTCAATACATTCATCCTCCCTGTTCCCTGACAGCAGATGTATTCTTGATTGTCCAGAGATTACTGCTGTTCCTCATCAGATGTATTCATAATTGCGCTGACATTAGTGCTGTTGCTCATGCCGGTACAGCCAGTACAGCTCTGTCTGCGCTTTCCGAAATCGGTTTCGGTTTCATTATCACATCGTTGTATCTCTTTGTAAAGCGGTTTTTGTGACTTTTAGTAGGAGAAATAACCGAAATGAAATGCTCAATAACGCAGCTTCTCGCGTAAAAATGTAATATTATCGCATTATTAGCATTTCAGTAACGAAACTTTTACGAAACACCAATATCATGCTAGTTAAACCAAGTGAAAACTGCCTTCTCATCTCATCCTGAGGGAGTTACTGGCTTCATGAGGGGCACTAATGACTCTCATCGTTCACTTAGCACACATTCGCTGAATCCAGGTGCACTAATGCTCTTCATTTTGCTCATATTCATATGCCCACTTTAGCCGGAATCAGGTGCATTAGTGCTCCACATCATTACTCTTCCTCAGTTTTACGTAGTAGCATTTGATAGATTCCTCCCTCTCATTCCTCCCTCTCATTTCTCCCTCTGGCCTACTTCCGGCCGCATCAGAGGGATTTCTCCCCTTCATTTCTCCCTCCGGCCCACGTCCAGCCGAGCCAAGGGGATTTGTCCCTTTCACCTTTCACCTTTCACCTTTCACCCTTCACCTTTTACCCTTTAGCCCTCTATCCATCTAGCACTCTATCCCGCTATCCTCACCCCCAACCCAACCTGCCACCTGGAGCTTGTCTGCACGCAAAAAACCCCCGGAATCCAAAGATTCCAGGGGCTTCTTCAAGCTATATTCACATTAGCTAATCTTATACATCGAAGTACAGGGAGTATTCATGCGGATGAACACGGATCGCAACGGCCTGGGCTTCGGAACGCTTCAGGGCGATGTAGTTATCGATGAAGTCCTTGGTGAACACGCCGCCTTCAGTCAGGAATTCGTAGTCGGCTTCCAGAGCATCCAGTGCTTCGTCCAGTGTACCTGGAACGCTGCGGATCTTCTCCTTGTCGGCATCGGACAATTCGTAGATGTTCTTGTCCAGCGGACCGTAGCCCATTTCTTCAGGGTTGATCTTCTTCTTGATTCCGTCCAGGCCAGCCATCAGCATAGCGGAGAAGGCCAGGTAAGGGTTAGCAGTGGAGTCCGGTGTACGGAACTCGATGCGGCAGCCCTTAGGTGTCACGGCAGCTACCGGGATACGCACAGCGGCGGAACGGTTACCCTTGGAGTATACCAGGTTGACCGGAGCTTCATAACCAGGAACCAGACGTTTGAACGAGTTGGTGCTTGGGTTAGTCAGCGCGATCAGTGCAGGTGCATGGTACAGGATACCGCCGATGTAGTTCAGCGCCAATTCACTCAGGTTGGCATAAGCGCCTTTTTCGTAGAACAGAGGAGAATCTCCGTTGAAAATCGACTGGTGAACGTGCATCCCGCTTCCGTTATCACCGAACAGCGGTTTTGGCATGAAGGTCGCTACTTTGCCGTATTGGCGTGCAGTGTTGTGCACAATGTATTTGTAAGTGAGGAGGTTATCAGCTGTTTTCTTCAGGGTGTCAAAACGGAAGTTAATTTCCGCCTGGCCTGCAGTGGCTACTTCATGGTGGTGGCGTTCGATCTCAAGGCCGGCTTCTGTAAGCAGACGGCACATTTCACTGCGGATGTCCTGCTGGGAATCTACCGGAGCTACTGGCACGTATCCGCCTTTGACGCCTACTTTGAAGCCCAGGTTGCCGCCTTCTTCCTTACGGCCTGTGTTCCAATTCGCTTCCTCAGAATCCACGAAGAAGGAGGAAGTGTTCATTCCGCTCTCGTAACGGACATCGTCGAAGATGAAGAACTCAGACTCAGGTGCGAAGAATGCTGCTGTACCTACACCGCTCGCCTGCAGGAATTCTTCAGCCTTCACCGCGATACCGCGCGGGTCGCGCTCATAACGTTCGCCGTCAGGCGTGAAGATGTCGCACATAATGTTCAGCGTCGGGTGAGCTGTGAACGGATCGATGTAAGTTGTGCTTGGATCAGGCATCATTACCATATCCGATTCTTCAATCCCCCGGAAACCTGTAATGGAAGAACCATCAAATGCTACCCCGTTTACAAATGTTTCTTCTTCAACTGCGGATGCTGGCAGTGAGATATGGTGAGCACGTCCACCCAGATCTACAAACCGGAAATCCACCCACTCGATATTGTTTTCCTTGATCGTCTGCAACACTTTTTCAACCGACATGCTTAATTCCTCCCCAAGTTCCGAACATTAGGCCGCTCTTCGTATCAAATGTTCTTGTTTTTTATTTTTTTGCTGTCGTCATTATAAATCTCATACCTAACATCGTCAATGCTTATGTCAGGTATTTCTTGCAACAATGTGAGATATTCTGACGCTTTAGTGAAAAATCATAAAACTGCCGCGTCCCATGTCAATTTGTCCAAATCCCAGCACAAACAGCCCTCTTCCCCCGCACAATACGGAAAAAGAGAGCTGCTCTTCAAGCTATAAGCATACCTCAAAATTAAAGCGCAGGCGCTGCCTCCAGCGACTCGGAGAACTTGCGGCCCACCAGTGGTGCCAGCTTCTCCAGATCGCGCAGCAGAGCATCGAACTGCTCAGGGAACAACGATTGCACACCATCGCCTGTCATCGAATTATCCGGGTCGGTATGCATCTCAATAATCAGGCCGTTGGCGCCTGCCGCAACAGATGCCTTGGCCATAGGAGCAACCAGCTCACGGCGGCCGGTGCCGTGGCTCGGGTCAGAGATCACCGGCAGGTGGCTGAGATTCTGCAGCACCGGAATTGCAGACAGATCCAGCGTGTTGCGCGTGTAAGTCTCAAAGGTACGGATGCCCCGCTCGCACAGCATAACATCCCGGTTGCCCCCGGCGAGAATGTACTCCGCCGCGTTCAGCAGCTCATCGTAAGTCGCACTGAAGCCGCGCTTCAGCAGCACAGGACGGCCGCAGGTGCCCAGCTTGCGCAGCAGATCGAAGTTCTGCATATTGCGTGTGCCTACCTGCAGAATATCCGCGTGCTCGGCACAGATATCTACATATTCCGGCGTCATAACTTCTGTAATGGTCAGCAGGCCATGGCGTTTGCCGGCTTCCGCCATCATGGTAAGCCCTTCTACGCCCACTCCCTGGAAGCTGTAAGGCCCGGTACGAGGCTTGAAGGCTCCCCCGCGCAGCACCTGGCCGCCGGACGCCTTAACCAGCCGGGCAATCTCATCGATCTGCTCCGGCGATTCCACCGCACACGGACCGCCCATCACGACCAGATTCTCCCCGCCGATCTTCACCCCGCGGATATCAATAATGGTATCCTGAGGATGGAAGTCGCGGCTGGCGAGCTTATAGGACTTGGTAATCTTCACCACATTCTCGACGCCCTTCATCTGGCGCAGATGCTCGGCCAGCTTGGGCGTAACGCCCCCGACCAGTCCGATGACCGTGTGGTCCGCCCCTCTGGAGAGATGAACCTGCAGCCCTTCCTTCTCAATGACGGCGATGATATCATCTACCTGTTCCTGCGGTGTCTGATTAGATGTAATAACGATCATATTATAGCTCCCCTTTTGGACCCGTATTAATAAACTTAATAGTGGTTATACCAGTGTCCGGCACTATTACGCTACGACGCGTGTACGCTTTTAAGCACTAAAGTGATTCTACCGCAAAATCCCGTTTCAGTCAACCTTTATTCGCCCGTTCCGGCACGCAGAGGTCCTAGTAGAACAGAATCACCCTGCAGGTGGAAGGTGCAGGGTGCCGGTGCTTTATGCCGCTCCATAAGCTGCACCTCAATTTTCTTCGCGTACCTGCGTCTGCCAATTGTGTTCGGTTTTCCGCATACATTCCGTCCGAACACCCTCGACGTCCCCATTATGTTCGGTTTTCCGCATACAATCATAATCCCCTAATCAGAAAAAAGGCAGCACAGCCCCCCAGGGCCGTACTGCCTGCTATTTACATTACTATGAGTTCGCTGTTGTCTTCTTGACCGGCGGAAGCAGCTTCGCCATATTGACAGTGCGCTTGATCTCCCAGGTGGCCGGATCGGCCTCATCATACTGCTCCAGGTAATTGATGACTTCCTTGGTGATCGGTGTCGGCGTGGAAGCGCCGGAGGTCACGCCTACCTTCTTGATGCCCTTCAGCCACTCCGTATTCAACTCAGATACGTCAGAGATGCGGTGGGCCGGCACGCCGGCAATCTCCTCCGACACTTGAGCCAGACGGTTGGAGTTATTGCTGCGCGGATCGCCCACAACAATGACCAGCTCACACTGGCCCGCTTGCTCAGCCACCGCCTCCTGCCGGACCTGGGTCGCCATGCAGATCTCATTGTGGACCTCGGCGCCGGGGAAGGTCTCCAGCAATTTTCGCATAATATGCTTGATATCCCACTGGCTCATCGTTGTCTGGTTCGTAATAACAATACGCGAGGAAGGCACCTTAAGACCGGCAATCTCTTCCTCCTTCTCGATCAGGTGGACGTGCTCGGGAGCGATCCCTACGGCGCCTTCCGGCTCGGGATGGCCCTTCTTGCCGATATAGATCACCTCATAACCCTCTTCTACCTTCTCCTTGATGAGGTCATGCGTCTTCGTTACATCCGGGCAGGTCGCGTCCACCGTAGTCAGCCCTTTCGCGCGGGCCATCTTGCGGACCTCAGGCGATACGCCGTGCGCAGTGAAGATCACCGTTCCCTTGTCCACTTGCTCCAGAATCTCCAGACGGTTATGCCCGTCCAGCGTAATAATTCCGTCATCCTCGAAGGAATTCGTAACATGGCTGTTATGCACAATCATGCCCAATATATAAATCGGCCGGGGCAGATCCAGATTCTGCGCAGCCTGCCGTGCCATCACCATCGCATCGACTACGCCATAGCAATAGCCCCGGGGAGAGATCTTGAGGACTTCCAATGAATTCACCGCTTTCTGCTGTCAATGACTGCTGTAATAGAAGCCCCTCAATTATACCCTATTCCAGCGGCGGGGCAAAGAGAAGGGGCAGCCAGATCACAAACGTCGTGCCTTCCCCCCGCCGGGTGACCACCTCAACAGAGCCTCCATGCTCCTCGATAATCCATTTGGCAATGGACAATCCCAGGCCGATGCCCTCCGTAATTCCCCTGGATTCATCCGCGCGGTAGAAGCGGTCGAAGATATGCGGCACCTCATCCTTGTCCATCCCGATTCCGGTATCGGCAATACGTATTCCCACCTGATTCTGATAAAAGACCGCATCCAGCGTAACCTCGCCCTCCGGCGTGTACTTGAAGGCGTTATCAATGAAGATAAACATCATCTGCTGCAGATAATCCTTGTTCCCAAGGATATACTTGCCGTTCAGATGGCTCAGGTCGCCCACGGACCATTCCGCCTCCCGTGGCAGGAAGGACGCCCGGCGGGCTACCTCGTTCATCATCGGCTCCAGCGCAACCGGCTCGATGTCGAAGGTCCGGCCGGTATCGGCGCGGGCCAGGGACAGCATATCCGCCACCAGCCGGCTCATCCGCTTGGATTCATCGGCAATATCCTTCACCGATTCAATCGAGAGCTGGCGGATCTCTGCCTCCGTCATCCGGCTATCCTCCGGGTCCATCTCCCAGATCTTTTGCAGCAGGTCAATATTGCCGCGGATGGTGGTAAGCGGTGTCCGCAGCTCATGCGAAGCATCGGAGACGAAGCGGCGCTGGGTGGCATAGGCCTCCTCCAGCCCCGTATAGAAGCCCTCCATCCGCCCGAGCATGCTGTTAACCGTCGCGATCAGCCGACCGATCTCATCCTGCGGCCCGTCATATTCGATCCGTGAGCTGAGATCCGTTCCTGTCTGTATCCCGTTCGCCGCCTCAATGACCATGCCGATCGGGCTCATCGCCTTGCGGGCCAGGAACAAGCCGAAGGTGAAGGCCGCCACCAGGGTCGCGAAGGAGCCGGCCAGCAGAATATTTTTCAGCCGGTTAAGCAGCGTCACCTGCTCACCCGTATAGACAGCGACCTGAAGGACAGCAGGCGCAGGCAGACTGTTGTTATTGAGCGTTACATTAACCGCCCTCTGATAGATCAGGAAAGGATTGCCGCCATAGCTGGCTTGCAGGAATCCCTCCTGGTTATGCAGGTTCTCCTTGGCGGGAACCTGGAATTTCAGTTCAATTTCGGTCATATTCTGGCTTAGAACCAGCCGGTCCAGGTCATAGATGTACATCTGGGCGAACAGGCTCTGACCCGCCGGCCCGCCAAGCACCGGCTGCAGGGTTCCGTCTGGTGTCAGGCCCGCCTTCAGCTCGACCTGCTGCGACTGGCTCTGGAGCCGGCTCTTCAGGTCGCCGTACGTATTAATATAGACAAACGCGTAGATCACGCCGGACAAGACCAGCAGCATAACGGCCAGAATTCCTGAGTACCAGGCAGTCAGCCGCAGTCGTATGGACATATTAGTCACCTCTTAGGATGTAACCGGCTCCCCGGATCGTCTGAATCAACCGTTTGCCGCCATGCTCCTCAGTCTTCTGGCGCAGCATGGCAATATAGACTTCAAGCACATTGGATTCGCCGCTGTAATCATAGCCCCAGATCTTATCCATGATCAGATCACGGGAGAGCACACGCTTCGGATTCTGCATGAACAGATGCAGCAGCTCGAATTCCTTCGCGGTCAGCTCCAGGCGTCTGCCCGCGCGGGTCACTTCCCGGGAATCCACATCGAGCGTAATGTCTTCATAGGAGATGGCCTGCTCGGAGGCTTCCCCCTGTTCACTCTTGCGGCGCAGCAGCGCCCGCACCCGGGCCAACAGCTCCTCCAGGGCAAACGGCTTCACCAGATAGTCATCTGCACCGAGGTCCAGTCCCTTGACACGGTGTTCTATCTCGTCCTTTGCGGTCAGCATCAGAATCGGCACACTGCTCCCGCCCTCCCGCAGACGGCGGCACACCTCGAACCCGTCCACCTGGGGCATCATAACATCCAGAATGACCACATCGGGATCGCTGTTCAATACGGCACGCAGGCCGTCCGCCCCGTTGGCTGCAGTCTTGACATCGTAGCCCTCAAAAGCCAGCCCGCGGCGCAGCATCGAGATTATTTTCTCATCGTCATCAATAATTAATATATTCGGTCGCATCCGGCAGCCCCCATTGTCCATGTCATATATCTCTATTGTAGCAGATGCATCCGCCTCTCCGCATCCGCTTACGCTTCAGTACCCGGACAGCACAGAACGGAAGGGCTGCCCCTTCCGCTCTGCCGCTCACCGCCCGGTGTGCTTATTGCTTCTGAGTCTGTTCATTCACGAAATCATTCTTGTTGCCGATCGTTACCGGCAGATCCAGCTTCTTGCCGTCACGGACCACATTCAGAGTCACCTTATCGCCTACCTTAAGCGTCTGGATGTAGGTGATCAGATCCTGGTTGGTCGCATAATTCTTGCCGTCGATTCCGGTAATGATATCGTAAGGACGAAGGTCTGCTACATACGCAGGAGATTTGAAGACAATCTCGGCCACAACCGAGCCTTCTTTGATGTCTGTACCCATCTGCTTAGCAACTTCATCGGTAATGGTCATCAGAGTCGCACCGATGAATGGAACCGGTTCTTTAGGAATTTCCTGATTCGCTTCCAGCTTATCCACTACGCCTTTGATTGTATTAACCGGGATCGCAAAGCCGATCCCCTGGGCATCTCTGCTCACCGCAACGTTCATACCAATAACCTGGCCGTTCATATTGAGCAGCGGTCCGCCTGAATTCCCCGGATTAATGGAAGCGTCGGTCTGGAGCAGGTTTTTATAGGTTTTTGTACCACTGCCGTCTTCTTCCGCAATATCGATGCTGCGGCCTCTGGCGCTAAGCACCCCGGTGGTCACGGTATGGTCGAAGCCCTGCGGGTTCCCGATCGCCACGACCTCAGAACCGACCTTGATGCTGTCGGAGTCGCCAAGAGCCACGGACGGGAAGTCTGATCCTTCAATCTTCAGTACCGCCAGATCCAGATCCTTACTGGAGCCCAGCAGCTTCGCTTCGTAAGGCTTGGTGTTGCCGTCTACGGTAACCTGGATCACATCGGCGCCATCCACCACGTGCTGGTTGGTCAGGATATATCCGTCAGAATTATAGATGAAGCCTGTGCCGATGCCGTAAGGTGTCAGCTGTGATGAATTGGAATTATTTGAGCCCGGCTGGGATTCCGAATTATTCGAACCGGAAGAGCCGCCGCCGAACTGATCCCCGAAGAAGAACTGATAGAACGGGTCATTCATATTCGGGCTGCTGCTTCTGTTCCGCGAGTTGTTTGTCTTGACCAGGGTCTCAATCTTAACGACTGCCGGTCCGACACTGTCCACTACACCGGATACGTCTCCTGAACCGGTGACCAGTGCAGCGGTGGAAGTGGATGGTGTGATTTTGGCATCACCGCTTGCTGTCTTCCCTGCCGGGTTCGTAGCTACCGCCGTTGCAGCCTCGCCACCTGTGAACCAGTTCCCCCGGTCAGCCATGAACATCGAACCTGATAGGACAACCATTCCGGCGAGAAAAGAAATCAGCACCGCCTTCACCGGCTTCTTCGGCTTGCGGTTATACTGCCAGGCGCCCCCGCCGTCATTGCCGCCCCGCCCGCCGTTCCCGTCATTCCCGCTAGTGCGGAGCGAGGTGCTGTAAGGCAGAGATTTCATCGGCTGAGGAGGTGTAACCTCCACCCGTTCCGGCTCCCGGCGGTTATAATGCTGCGGATCATTGCTGCCGGTGTCCTCATTATTCAGGGATTTAAAAGGTCCATAGGAATAGTAGTAAGAGCCGCCTTCAGAAGAATTTGTGCTGTTATTATTGTTATTGTCCCATTCACGATCCGGTCCCGGTTCATGATCACGATTGTTGTTGTTTTCTGGGTTGAAGTTGTTTTTGTTATCGTCCATGGTTCTTTCCTCCCGCGCCTTGCCGTGCCAGGCAAAGTGTTATTTGTTTTCTTGTTCTTATATTGGACTTTGAACCTTAAGGTCACCTTAAAAACAATTTAAGCGGAGATAAAAGATCAGCATAGGCATACCATATAACAGGATTTTTTGGGGGTTCACAGCTAAGGATGAGGGGTACAAATGAAGAAAAGGAGTTGATGAAGATTGAAGCTGGTGAGAACACTGGCCGCCACACTTGCCGTTCTACTGCTGCTGCTACCACTAACTCAAACAACCGTGCTGGCCCAGGGCAGCCCGCAGATTGTCGTCATTCATAATGATAAACAGCTACAGCTTAATACGCCGCCTTATGCGAAGAACGGCACTACACTGGTGCCGATGCGGCCTGTATTTGCGGCGCTTGGTATAGCTTTACGCTGGGACCAGGCGGCTCAAACGGTGCACGGCACCAAGTCCGGTCTGGAATTCTCGATTAAGGTAGGCAGCAAACAGGCTGTGATTAACGGAAAATCCGTACAGCTGGCAGAGCCTGCCGCCATTATCAGCGGCAACACGCTGGTGCCCCTTCGCTTCATTGGTGAAGCAAGCAACGCGGTGGTGCTGTGGAACCCTTATATGAATGCAGTGCATACGTATGATTCTGCCTATCTGGAGCAGACCGGCCTAACCAAACAACAGCTGTTGGATAATTTCGCGCAATATCTGGAGAAAGCGAAACAAGAAGCCGCGAAGAACCAGCCGAAGAGTACGCCTAAACCGGACAACAAGAAGCCGGGTAACGGCAATGATAATCAGCAGCTCTGCTCTGTATGGCGTTACCATCCCATCTACGGCGGCAGCCTTGAATGGCAGCCTTGCCCTTAAGCCCTACACATCAAGCATTTATGTAAAAGAGGCCGTTCCGGCAGTCGCAACCTGACAACTACCGGAACAGCCTCTTTACTTGTGTGCACAGACCGTTAATTCTGCGCCCAGCCCTTGCGGTGCGCATAGATCGCCAGCTGAGTGCGGTCATCCAGCTCGCACTTCATCAGCAGGTTGCTGACATGGGTCTTGACGGTCTTGATGCTGATATGCAGCTCCTCGCCGATCTCCTTATTGGTCTTGCCCTCGGCAATCAGCAGCAGCACCTCCTTCTCCCGCTCGGTCAAGCCGGAGGAGTCGCCCTGCACGGTCCGCTGGCGGATGCCGCGTGTCAGCGCCTGGGAGACATCGCCGGTCATTACCGGCATCCCGCGGTAGGCACCCTGCAGCGCGTAGATCAGCTCTTCGGCCGAAACGGTTTTGAGCACATAGCTGACCGCACCGGCTTCAATCGCATCCACGACCAGATCATCCTCCAGGAAGCTGGTGAGAATGACAATCTTAAGCCCCGGGAATTCAGCCAGGACGGCACGGGTGGTCTCCGCCCCGTTCATCACCGGCATCATCAGATCCATCAGCACCAGGTCGGGCAGCCCCTCCGGTCCCATCTCACGCAGCATTTCCAGCGCTTCATGGCCGTTCCCTGCCTCGCCGATCACCTCAAACATCGGCTCCAGCATCAGATAGGTTTTAAGGCCCATCCGCACCATATCGTGATCATCCACCAGCAGTACTCTAACGAGACTCATCCCGTATTCCCCCTAATATCTTGTATCATCACGCATAAGAGCCTTCAAGCCTCTTCGGAATACGCCTCCGCCTCCGGTCCGGTAACCGGACGGTTACTCTCGACCGGCTCAGCGTGGCCCTGGACAAACTTCGGAATATGTACGCGGATCGTCGTTCCCGCACCCCTGCGGCTGATAATCTCGACCTGGCCGCCAAGCTTCTCGGCCCGCTCGCGCATTGTAGTCAGTCCGTAGGACCCCTGCTTATGCTGCACATGCTCGAAGCCCTGCCCGTCATCGCTGATGCTCAGCACGACCTGGCGCGGCACCTCGCGCAGCGACAGGCTGACGACACGCGCGCCGGCATGCTTGACGATATTCGCCATCGACTCCTGGATAATCAGGAAAAGCTGGTGCTCAATAGCCTCGGACAGCTCGCCCTGCAGCTCAAGCTCCTTCACCCCTTTGAGCCCGTTCTGGCGGCAGTAATCGGGGAACCATTTCTCCAGCGCCTCGAACAGATTGCGCCCCTCCAGCTCCACCGGACGCAGCTGTGCAATCAGCGCTCTCATCTGCTTCTGCGCCATCTGCGACATGCTGATCAGCTGATCCATGACCGTCTGCCCGTGCTCGGCGCTGCGTTCCAGCACTTTAGGCAGCGAGGAGGCGGACATATGGATCGCGAACAGCTGCTGGCTCACCGTATCATGCAGATCACGGGCCATACGCCGGCGCTCCTCCAGCACCGCACTCTCCGCCGCCTTCTCTTTCTCGATGACTTCCTGCTCGCCAAGCTGCTGAAGCAGCTTCATTTTCTTCTCCACCGTATCCATCATCATGTTGAACTCATGATAGACCCGGGCAAAAGACTGGTCATCGCTCTCCGGCATCCGCACCGACATATTTCCCTTGGCGACCTGCAGCATATTCAGATCCAGATGATCAATCCGCCGCTGAATCCGCTGCCCAGCGATATAGCCGATAATGACCGTAAACAGCACGATGCCCAGGCACAGGTAGATCCACATCCGCGTGTCCACTACCTGAATATAGCCCAGGCATGTGCCTGCATACATCAGACCGGCGGTTACCCCGCCGCTCAGAAGGAAATACACCAGCAGCATCCATTTCGTATTGCTGAAGATCATCCCCATCTAGCCCACCGTTTTGACCTTAATGTCACCGATGAAGCAGCTGGCGTTGATCCGGACTTTTTTGCCAGCTTCCTTGTAATAAGGTGTCTTGACCTGCACATTGCTCATAAATCCGCTGCGGGACTGCTCCAGTACCTGCATATCTCCAATAAAAGAGCTGCTGGTCACGGCAACGCCGAGGTCCATATCATCCGGAATATAAACCTTGATATCGCCAACAAAGGCGGAAATGTTAATCTTGGTCTCGCCGTAAGGAATCTGCGCGTTGGTCAGGTCGAGCACCGCATCGCCGATGAACTGCGAAATATTGGTTCTCTTCAGCTGGAAATGCTCACGCCCCATATGCACATCCCCGATAAAAGCAGAACGGTTCGTCGTATCCTTGTCATGCGAAGTATGCTGGAACTCCTCATGCCATTCGCCGTGGCGGCGGGCCTGCCGTTCCTGACGTTCCTGGCGTCTGCGTTCATGGCGTTCCTGCTTCTCCTGCCAGCGGTCTTCCGCCGAGGAGAGATGAGGATCACGCTCGTTGTCCTCATCCTCCTTCGACAGATAGCCGTTCCAATCCCGCTCCCTGCTGCCTGCCGGCTTGCCGAATTTCTGCTCGAACTGTTCATCCAGCGTAGATTCCAGCGGTGCGGGCGGCTCCGGATTCAGCGGTCCCTTGCCCGGTCCGGGCGGGTAATAGTTCGGCGGTGCTGGCGGCACCGGAGGTACCGGCGGTGTGGAGCTGCGCGGCTTGAAGATGACTGCCAGGCCGCCGCCGATCAGCATGACCGGAATCAGCATTCTGAAGAAATCGCTTGCCGAGTAATAGAACCAGTTCAGGTTCCGCCCCAGGAAGAACAGCCCGATCGCCAGAAAGAAGCATCCGCCCAGCATCGCAGAGAATCTGGAACGCTCGTCATCCGATGCCAACAACCGTTGGACCCCCATCACTATCAGCACAGCCGGCCAATACGTGGAGATCAGTGTGCCCAGGCTGAAAGAGGTGTAGCCCATCTGCCGGAGCAGGAACAGCCCCCCCAGACCGATCAGCAGCAGACCTCCAAGCACCCGGCTTGTGTACCTTCGTTTCATAATGAATTCCCCCTCATGGATAGTACAGCTTTCCCTTGTCGCGCTTATATGTACAGTGTACAGGAAGTTGGCAGCGGAGAACAGCGGCGGGAGAAGGAAGCGCCTCTCAGTCTCCAGACCGAGACAACTGGAATAAAATGCAATAAAAAACTGTCCCGCCACCCGGTTAACGGGCAGAACAGGACAGTCTTGGCGTCTCTTAGAGACCTGCCGGAATCACAGCATTACTGCTGCGGTTTCTGAGCCGGCTTGGCAATTGTATTGCTGCTTGGCTTCAAAGCGCCGTCGTTCTCAACGGCAAACTCAGCATTGTATTTTTCATTCGGTGTCTTGTAGTTCTCTTGAACCTTTGGTTTCTTGGAATTAGCCACGGAAATCACCTCCCTTATCCATCGGAAGAAGCAATTGTTTTGCCCCAGTCGATATTATGGGAATCAGGAAGGCGTATTATGCATGAGCACGTGAAAATAAAATCATTCTTCGCACCTGACGGTTTAAGCTTAAATGGCCTCTTCCAGGATATGCTGCGGAACCGTTTTGTAGGTCTGTATGGCACGGCCGAGGCTCTTCAGCATACTTTCGGTGCATTTGCCGTTGCCGCGCTTGATCAGCTGAACCGTGACCGTCTTCTTGCCCCATTCCTTGTAGACCTGTTTGGTGGTGCTGAAGTACAGATCGATCTTCCTTCCTTTAATCGCAGACCCGGTGTCGGCAACAATGCCATATCCGTAACCCGGTATATATAAAATGCTTCCCAGCGGCAGAACCTTCGGGTCTGCGGCGATGGTGGATACCGCATTCTTGTCGCGGCGTACCTTAACTCCTGAATAGGTAATGCCATACTCCGGATGGCTGGCCGTTTTGCCTGTAGATTCATATCCGGCCGTATAACCGGTTGCTGTTACCTTAAGTGAAGTGATGATCTGTTCCGGTGCCGGTGCGGCTACCGGTAAGGATTCCGGCCGCTTCACTGCGGTCTGCGGCTTAGCCGCCGGGGCCTGAGCCTTCGGAGCCGTAACTGGTGCTTCGCGCCGGACGGATCTGGAGGAGCCTCCGAGCGCAGATGCTGAACCTGTATGTTGACGCTGAGCCTGTAACTTCACCTGTGAACTGCTGCTATACTGTCCTGCAGTGTCTTCCAGTCCTCTCGCCTGAGCCGACTGATGTGAGTTGTCCGGGTAAATCCCGGCTGCGGTCAGCAGAAGGACAAGTGTGACAAAAAGACACCAAAACCTCTGATATAAGCCCATTTTGTTCATTAGTTAAACCCTCCCCATAGTACGAGGGTTTCCTGATTCACAAAACTTTATACATGAGACCGCATTACAGCGGTCCCATGTGGCTTATTCAGAGGTTCAGTCAGGATTAGATGATTAGATAACGCGTCCGGCAATCTCCTGGGCAAGCGTGTCAACGGCTTCCTCGAGCGGACGGGCGCCGATGTCGCCTTCTCCGCGTTTGCGGATCGATACGCTGCCGGCATTCATTTCGTTCTCGCCGACGACGAACATATATGGAAGCTTCTCCAGCTGCGCTTCGCGGATCTTGTAGCCCATCTTCTCATTACGCAGGTCCACTTCCGCACGGATGCCGCTCTTCAGCAGCTTCACTTCCACTTCCTTCGCGTAGTCGTCGAAGGCTGACGATACCGGAATAATCTTCACCTGCTGTGGAGACAACCAGAGCGGCAGCGAGCCGGCAAAGTTCTCTAGCAGGAAGGCTACGAAGCGTTCCATCGTTCCCAGAATCCCGCGGTGCAGGACAACCGGACGGTGCTTCTGTCCATCGTCGCCGACATATTCCAGCTCGAAGCGCTCCGGCAGGAGGAAGTCGATCTGCACAGTCGAGAGTGTCTCTTCCTTGCCGAGAACCGTCTTAATCTGCACATCCAGCTTCGGACCGTAGAAGGCCGCTTCGCCTTCGGCTTCGTAGAACGGCAAGCCGGCTTCTTCGACTACCTCGCGCAGCATCCGCTGTGCAGTCTCCCACATCTCATCATTAGCGTAGTATTTCTCTGTATCCTTAGGATCACGATAAGAGAGGCGGAACCGGTAATCCTCAATGCCGAAGTCGCTGTACACCTGCTTGATCAACTCCAGTACGCGGATGAATTCGCTCTTGATCTGGTCCAGACGGCAGAAGATATGCGAGTCATTCAGGGTCATGGAACGTACACGGTGCAGGCCGGTCAAGGCTCCCGACATTTCATAGCGGTGCTGAATCCCAAGCTCGGCAATCCGGATCGGCAGATCGCGGTAGCTGTGCATGGAGCTCTTATAAATCATCATGTGATGCGGACAGTTCATCGGGCGAAGGACAAACTCCTCGTTATCAATGACCATCTTAGGGAACATATCCTCCTGGTAGTGCTCCCAGTGCCCGGAGGTTTTGTACAGCTCCACGTTACCGAGTACAGGAGTGTACACATGCTGGTAGCCAAGGCTCGCTTCCAGATCCACGATATAACGCTCCAGAATGCTGCGCAGCTTCGCGCCCTTCGGCAGCCAGATCGGCAGGCCTTGTCCAACCAGCTGGTTGAAGGTGAAGATCTCCAGCTCCTTGCCAAGCTTGCGATGGTCGCGCTTCTTCGCTTCCTCCAGCAGGCGCAGATACTCATCCAGCTGCGCTTTCTTAACCCAAGCTGTGCCATAAACACGCTGCAGCATTTTATTCTTGCTGTCACCGCGCCAGTAAGCGCCGGCTACATTCATCAGCTTGAACACCTTGATCTTGGCTGTGGATGGCAGATGCGGGCCGCGGCACAGGTCGAAGAACTCACCCTGCTCATAGATCGTAATCACACTGTCCTCAGGGAGCGCTTCAATCAGCTCCAGCTTGTAAGGATCACCCAGCTCGCCGAAGCGGTCCAGCGCTTCCTGGCGGCTGACCTCATGGCGGACAATCGGCAGATTCTCCGAGACAATCCGCTCCATCTCTTTCTCGATCTTCAGCAGATCCTCGGGATTAAGCGGATGCTCCAGGTCCATGTCATAATAGAAGCCGTCTTCAATGACAGGACCTACCCCCAGCTTCACTTCCTTCGTGCCGAACAGGCGTCTTACCGCCTGGGCCATCAGGTGTGCGGTACTGTGACGCATAACCTCCAGGCCCTCCGGTGAATCCAGGGTTACAATTTCCACCAGATCGCCTTCGTGAAGCTTGGCGGACAGGTCTACGACAATCCCGTTGAGCTTGCCGGCTGCGGCATTCTTGCGGAGTCCGCTGCTGATTGAGGCTGCCACATCATCGATGCTGCTGCCCTCTGCGTATTCCCGGACGGACCCGTCCGGAAGCTTGATATTTACTGACATTGTTCTTTCCCCCTACATGTTGGTCTGATGCTTAAGATTCGTTCTACTGCGGCGTCTGCACACAAAAAACACCCGTCCCGCGAAGGGACGAGTGATTGCACCCGTGATTCCACCCAAATTCGATTCATTCCTGCATAAGCTGCCTGAGACCAAGCGCTTCCTGCACAAAATCATCCTTCATTACCATAAGATAACGGTTATGAACCGGCGGTTCTTACTATCCGTTGGAATGACCTCAAGCCATAGCCCGGGTCTTACCAGAAATTCTTCACCGCAGCTACAAAGGGGTAAACCAGCGGCAGGCACCGGAGGGAATTACAGCCTGAGGTTCCCTCTCTCTGAAACGGTCCAGAGCCACGATTCATATCTTTGTCAACGCTGATAACACATTTACGGTAATTATAAATCGCCGCTAATCTTCCGTCAAGCTTGTAACGGCTGCCGCTCCTCAGGAGTGAACCGCCGCTATACCGGACGGACTATTCTTCTTCCTGTCGCTTCTTGCCCGGCAAGCGGCCTGCACGCTTCAAAGACTCACGCAGCAAGTATTCAATATGTGCGTTTACGCTGCGAAACTCTTCTCCCGCCCAGCGTTCCAGCGCTTCATGCACTGCAGGATCAATCCGCAGCGGAAAGCTTTTTTTGGCCGCCATAATATTCCCGCCTTTAGTACAGCGAGCCGGCGTTAATAACCGGGCTCGCGCCGCGTTCAGATACAATCGCCACCATCAGATTGTTGATCATGGCCGCCTTGCGCTCTTCGTCCAGCTCAACTACACCGCTGTCCTTCAGCTGGCGGATCGCCATATCGACCATGCTGACCGCGCCTTCGACAATAATCTGGCGTGCGGACAGAATCGCGGAAGCCTGCTGGCGCTGCAGCATCGTGCTGGCGATCTCGGTGGAATAGGCCAGATGGGTCAGCCGGGCTTCGATTACTTCTACGCCGGACAAGGACAGGCGTTCCTGCAGCTCCGAGGCAAGCTCTTTGGCAATCTCATCCGCGTTAGCCCGCAGGGACATGCCGGTCTCATTGAAGTTGTCATAAGGATACTTGCTGGCGACATGCCGCAGTGCCGTCTCACTCTGGATCTCCACGAAGGCCATATATTTATCGACATCAAACAGCGCCTTCGCCGAGTTGATGACCTTGAAGACAATCACCGCAGCAATCTCAATCGGATTCCCCTCCACATCATTGACCTTCAGCTTCACGCTGTTGAAGTTGCGCACCCGCAGCGATACGGTCTTACGGATGCTGAACGGAATGACCGCGTACATTCCGCTTGAAGCTATCGTCCCCACGTACCGGCCGAAGAAGGTCACGACCACTGAGCTGTTCGGCTGAACCACTGATATACCGGTACACAGAATACCAGCGGCAACAAACAGGATCACCGGCAGGGTTATGTACCCCTCAACCGAGCCATAGATCCCGCCGCCAAGACACACTGCAATCAAAGCGAGCACCCAGAAACCGCTGACCGGATGTAACAATTTCTCTTTCATAATGCCGCCTCCATAAGATATGTATTTGATATAATCATGATATCACTTTTGGATACATATGTAAATCCGTTTCGTGAAAATTCTATCATTCGTTACAGCATACGCTGCCTGTTATCCCAGACAGACCAAGGCCCGTGCTAAGCAGCACGGGCCTTGGTCTGTATATTTTTACATCTACTGTTAATTAAGAGGCTGTCTTTTCCAGCATACGGAAGATAATCACTGCCGCCTGGGCGCGGTTCGCCAGACTCTTTGGTGCAAATTGCTTAACATCCACACCGTTAACGATTCCAGCCTCGGTCAATTGGGCCACCGCCTGCTGAGCGTAAGGCGCAATTTTGGCTTTGTCGGTGAACTTGCCCAATACTACGGCATCTGCCGGCTGAAGCTGGTCTTTGAGCGCATTAGCAATCATAATAGCCATTTCTTCACGGGTAATCTCACGGCCAGGTTCAAATTTGCCATTGCCGGAGCCTTTGACCAGCCCTGCATTCACAGCGGCAGCAATCGGACTGGAGTACCAGACCCCTTGCTTCACATCGCTGAATGATGCAGGTGTTGCTGCATGGTCCAGATTAAGCGAGCGGACAAGCATCGTTACGAATTCCGCACGGGTGACACTCTTTGCCGGTGCAAAGTTCGTGCCGTCCATGCCTTTGACGATTCCTTTGGCAGCGAGCGCATTAATTGCGTCTGCAGCCCAGGCAACCTTGCCCAGATCCTTAAACACTGCAGCGGCAGCCGGTGTAGCGGTTGGCACAGGTGTTGCTGTTGGTGCCGGTGTTGCTGTTGCCGCCGGACTTGGCGTAGCCGAAGGCGACGCTGTAGGCTTAGGAGTTGCGGTCACAACCGGTCCCGGGTTAGAGCCAGGATTGGAGCTAGGCGTAGGAGATGGGGTCACCGTTCCAGGATCTTTCTCCACATTCGTGATCCGGCCTTCGATGGCGGCGGTGATGGCCCCACCATTGAATGTATCCTTAATGTAACCATAGAACACATCCAGATCAATCGGTCCGGCCAGCGAACTGCTTGCCTGTGTCAGTACCTTGTAATTGTCACCGCCCGCAGCCATGAAATTATTGACTACAGCGGTGTAGCTCTTCGTCATTTCAATCGGTGTTCCATCTGTCTTGGTCAGGTTAGCCACACGCTGCCCAACCGGAAGATACATGTTGGCTGTGTATTTCAGGCCGGAGATTTGCAGCGTTTTGATGTCAGGCGTTCCGTCTGCCTTCACATTCCATTGCTGCTGAAGCAGCGTCTTGATCTGTTCACCGGTCAGGGTCAGCTTCACCAGCGTGTTGCCGAACGGCTGGATCTTCGCCAGATCTCCGAAGGATACGTTCCCTTTCGGAAGATCGGCACGGATACCGCCCGGATTCATGAAGGCGAAATCAGCAGGTTCTGAAACTCCGTCATCGAATTTAGCATGACGCATAGCGTCCGCAATCAGGTTGCCCAGCGGAGCTTCCTTGGTGTATGCGTCTGTGCGTGTTACTGTCCCGTCTGTCGTTCCTACAGGCTGGGTCAGTTCAGGGTGACGGTTCAGGTAGAAGTCTACCAGTGCCTTGGTTTCGGCATCGGGTTGAATTTTGCTCTGAACAGTGTTTGTTACTACTGCCTTCTTATCCTTCACCTTGCCTGTAGACCCATCAATGATCAGCTTGATGTCTTCAAAAGCGGTTCCGTAAGAATACGCCTGAACAATCAGCTTGCCGTTGACTACATCGTTAGCGTAGCCGTGGTTGTCGCCGGCCACGATAACGTCAACCGGAGAGTCGGCAGGCAGTGCATTGGCCAGATCTACAGCTTCACCGGTGGATACATTCTTTTTGGTGACTGGATCAACCTTGGTAGTAGCCGGATCATGGGCGAGTACGATGATCGCATTGACGCCCTTGCTCTTCAGCTCGGCAGCATACTGCTCAATCGCTGCTACTTCTTCCTCGGCACTCAGGAATTTTACACCAGCTGTTCCGGCTGGCGATACTTTACTTGGCGTTGCTTTAGTCACAACCCCGATGAAGCCGATCTTCACGCCGCCAACTTCTTTTACAACATAAGGTGTGATAATTGGTTTGCCAGTGCTGCTGTCCACTGCGTTGGCATTGATATAATCGAAATCGGCACCATTATGGACGACCTTATCGTTCTTAGGGTCCTTGCCGCCATAGATTTGAGCCTTCATCGCCTCAACACCTTGGTCAAACTCATGGTTCCCCAGGGTGCCGACGTCGAACTTCATGAGGTTCATCCATTCCATCGTTGGCTTGTCGCGTTCCAGCGAAGATACCGGAGCGGATGCACCCACAGAGTCGCCGTTATGGAACAGCAGAGAATGCTCATATTTGGACCGTGCTTCCTTCAGGTAAGCGGCCAGTGTTGCTGCCGTTCCTACATTTTCCCCGTTCACCACAGAAGTGGTGTCCAGTTGGCCGTGGAAGTCATTGATGCCCAGCAGGTGAACTTCAACATCTCCTGTTGGTGCCGGAACGGCTTTTTTCAAGTTAAGGTTGTAGATTGCAAAGCCTTTGATATCCTGGGCCCCTGTATCTGTAATGCTCGAAGGAGCGGATGCCGCTGCCTTAGGTGAAGAAGTGAAGGTCACATTGACATTCCCTTCAATAGGAGCAATCGACCAGTTGTTGTCTGCTGTAGGATCAACGGTTCCCGCAGCGCTGATATAGTCCATCAACACCTGGCGGTTCTCCATCTGGGAATCAATGATCATGTGCGCGCCTTTGACGCCCGGGAAGTTCCCGCCGCCGCTTGCACGATAGTTGTTGGTAACAACCACAAAGTCCTGTTTAAGATCCAGAGGTTGGTCATTGTAAGTGATGGAGGTTACCCGGCTGGAGGACTCATCGTTGATGCTGCCGTCCGGCTTGTACTTCGCATTGCGGGTCACGTCGATTGTATACTTGATGCCGTCAATAACATCGAAATTATATACAGCAAATGCTGAATTCAGCAGCGGCTGAGGCGTGGAGATGCCCGGCTTGATGCGGTTAAACGCACCAGCACTCATCTCTACCCATTCCTTGACGGTCGAGCCTTTCACTACAATCGCCTTCAGCGTATTGTCATAGAGATACAGATCGCTTGCACTGGCGATAGTAAGGTCGCCCTTCTTAATGTCTGTGTATTCATCCGGGCCGTTGCGTCCAGCCTTAAACGGTGCACCAACGCTCAGGATCGGCAGATCTCTGTATGCGGACAGATTATCATTCGTATGAATCAGGTTAGAAACATACTTCTGCTGGGCATACGTTACAATCTGCACTGTCGGATCATCCTGCACCAGCGCAAAGTAGCTGTTCATCGGCGCAGTTGTCTCACCGAGCGGCTGATTCACGTAATCAATCGTAGCTTGATGTGCCGCTCCGGCAAGATCTTCAATAGCCGTGTCAACAGCTGCGCCTGCAATAGAGCGCGTAGAAGCCTTGGAGGCTGCTTTGTCTACCGCCCAGCCGTCGCTGTTATGGACAATCTTCAGGTCGATCAGGCCCAGATAGCCTCCGCCATAGCCAGCCTGTACAGCAGGAGTGTCGTTGATATGGCCGTTAACATTGTCCACTACGGCAATATCATTATTGTAAGGAAGCTTGGTGGACGGATCTTTGAAGGAAGCATCCAGCTTGCTGTTATCCCCGTTTGTCGGGAATACCTTGTGGGTATGCGAGAAGGTAATGGCATCGATGCCTTTAACCTTGCTCAGCAAGTTGATGACATTCTCCGCATTTTCACCGGAGGCTGCCGCATCGAACCCGGAATGCGTCATGGCAACGATGACATCTGCGCCTTTGTCTCTCATTACAGGCACGAATTCCTCCGCGGTTGCCACAATATCCTTAGCAATTACCTTGCCCTCCAGGTTCACCTTGTCCCACTCCAAAATCTGCGGAGTAACCAGACCCAGGAGGCCGACTTTAATGGTAAACTTATTGCCTTTGCTGTCCGTTACTTCTTTATCGATGATTTTATACGGTTCAAACGTATTTTTACCATCGGACAAATTGTAAATATTCGCATTGATATAAGGGAATTTAGCACCCGTAGAATCTTTATAAGTGGCACTGCTTACATTACCGTTAATCGTACGGTCCAAATAGTCGAGTCCGTAGTTAAATTCATGATTGCCAAAGGTTGCCGCATCATAACCCATGAGGTTCATCGCTGCAATGATCGGGTGAATCTGATCCTCGCTGTCTTTGAAATCAGAAATCTGGGCCATATACGTTCCCAGCGGTGTGCCTTGAATTAAATCGCCGTTGTCCAGCAAAAGGTTATTCTTTCCCTCTGCTTCACTGCGCGCAGCCTTTACCAAGGTTGAAGTACGGTCCAGACCAACAGTCGCGGAGGGGGCACCCTTGAAATAATCCCAGCCGTATACGTTCGTATGCACATCAGTGGTACTCATCAAACGTAAATTAATGGTTCCCGGCTCAATCACCGGAGAAGCCTCAGCCTTTCCTGCCGCCAGCACAGGAACCTGAAATACTCCGCCCAGCACCTGTGCAGCCAGAACTGTGGTAGCCAATAACGAAGCTATCGGCTTGTTCCATCTTCTCTCTCCCATAAATCTAATTTCCTCCCCATGATTGCTATATTATTCTACCACTGTCCGAAAAATTGTATCATAGCCATGCCTATGAATCTATCAAAATTCATTAACGCAATTAATTTGTTGTGTAAAACCTCACATTTTCGCATCATTTTTTGTAAAAAATAACGATACAAATTTACAATTCTATGACAAAACAACAAAAAACCAATTTAAGATGACTCCGCCTGGCAGAATCATACTTAAATTGGCTAAGGTGTATTAGATGTTGTAGAGTGAGTTACACTGGAAAAACTCTAGTTGACCGTCAAAACGTAACATATTCATAGAGTGGAATCTGTCAGCTCCAGCTCCATATACCAAGCTTGGCTTCTTGAGCCTGCGATTGAACCTGTATAAACTGACTTAAATAGTCGACGCCCTTTTGGTCCAACTTATCCGTCTGATCCATTTTAACCCTAGCCAGTCCATTCTCAAGCAGCATTTGGTTAACTATATTATTCTCATAATAGGCAAAAGCCAGTATACGCCCATCTTCGTCCCGCACTGATAGATCAGTCTCCAGTATTATGGTCTTGCCAAGAAGAAGTTTGCTGATAAAAGCTTTAGCCTCCGGTCCAAACGGCTGAACCGGTTGTATTCCGGGAGCATCAATCAGATTAAGCTTAACTTCTTCTATTGCTCCTCCATCCTCCACTTTAATCTGGAAGGTATCACCATCTATAACCGAGATTACCTTTGCGTTAATTTTCTTTGTGAAGGTTGAAGAGGACTTGTCTGTTTTAATTTCATTATCACTGCCTTCAGATTTAAAAATATAAGTTGCAATAACATCTGCGTCATCGTATTTAGCTGGATAAAGACTCTCTAGATGATTAGCAACTAGCAAACTAAAGATCACAACAAATACTATGAATAAATTTTTATTCATTCTTGACCTTCCTCTTGTATGATAAGTCCCTTGTTCCATAAAGCTAGTACAACATCCATCTGCGAATTATGGGATTTCCTCTGGCCTTTCATTACCTCATTCCATAATCTATTTTTATCATTTTTGGGCATCCTTTACGCTGAGAATGCGTGTTTTCTCCGTAAAGCTCATTCGTAGACTGATTCCATCCGTTTAAAGGTGTACAACCAGGTTCGTCCTTAATTAATAGCCGCTAAACCGTACTTGCTTATCACGAGCTCCCCGCTCTTATACTTTCTTCCTGAATGTACTATGGATTCATTATAGTAAATTTTCCCTATATCTGATATATTATTTTCGAAATGAAAGGGGACTTGTAGCGCAACAGTATCAAACAAGAGGTGAGCACATGTTTAATCCAAAGGTCTTCTTCTATTAGTTGTGTCGAGGTAATGGCTGACATAGCTATAATCTAACCCGGCGCGACGGGGATGAAGTTGTTTAAGCAGGAAGAAGTTCAGTCGTGGGAAAATCAGAATCCACATTATTGGAAATACATTAAAAAGTACAAGGACCCTAGGACAGAAAAGCTAAAGGATTATCGCAAAGGAATCAAAAGTGTTCATTTCAACAAAGAATGTAAATCAGCAAGAAAAAATGATTATCGAAAGTACAGAACACAAATGAAATGTTTAATGCGTAGTGAACAATACGATCTTCTAAGCAACTATCAACGAACAAGCGGTTGGATTACTTGGTAAGAAACAATAGTTTAGTAGAATGCACCGTCACTAAATCACGAATACTATTTCATCACCGTTCTCTGTATTCTGAAATGGGGGACTATACAGTTTCCAAGCGTTGTAGCTGAACATGTGAAAATAGCGGGTAAATACTACAAGATGTGTAGTACATACCCGCTATTTTACCTATGATCTATTTACCCTATTATGTTATGCCAAAATCATCTAAAACCTCGCATTAGTTCTGCATAATAAAATCATGATCAATCTTCGCATTCGCATCCTCAAACGTGCGCAGAATGTCATAACGCGTATTGCGCTGCGCCGGGATCTTGCCTGCCTCACGGATGATCTGGGTGATCGACTCGATGTTGACCTTGTAGGTCGCGCCCGCCGAGGACACTACGTTCTCCTCGATCATCGTACTGCCGAAGTCATTGCAGCCGTATTGCAGCGAGAGCTTGCCGATCTCAGGCCCCATCGTGACCCACGAGGACTGGAAGTTCTTAATGTTATCCAGCACCAGGCGGCTGATGGCTACGGTCTTCAGATATTCCTCCGGAGTCTGGCGGTCCAGCTTCAGGTTCGTATTGTCCGGCTGGAAGGTCCAGGAGATGAACGCCAGGAATCCTTCCGAGTCATATTTGTTCGCAATACACTCGTCCTGGGCTTCGCGCACACGCAGCAGATGCAGCGCCCGCTCCTCCATGCTCTCGCCGAGGCCGATTACCATCGTGGCGGTAGTGTTCATGCCGATCCGGTGGGCGGTCTGCATGACATCCATCCATTCACGCCAGGAGCCCTTCAGCCGGCTGATCTTGCGGCGGGTACGGTCATCGAGAATCTCAGCGCCTCCACCCGGCAGGGAATCCAGCCCGGCGGCATGAATCTCGCGCATTACCTGCTCCAGCGGCAGGCCGGAGACCTCCACCATCTTCATGATCTCTGCCGGGGAGAAGGAGTGCATCGTAATGTCCGGGAAGCGTTGCTTAATCCCGCGCAGAATATCCGTATAATAGCTGAATGGCAAATTCGGATTCGTTCCGCCCTGCATCAGAATCTCAGTCCCGTTTACGCTGACTGTCTCGGCAATCTTCTGATAGATAGCTTCATCGGGAAGCACATAGCCTTCCTCCGAGCCGGGTCTGCGGTAGAAGGCGCAGAAGCGGCAATAGACATCGCATACGTTGGTGTAGTTAATATTGCGGCCGATTACGAATGTGGTGATCGGCTCCGGGTGCCAGCGCTTCATAATAATATCTGCTGCCGCCCCCATCTTCTCAATTTCATTGCTCTCAAACAATGTGACCGTATCTTCCAACTGAAGACGTTCACCCTTCAGTGCCTTATCCAGAATAAGATCGATTGCACTCACTGTTCACGGCCTCCTCTTCATCTATGAAGTCTATGAGATAAATACAATTTGAAACAAGCGGAAACGGCTTTGCCGTCCTTTTAGAGGACGGTACCGTTTCAGCGGGAAATAGAAGGATAAGTTATCGTGTGCAACATATAAATTCTTATATTTTAAAATATCCGTTCTTCCATCGTATCACAATCGGCTGCCCTTGAAAAATGTTTCGCAGGAGAGAATTGAAATTCTGCCCACAGCAAACAGCAGCACCCTCCGGCGCTGCTGCCTTGATTGCTATAATATGGAGAGCTTCTGCTTAGTTCTCCAGTTCAAGTCTGGCTGCCTCCAGAGCCTGTCCCAGATCTGCGATCAGATCATCCACATGCTCAATGCCGACAGAGAAGCGCAGCAGCCGGTCATCCACGCCTACAGCATCGCGGATCTCCACCGGAATGTCGGCATGGGTCTGTATCGCCGGGTAGGTCATGAGCGATTCCACTCCGCCCAGACTCTCAGCGAAGGCGATCAGGCGGATATGGCGCAGCAGCGGCTCGACATATCTGGCATCCTTCACCTTGAAGGAGAAGATGCCGGTATTGCCGGAGGACTGGCGGTTCTGGATGGCATAGCCCGGATGCTCCGGCAGCCCGGGGTGGAAGACTTCAGCGATGGCCGGATGCTCCAGCAGATACCGGGCAATGGTCAGCGCATTGCTCTCATGCCGCTCCATGCGCAGCGCGAGCGTCTTCATCCCCTTCATCAGCTGGTAGCTGTCGCTGGGCGCAAGCACAGCCCCAAGCGAATTGTGCAGTACGGCCATTTCCGCCGACAATTCCGCCCCCTTGGTGACAATGAGTCCGGCAAGTACATCGTTATGTCCGCCTAAGTATTTGGTCGCGCTGTGAACGACGATATCTGCCCCAAGCTCCAGCGGACGCTGGAAGAACGGGGTCAGCAGGGTATTATCGACAATCGTGAGCAGCCCGTGCGTGCGTGCCCAGCTACACACCGCTTCAATATCTGTAATCATCATCAGCGGATTCGTCGGCGTCTCGATGAACACGGCTTTGGTGCCCGGCTGGCGGGCTGCCTCCAGCGCATCAAGGTCATTCGTATCCACATAGGAGGCGCTGATGCCATATTTGGTGAGAATTCTCTCCAGCAGCCGGTAAGTCCCGCCGTAGAGATCGAGCGACACTACCAGATGATCCCCTTGTCCAAACAAGGTGAACACGGTGGTGAGCGCAGCCATCCCGGAGGCACACGCGAAGCCCGCATCCCCCGCTTCAAGTGCGGCAGCCGCGTCTTCGAGCACAGTGCGGGTAGGATTTTTGGTACGGATGTAGTCAAAGCCTGTGCTCTGCCCGAGTCTCGGGTGCCGGAAGGCCGTCGACTGATATACCGGATAATTCACCGCTCCGGTGGCGGGGTCCTCCTGCGAACCAATCTGTGCAAGTCTGCTCTCAATTCTCAATTTCTCGTCCATCTCCACGGCCTCCTAAAAGTTTTGTATAGCGTACACGGCCTGATTATTCTTCGGGCAAAACTCACTTCGGAAGCATCAGCAGTGTGTATACAATAATTAATTACTTCTATATAAGAATACTGTGCTGCTTAGATATAAGCCCCGATGTCGTAAGGCGTCTCCTGGTATACATAGTAATTGAGCCAGTTAGAGAATAATAAGTTGGCATGGGCGCGCCAGACAGCCGGTGGGGTGCGGGTCGGATCATCCTTAGGATAGTAGTGCTTCGGCAGCGCGACTTCCATGCCTTTGGCGATATCCCGGTCGTATTCCCATTTCAGCGAGAACGGATCATATTCCGAATGCCCGGTGACAAAAATCTGCTTCCCGTCATGCGTAGCCACCAGGTAGACTCCGGCTTCCTCCGATTCGGCCAGGATCTGCAGCTCGGGATTCGCCTCAATATCCTCACGGGAGACGTCTGTGTGGCGGGAATGCGGAACATGGAACACTTCATCGAAGCCGCGCAGCAGCTTGACATTATTATGGCTCAACGTATGCGGAAACACTCCGAAGCATTTCTCCGGCAGGCTGACCTTGCGCACGCCGAAGTGATGATACAGCCCTGCCTGCGCAGCCCAACATATATGCATGGTCGAGGTTACATTCTGCTTGCTCCACTCAAAGATCACCTTCAGCTCTTCCCAGTAGTTGACATCCTCGAATTCCATCTGTTCTACGGGAGCACCGGTGACGATCAGGCCGTCAAAGCGGCGGTGGCTGATTTCATTGAAGGTTTTGTAAAAGCTCTTCAGATGCTCAGCTGAGGTATTCTTCGACGTATGGGAGCTTGGATGCAGCAGCACCACATCCACCTGAAGCGGCGAATTTCCGATCAGGCGCAGGAGCTGCGTCTCTGTGGTCTCTTTGGTCGGCATGAGATTCAGAATGGCAATCCGCAAGGGACGGATATCCTGATGAAAGGCCTGGCTCTCATCCATTACGAAAATATTCTCACCGGATAACACTTCCTTGGCCGGCAGGCTGTCGGGAATTTTGATAGGCATTGCTGGTTCACTCCTTAACTGGATATAGGGTCTGCATGTCGGCAAACAAGGCATCAACCGCGAAAAAAGACCTTTCCCGGTTGAGAAAGGTCATATCTGCTGTCATATGCGCCTCTCTCATCTGCCAGAGCGCTTTCGCCGGACAATCATTGTCCTGCCAAGCCTCCGCAAGAATTAGCACCGTGCGTTCACACGCCGGTTGCCGGGTTTCATCGGGCCAGTCCCTCCACCTGCTCTTGATAAGATTTCGCGTATTCAATTGGGGTATTTCAGGCACCCGAAGGATGCTTTGCTTAAAATTCACTTTAAATCATGAACCTCCTTTTCGTCAAGTCCATACAATGCTGAAGGAGCCCGCAAAATGAAAAGAATTTCTCTTGTAAGAGGCATATCCCAGCGGTATACTAGACAGGTGCTTCAACCCAATTGGCGAAAAAAAGAGGTGAGAGAAGAATGGAAGGCGACCCGGGCTCGCGAATAAGCGTGCAGAATGAACAACCACACAGGATTAGCATCAGCTTGCCGGCGGCGGGAGCCCTTATTCTTCATGCTCCCGGACCGTCTTGTGGACTTTGTCCATGATTGTACCACCGGCCAAGCTGATTTTTCCGTGTGCTGAAATGAGCATACCCTGGACGAAGACCAGGGACAAAAGGAGTGAATCAGATGAAAATCCGGCTGGTGAATGCAGGGGTTTTTACGCCTATTGATAACATTGAAGATACACTTACCGCCCCGGCTGAGGGGTTCTACTGGATTGATGCGGATACAGAGGATCTGGTTGAGCTTCAGCCCTTATACGGCCTGCATGATCTGGCTGTGGAGGACTGCCTCAGCGAAGAGGATCAGCGTCCGAAGCTTGAAATTTATGAGAGCCATTATTTTATCGTTGTGAACAGTATCCGGTTCGATGATGAGGAAATTTTCCTCCGGGCGCTCAACGTGTTCCTGGGCAGACATTACATCATCACCGTAACCCGGCAGAAGATCCATGAGCTGCGCGTGCTGAAGCCCGTGCTATGGGAGCAGGAGGTCGACGCGCCTGACCGGTTCCTGTATCTGCTGATTGACCTTGTGGTCGACAATTATTTCTCGGTCGGTGACCGGATTGAAGCGCGGATTGAGAAGCTGGAGGAGGATATCCTCATGCACACCAAGAAATCGCATCTCAGCGAGATTATCGGTCTGCGCAGTGAAATTCTCTGGCTGAAGAAGATGCTGGGTCCGCAGAAGGAAGTTATCAACACGCTCAACAAAAAGGATCTCCGGCTGATCGACGATCAGCTCCAGAAGTATTTCAGCGATATCTACGAGAATGCGGTCAAAATCTCTGAAACCTTCGAGACGTACCGCGATCTCATGGGCAACTTGCGCGAAGCCTACCAATCGAGTATTGCGAACCGCGCCAATGAAATCATGCGTGTATTTACAGCGATCACTACTATATTCATGCCGCTGACCGTCATTACCGGGATCTATGGTATGAACTTTGATAATATCCCTGAGATCCACACCGAATACGGCTACTATGGCGTCATTGCCGTCATGGTGACGCTCGGCTGCGGAATGCTCGTGATCTTCCGCAAGAAGGAGTGGCTATGAAGCAGGACGGACGAATAAGCAGGACGAAGGCACCGCATACCACCGGGTATAGGGAGGCCTTCGTCTTTTTGATATATTGTCCTACAGGCTGGTGGCCGCCTCAAGCGGACCCGGGTACTCCCTTCTGAAGCGGAGCCGGATCAGCCGCAGGCGTTCATAATACTGCTCAAGCCCTTCCGCAGGAGCGAAATCCTCCCCGTAAGCCTTATAGAGCACCGGCTTCAGGAAGCTGTCGCCAAGCAGTTCGAAGGCCGTCCAGACCTGATTCTGTTCTTCAGCGGTCACTTCCTTAAGTTCAAGAGCAATCAGCTTCTCCACCGTATAGCCCTCCTTCTCCAGCTCTTCCGCAACCTCCAGTACTTCACGGCGGGGCACTCCGCCAAGTGCAGTAAGCTGGGCCATGTCCTGCCCTTCTTCAATCCCCTGGAGCAGCACCCGCCGCAGCCGCAGCCGTTCCAGCTGTCTTCTGTACTTCAGCTCCTTCTGCTTGTATTGCCAGGATCTGAAGCTCTCTGCGTCAATCACATCACTAACCCAGCCTAGCGGAAAAGAATGCTCGCGCGGAACTGCCGAGGTGATAGCCAGCCAGTCTGCGCCATATTGCGAAGCTTTGCCTTCGCCGACTCCCGGGAGCTGCAGCAGTTCCTCTGCCGTGCGGGGAAGAAATGCGCTGATCATGCGCAGCAGGCGGTTGCTTGCAAGCAGATAGGGGGCTTTCCGCTCGCTGGAGGCCTTCCCCCTGCGCCAGGTGCATAGCTCCTCATAGACCGCCTCATTCCCGAATTGCTCGCTGTAATACTGCAGCCTGAACTGCTCCTGGCTGCGGCTACTGAGCTGATCCTCCTCGTGAAATCCCCCGTCAATCAAGGGCCGGTAGCCTTCCCCCATCTTCATGGCCAGCTCATGCCGGTATACGCACAGCATCTCATTCCATGAGCTGCCTTCATACCATAGGCTGTCGCCCGTCTCCTGCTCCCCGGAGAAATCGCGCCAGCCCAGACGCCACTGCCCCTCCTCCTCTCCAATCCATAGCTGGGCGAAGACCTCCCGGTTCTCTCCTGACATTCTGGACAAGCGGTTCATGAATACAATCTGCATATGTAATCCCTACCTTCTTTGTGTTGCAGCAAGCATTATCCCTGCGCCGGCGGGAAGCTCAGCTTCCCGGATCTGCTGGAGCACTAGGGTCCCGGCAGACCCCCGGACGCACAAAAAGCACCTCTCCCACGAACTTCGTGAAAGAGGTGCTTCCTCTTAAATGCTATACTGTTAAAACCTAGGATACCATATATTACGCAAGAGTCAATGGCTTTTTGCGCGGGCAGTGTTACTTGCGGTCCAGAGCAAGCTTGGCTAAGCCCAGCGCACCGGTAAGACCGGCATTGTCGCCCAGCTGCGGCGGAACAATATAGCTGCCAATGTCCTGGTTCAGTGCGGGATGCTGCACATAGCCTGCAAGCAATTCCTGCAGCTTGGCATGGATCAGCGGGAAGAGCTGGCTCTGCTTCATGACTCCTCCGCCCATTACGATCTTCTGCGGCGAGAGGATCAGTACATAGTTCATCAGGGCATGGGCCAGATAGTGGGCCTCCATCGCCCAGGCCGGGTGGTCCGCAGGCAGCTCGCCTGCCGGCTTGCCCCAGCGCGCTCCGATTGCCGGACCGGCTGCCAGGCCTTCCAGACAATCGCCGTGATACGGGCAGAAGCCCGGATATTGATCTTCCGGATGACGGCGGACCAGAATATGGCCCATCTCGGGATGGGACAGCCCGTGGATCAGCTTCCCGCCCACGACGGCGCCTGCACCGATTCCTGTGCCCACCGTGATATACAGGCAGCTATCTAGCCCCTGCGCGGCTCCCCAGGTATATTCGCCCAGAGCCGCACCGTTCACATCCGTATCGAAGCCAACCGGAACCTTGAACTGCTCCTCCATGGCACCCACCAGGTTATATCCGCCCCAGTGAGGCTTCGGAGTGGTTGTGATATATCCGTAAGTCGGACTGCCGATCACCGGGTCAATCGGTCCAAACGACCCAATCCCCAGCGCCTCCACGCTCTTGCCCGAGAAATAATCCTTCACCAGCCCCATTGTTTCCTGGGGTGTTGTTGTCGGAAAGCTCACTCTGTCAATGACCGTTCCGTCCTCATATCCTACTCCGCATACAAACTTCGTTCCACCTGCTTCAATTGCTCCTAACAATTTCACTGCAGCGTACTCCCCTCTCGGTGTGCATTTAAGCTGTTGCTGCTTAATGCGCGCTATTCCCCCGGCGCCAACCATAACGGCGACATGGAACGGGTGAATTAAGCGCTCTCTCGAAACTATTATACGTGGCTCCCCAGTGTGTGACAAGCGGTTAACATAAAAGGGTGGGAGGACAGGGGGATGGGGGCGGCGCATTGCCATCTTTGGCCACACGTATCCGTGCCGCGCATTGTGATCGGTTTTTCGATTACATTTGCTCCATGCGCCCCTGCCACACCGAATCTGTTCGCTTTTTCGCATACATTTGGCCCACGCGCCCCTGCCACACCGAATCTGTTCGCTTTTTCGCATACATTTGGCCCACGCGCCCCTGCCACACCGGATCTGTTCGCTTTTTCGCATACATTTGGCGCACGCGCCCCTGTCACACCGAATCTGTTCGCTTTTTCGCATACATTTGGCTCACGCACCCCTGTCACGCCGAATGTGTTCGCTTTTTCACATACATTTGGCCCACGCGCCCCTGCCACACCGAATCTGTTCGCTTTTTCGCATACATTTGCCCACGCGCCCCCACACATGCTCACTGTAGCAAGAGGCACCGGCTTGCTGGAAAATCGCCCGTTATGGCCCTGTATCCACAAGAAGCTTCTGCTGATGGTACCTTCTGCATGCGGCTACGAGCCGGCCGGCGGCCGATGGGCAGGAAGCCAGGTGAATATGCGCATAAGCGGCCATGATGTTGCCGCTGATATAGCCTTCAGGCTGGCTGCCCGCCCGGCCCTTGCTCTCATAGGCGAACGCTTGGGGTTCCCCTTCCACATAATTCATAACCGAATAGTGGAATTCATGGCCGCGCAGCCGCTCGCCCCGCTTCAGCAGCAGGCTATCCTGAAGCGCGGTGACTTCACGATAGCCAAGCGCGGCGCGGCGGTCCAGCATCCGGGTATGCGCCGGAAGGATTCCGGCCATCTCATGCACTGCACCGGCGCGGTCCGTCAGGCTGCGGGCGAGAACCATGTAGCCCCCGCACTCCGCATACAGCGGCATTCCGGCCGCAGCTGCCGACCGCAGCCCGCTAAGGAAGAGGGAATTCGCGGCAATCTCCGCCGCGAATTCCTCCGGGAAGCCGCCGCCGAGGTAGATTCCGTCGGCTTCCGGCGGAATCCCTTCGCCGCTAAGCGGGCTGAAGGCAACCAGCCGCGCGCCGGCGCGCGTAAGCAGCTCCAGATTGTCGGCATAGTAGAAATTGAATGCCGCGTCCCTGGCTACTGCAATCACAGGCGCAGGCGCTGCCGGTTCCACCGCCTCCGGCAGCGCCAGACCCACTGCCGGACCCGCTTCCGGCGGATACGGCAGTGCTGGTGCAGCGGCTGCAAGCTCCAGCAGCCGCTCCAGGTCCGTGCCCTGCGCCAGCACATCGGCGCAATGCCCGAAGAGAGGCGCAAGCTCCCCGCGCTCCACAGCGGGCAGCAGGCCCAGATGCCGCTCCGGGACAACCAGGCCGCCGTCGCGGGGCAGCCAGCCGATCACCGGAATGCCGCAGGCTGCTTCGATGGCGGCCTTGACCATCCGGTAGTGCCCCACGCTGCCGCACCGGTTCACAATAACCGCCGCAATCCGCACCTGCGGCTCAAGCTGCATGAAGCCCAGCACAATTGCCGCCGCACTGCGCCCCATGCTGCGGACATCCACAACCAGCACAACAGGGCTGTCTGTCAGCAGGGCGATTTCCGCCGTTGAGCCGGTAAGGGCGGTGTCATCTTTGCCGTCGTACAGCCCCATGACGCCTTCAATCACCGACAGATCGGCATCCGCAGATGCACGCAGGAAATACTCCTGCAGATAGGCGCTTGAAGTCATCCAGGAGTCCAGATTACGGGAGGGGCGGCCGGTGACCGCACTGTGATACGCCGGATCGATATAATCGGGTCCGCATTTGAAGCCCTGGACCGTAAGGCCCTGCCGGGCAAAAGCCTGCATTAACCCCAGCGTTACCGTCGTTTTGCCGGAACCGCTGCCTGTGCCTGCAATCACCAGACGGGCGCGGCGCTGCGGCTCCCGGCCTGCTGCCTCACAATTAAGTCCGTTCACTGTTTCCCCCTCCATTTTCTCCGGGATAGACGACCCGGGCCACGGCGATGGTCACATTGCCGCTCTTCAGCTTGGGCTGCAGCAGAGAAGCCGCTCCCGAAGACAGCAGCGCAGCCGGTTCACAGACCCCGTATGCCCCCGTTGCCCGGAATACCACCTTGGACGGATGCTCCAGTCTGACCGTGTTTAGCTCCTCCGGCGAATACAGCGCCAGCTCCCAGTCATATTTGGCACACAGGGCAAGCAATCCTGCTTCATCGCCCTTGATGCCCGCTGTCGCCACATTCCGCACGCTGCTGAGCGACAGCCTAAGCTCAGCCAGCGTATGCAGGACAACGGCCTCCAGCTCCTCCGCAGAGGTCCCCCGGTTGCAGCCAAGCCCGACGACCAGACTGCGCGGACGGTACATCACTGTACGATCAGCAGGAAGGCCGGAATCCGGCGCTTCCAGCAGCCGGTCGCTCACCAGGATCGCCGCATAACACCGGTATCCGCTCTGCCGCAGCTCCTCCGTGCTGGCGAACAAATGGACATGCTCCGGCAGCGCAGCGCCCGGGGGCAGCCATTCCCGTTCACCGCTCTCCTGGACCACAGCCACCGGCTCCCCGTTTACAATCGCGGCACTGACCGATTTCATCGGCCCAAAGCTGTCGGCGCGCCAGCCGTATTCCCGGCCAAGCAGGTCCACAGCGAATGTGCCCTGCACATCCGAGGCGGTCGTAATGACCGGGTGGCTGCCGAGCAGTCCGGCAATCTGGAGCGTCAGCCGGTTGGCTCCCCCCAGATGTCCGGACAGCATGCTGATGACATGCTCGCCGCGCTCATCGATGACGATGACGGCGGGATCGGTCCGTTTGTCCCGCAGAAGCGGAGCGGTCAGCCGGACAGCTGCGCCCAGCGAGAAGAACAGAATGACCGCTTCATAATCACGGAACAGCCCGGGCAGAAGCTCCTTTACCGGCCCGTCGAAGACAGTAAGCCTCCCGTTCTCTCCCTCCAGCCCGCCGCTGTATTTGGCATAGCTGAAGACAGCGGTGCCTTCCAGAAGCTCCCCCAGCCTCAGGGCCAGCCGGGTTCCGTTCCGGGTAATGGCAACCGCCGCGTAACGCTTACCCACCGGAGACGGTTCCTTCCCGGCAGCCATGGGTGAAGGCCTTATCATACAGCCTGGAGCGGTGGCTGTCCCGGTCCGTTAGGCCCGGGTCCAGTGCCCATCCGGCCAGAATCATAGCGTGCATCGTGATCCCCGCTTCACGCAGATCGGCCTCCAGCCTCGCCACTGTCGTCCGCAGAATCTGCTGGTCCGGCCAGCTGGCCCGCTGCACGACAGCCACCGGCGTCTCCGGGCTCCAGCCTGCCGCCAGGAACTCGCTGCTCACCTGCCCGGCCAGGGAAGCGCTAAGAAACACCGCCACCGTACAATGATGCTCCGCCAGCTTGCGCAGCTGCTCACGCTCCGGCACCGGGGTGCGTCCTTCCGCACGGGTCAGAATGACCGTCTGCGTCAGCTCCGGCACGGTCAGCTCTGCGCCAAGCGCTGCGGCAGAGGCGAACACAGAGCTTACGCCCGGCACGATCTCATAGCGGACGCCGCACAGCTTCAAGAGCGACATCTGCTCCAGAATCGCACCGTACATGGACGGGTCGCCGGTGTGGACGCGGGCTACGCTTTTCCCGGCCTGAACAGCGCCAGCCATCAGCTCCACCTGCTGCTCCAGGTCCATACCCGAGCTCTGGAACACCTCTGCACCGGGCTTCGCGCTGCGGATCAGCTCCGCGCTGACCAGCGAATCGGCATAGAGCACCAGATCGGCCGAGCGCAGAATCCGGCTGCCCTTGACCGTAATCAGCTCAGGATCACCGGGGCCGGCCCCTACAATATATACCTTCGGCTCCAGGACAAGTCCGGTCATTTGCTCACCACCATCAGACTTAAGTACTCCACATCCTTGCCCCGCAGCTCCCGCGCATCCCGCCAGACGGCCTCATGCGGCGAGGTCACCTTGGTCACTACCGAAGCCCGGCCGGACAAGCCCAGCTCATCCAGCACATCCAGCACCAGATCCAGCACCTTGGCCACCTTGAGGAACACCACCGTATCGTGGTGCAGCAGCGCTTCCTTGAGCAGATTGCGGTCGTCTGTGGCCGGAATAATCCCCACCCGCTGATTGCCGTCCGCCAGCGGCTGCTCCAGCGCCGCCGCAGCGCCCAGCACCGAAGAGATCCCCGGAACCGAGACAACCGGCACACCGGGGTGCAGCTCCTGCATCAGCCGGGCCAGATGAATGAAGGTGCTGTAGAGATTAGGATCACCCTCCGTCACAAAAGCCACATCCCGCCCCTGCTTCAGCTCCCCCCAGCACAGCTCCGCCGTGCGGGTCCAGCCGCTGGCCAGCAGCTCGGGATCTTTGGTCATAGGGAACACCAGGCCGAGCATGATTTTGTCCTGCGGCTGCACATGCAGCTCGATGATTTCGTAGGCGTAGGATTTGCCGCCTTTTTGCGTGGCCGGATAAGCAATCACCGGACATTCGCGCAGCAGCCGGCACGCCTTGAGCGTGATCAGCTCCGGGTCACCGGGACCGACTCCAATGCCGTATAGCGTGCCGACCGCCCGGGGAGTCAATCGTTCCTCCAGCTTCAGCCCTTCCTCAGCGCCATAGAGCGCCTCCGCAGCCTGCATCGCCGCTTCAGCCAGCAGTGTCTCCGGGGCAGCTCCTGCGGCGGCCTCCTGCCCGTCCATGTGCAGGCGCGGCTCCGTTACATTCGTCTTCATTGCGGGTTCCTCCTTCGGTAATGATTCTGTCATTTTCTGCTATTACGAATGATTCGGTGCCGGAACTGCATTTCCTGCCTCATTCCTTGCGCCCGCTGACCACATAGACAGGGTTCATCCCGTCGAACCGGGTCATGCCGAGAATCGGCTTGCCGCGCGATGCCTGAAGCAGGGTGACCTCTACGGCAAGCCCGGCCGACTTCAGTGCCCCCATGCTGCCGTGCAGCGTCTCCACCGTAATGGCCCCCACCACGATCCGGCCTTCAGGCCGCAGTCTCGCCGCGCTATAAGCAATAATATTCGCCAGCTCCCCGCCGCTGCCGCCGATGAAGACCGCATCGGGGTCAGGCAGGGGAGCTAATCCCTGCGGCGCCTTTTCATGAATAATCTGGTAGTCAGCCCGGAAGTGCAGGCGGTTCGCCGCCATGTTAGGCAGGTTCTCTTCGCCTTTCTCGATGGCATAGACCTTGCCGAGCCTGGCGATCCGCGCACATTCCGCTGCCACCGCACCGGAGCCGGAGCCGACATCCCAGACCACGGCATCCTCGCACAGATTCAGCTCCGACAGGACCAGTGCGCGGACCTCGCGCTTGGTAATCAGGCCTTTCTCCGGCTTACGCTGCCGGAAATTCTCATCCGGGTAAGCGAATCCCCGCCGCAGTGGAACGTTACTTCCCGGCTTCCTGCGCAGAATTACCACATTCAATGCGTCGAATTCGCCTGCTGCCATCTCCTCCAGCTCCCAAAAGCGGCAGATTTCGCCGTTCCCGCCCAGCCGTTCACAGACGAAAGCCTCATATTCCGTCATCCCGAATTCCAGCAGATAAGCGGCGATCACCGCAGGAGTATTGTTTGCGTCTGTCAGCAGGGCCACCTTGTGCCTGCCGTCCATCCGCTGGGCCAGTCCCTGAATGGGCCGTCCGTGCAGGCTGATCAGCTCGGCATCCTGCCAGCTGTCCCCCAGCCGGGCAAAAGCAAGCTGCACGCTGCTGTAATGCGGAATCACCTCCACATTCTCAGGTCCAAACCTGCGGACAAGATATCCGGCAATGCCAAAAAAGAGCGGGTCCCCCGAGGCCAGCACCACGGTCCGCCGCTCACGCCACACCTCCTCCAGCTTGTCTGTAAAGGGCTTGAGCCCGCCTTGCAGCACGATTTTGTCACCTGTATATGTACCGAAAAAGCCCAGCTGCCGCTCACCGCCGAGCAGAACCTCACTGTTATTCACCAGGCTCAGGCTGTCCGGCGTCAATCCGCCCGCGCCATCCTCCCCGATCCCGATCACATGAATCACGTTACCCATCCATCTCCGCCCTTCCCAGCACCCGGCCCTTCATCGTAATCAGCACCATTTCCACCATCATGCCGCCGTTCACCGCTCGCAGACTCTGTTCACAGACATGCCTGCACAGCTGCGCAAAAAAAACGGTATTCCCCGCCTCCGTCATCAGATCCACCACCTGGGAGGCCGTATTCGCACCGGCAATCTCCCGGATCTGCTTCTCCTCAGCCCCCGCTTCCCGGGCCACTGCGGCCAGAAATCCGAAGTCGACCGGAGCATTCCTGGAGTGGATCAGCATCGCCCCCTGCGCGACCTTGGAGAATTTGCCGGCCATTCCGACCAGCGTCACCTTGCGGAGCCCGTAGGCCTTGGCATGCTCCAGCGAGAAGCCCACATATTCCCCCATCTGCACAAAAGCCTCCTCCGGAAGCTCCGGGAACATCGCGATCGCATATTTCTCGCTGCTGCCGCCGGTGGTCAGCACGATCTGCCTGTTCCCCGCCGCAGCCGCGACCGATATCGCCTGGACCACACTGGCCTTATAAGCCTCGGTGGAGAAGGGCGTAACGACACCCCGCGTGCCCAGAATAGAAATACCGCCGACGATGCCAAGGCGCGGATTCAAGGTCCGCTGCGCGATACTCTCGCCTTCCGGCACGCTGATGACGACCTTCAGCCCCCGCGCAGCGCCATGCTCCTCCAGTACCTCTGACACCGCCTGCTGAATCATCTGCCGCGGTACGGGATTAATCGCTGCTTCTCCGACAGGCATCGGCAGGCCCGGCTTGGTGACCCGTCCGACCCCGCGGCCCCCGTCAATTTCCACCCCCGGCTGCTTCCGCCAGCTTACCGCTGCTTCGATCCAGGCCCGGTGCGTCGCATCGGGATCATCTCCGGCATCCTTTACCGTAGCACAGCTTGCCGAGTCCAAGCCGCCAGACTGCCAGCCCGTTAGCTCAAACGTATGCCGGAACCCGGCCGGAAGGTCGATCTCGACCGCTGGAAGGCGCTCGCCTGTGATGAGCAGCAGCACTGCACCTTTGGCTGCGGCGGCAGCGCAGGCACCGGTTGTGTAGCCCTTGCGCAGAGGGGGAGCCGGGGTCTCCTCCCCGGATGCGGAACCGGCCATTCCGGAATCAGCCGCCTGCTCAGCTTGCCCCGTACCTGCTTGACCATTTTCTTTACTGCGGCTCCCCCTGCCGGCTTGATCAGATGTTCCCTTCGTCATGGCCCTCCCTCTTTCTGGCTCCATTGCACTTTATACACTAGCTCCCCGTCATATCCGCCCAAAAAATCAATCTGCTGTACTTGGTACATTAGAATTTGGTGAAGGAAGCGTTTTGGAGTCTATCTTCAAAAATCAAGTGTACGAACTGCAATAGAACCGGATTTCATTCATGAAATTGCGGATTCTACTGTATAGAATACAATCAGCGGACCCACAGTCACACGCCGCAGCCGATCCTCATCCACACATTAACCCGTCATCGGTGAGAACGGGCATCAGAATTCTAAATAGCTCTATTGCTGATCCCTCCGCTTGTTCATTCATGCACCAATTCCCAGTCCCCTGATCCTTTGATCCGGCTACCCCAACTCACCTTCAGCCCGGCGGACCGCCAGCAGACTCAGCGCGTTCACGGCTGCGACCACGACCGTACTGCCACCCTTGCGGCCGATGTTGGTGATGTAGGGAATGTCCAGCTTGCGCAGCTCCTCCTTGGATTCCGCCGCTGAGACGAAGCCGACCGGCATTCCGATCACCAGCCCAGGCTGCGCCAGACCTTCCTTGACCAGACGGATCAGCTCCAGCAGAGCCGTCGGCGCGTTGCCGATGACATAGATGCCTCCCGGAGCCTGTGCACAGGCCTTGCGCGTGGCGATAATCGCCCGGGTAGTCCCCAGCGCCTTCGCTTCCGCGATAACATCGGGATCTGAGATATGTACTCTGACTTCTCCGCCGTACCGCTGAATCCGTTCCTTGGCTATGCCCGCCTCCACCATCCGCACATCCGCAATAATCGGCTTGCCCTGGAGAATCGCGCTGATCCCGGCCTCAACTGCTCCGTCATGAAACACAAGGCTGCGCCCCAGCTCAAAATCAGCAGAAGCATGAAGGACCCGCTGTACCACCGGATACTCCAGACTGCTGAAGGAATGCTCCCCCAGTTCCTCGGTAATCATCTGAAAGCTAAGACTCTCAATCTCCTGCGGCTGCACTGTCACCGGCCTAAACTCTGTACCGAAATCCACATTCATCCCTCTTCCCCTGTCATTTGAAGCGCAGCCCTCACGGCAGCCGTAATCCCGTCAAACGAATCAAATACATTCCCGCTGCCGCCGTAGGACAACCCCGGACGCATAATCAGAATGACATACAGACCCATATCCAGCGCGGCATACAGCTTCTCATCCACCGAGCCTTCCGCTCCGCTCTCCTTCGTAATCATGACCTGTGTGCCATACTGCCGGTAGAGTGCTTCATTCATTTCTCTGCTAAAAGGGCCCTGAAGCGCAATAATATTCCGCTGCTCGATGCCCAGGGCCAGACACTTCTCCAGATTCTCCAGGCAGGGCAGCAGCCTGACGGTCAGCCGGATATCCGGATCGCCCAGCAGCTCCTGCGCAAACACCTCCAGCGTCTTCCCGCCGGTGGTCAGCATAATGGAGCCCTTCAGCATCTTCGCCCTGCGCGCTGCCTCTTCATAGGAGTGCACCAGGATCAGCCGGGGGTGGCTGTCATAGATCAGACTCTGCCGTTCGTAGCGAAAATACGGCAGGCCCAGCGCAGCCGCCGCGTCCAGTGCGTTAGCGTGGGCCTCCAGCGCAAAGGGATGGCTGCCGTCTACCACAGCACGGTAGCCCCCCTCCCGCAGCAGCGAGATCATCGCCGCCCGGTCCAGCCTGCCCACGCGGGTGTCAATACCTGCTTCCTCCAGCCGCTCCGCCGCGCTTGCGGTCACCACGCTGGCCTTCAGCGGCAGCCCTTGGCGCGACAGGCTCAGCGCCAGCTCCCGGGCATCGCTGGTGCCGCACAGCATCAGAATCATCGCGGCTCCGGCAGCTCCCGGCCCTCTGCCGCAGCTGCTGTCTCCGTTACAGCATGCTGCCCATGACATCCATGCCCGTGATTGTGCTGCCCATTATGGCCGTGGCAACCATGACCTTGGCCATGATGACCTTGGCACACATGCTCATGGTTGTGATGTTCATGGTGCCCGTGGTTATGATGACTATGCCCATGCTCCTCATGCCCGTGATGCTCCTCACCATGATGGTGGTGGTGGTGATGCAAAGAGGCTTCATCGCGGAACCGGCAGTTATCGCAATTGCTGAAGGCCTGGCCTTCCAGCGTCTCATCGATCCGGTCATTCAGCATATCCAGCAGCAGCGGATGCGCCCCCAGAGGGCCGCCCATCTCCACTTCAATCTCCGGATGCTCAGCTGCAAAGCGCGAGACCGTCTCCGCGAACTGCTCCATCAGCACACCGGTGAACAGCAGATACGGCAGTACAATAATTCTGCGCGCACCCAGCGCCAGGCAGCGTTCAAGGCCTTCCGGCAGCGAGGGCTTGGCGACAGCAATGAAGCAGCTCTCCACAGTGCGGTAGCCGGTTCGCTCCCACAGCAGCCGTCCCAGCTTATAGAAGTCGCTGTTGGCATCCGGGTCACTGCCCCCGCGACCCATCAGCAGCACGGCCGTGTCCTCGTCCGCAACTGCGGAAGTGCGGGCTGGACGCAGCGGCAGCTGCTCCGCCTCGCTGATCCGGTCCAGCAGCAGCTCCACTGCCCGCTGCTGCACGCCCAGCGGCCGTCCATAAATGAACTCCACACCGGGATATTTCCGCTTGGCCTCATCAATCGCCATCGGAATGTCCAGCTTCGAGTGCCCCGCAGCGAACAGAATAATCGGCACAATATAAATCTGAGTAGCGCCATCTTCCACACATTTGGCAATTCCGCCGAGAATGGACGGCGCTGCCAGCTCGATGAAGCAGGTCTCAATCTTTAGCTCGGGCCTGCGCACCGCAAGCTGGCCGGTGAACCGGAGCAGCTCCTCATTTCCGGCCGGAACCCGGCTGCCGTGTCCAACCAGCAATACAGTCTTCATGGTTCGTTCTCCTCCAGGGATATCTTGGTTATTTGGTACAATGCCGGCAGGGCTGCTGTACATCCGTTCATAATAAGCGGAATACCGTTCGTTCTCCCGGCCATGGGCGATGTAATCCTCCACAGCCGCAGCAACAGCGGCTACCGCCGCCTCTTCGTCCATCCCTTCACGGACGAGGACACCCGCATGTGCGCCCCGGCCGGACTTCTTGCCGCCCAGATACAGCTCATAGCTGCCGCGTGAATACACCAGCCCGATGTCGTCCAGCACAGCCGACGAGCAGGCCATCCCGCAGCCTGCAACACTAATGTGCAGCTCTCTTGGCACCGCAAGCCCGTGCAGCTGGCTGTGTAGCCGGGCAGCCGCGTTCAGCGCTCCGCTCCGGCGCAGCTCACAGAACCCGCAGGTCTTCACCTTCACGTAATCACCCGGAACACCGGCGTTCAATCCGGCCGCGATCAGTTTCGCTCCCGCCTCCGCTTCATCCATCCGGCTTCCGCGCAGCAGGAAGGTTCCATCCTTCGTATAAATCAGTTGCCCCTCATCGCCTGCCAGTTCAGCCAGCAGCTTCATCTGGGCACCGCTATATTCACGGCTGCCAACCGCTGGCGAGACCTCCATCTCCCACAGGTCCGCCATAGCCGCCTTCTCCCGCACCAGCCCCGCGCGGTCTTCTGCCATAACCGTCTTACCGCCTTGCGCTCCAACGCTCCGGACTTCTTCCGCCGCAGCTGCCTTCCCAATCTCTGCTCCAGCACTCGCGCCCGCTTCCGCCGCTGCCAGCGACCAGGGCTCCGCCGCCGGGCGCAGCCGCTCATGCGGCTTCAGCGCCTGCGTCTGCGCCCCCAGACTATACTTGCGCTCATATCCGCGCGGCGTGACCATCAGCCCCTCGTAGACCATCGTCGCCGAGTTGCCGACCACCACGGTCGAGAGCATGCCGATCTCATGCTCCAGCATATCCTGCAGCGTGGTGACGACCGTCTGCTGGCGGTCCCGGTAGGCGCTTTTGACAATGCCGACGGGGGTGGACGGATCACGGTAGCGCAGCAGAATCCGGCGCGCCTCTTCAATCTGCCGCGTCCGTCTGCCGCTGCGCGGATTATAGAAGGCCACGACGAAATCGGCAGCCCCTGCCGCCTCCACGCGCGCAGCAATGCTCTCCCATGGCGTCAGATGATCGCTCAGGCTGATGGTACAGGCGTCATGCATAATCGGCGCCCCGAGCAGAGAGGAGCAGGATTGAATCGCCGATATTCCCGGAATGACCTCAACCTCAACGCCGCTGGAAGGGCTCCATCCATGCTCGATGAGCACCTCATAGACCAGACCCGCCATCCCGTATACACCGGCATCACCGCTGGAGATAACAGCTATCTTCTGCCCCGCCTCCGCTCTGCGCACCGCCTCCTGGGCCCGGCTGACCTCCTCGGTCATGCCGGTGCCGACAATCTCCTGATGCTTAAGCAGCGGCCGGATCAGATCTACATAAGTGGTATAGCCGATGACGGCTTCGCTCTCTTTGAGCGCGGCCAGCGCCCGGCCGGTAATATGCTCCAGCGCTCCGGGGCCGAAGCCGATAATCAGCAGTTCTCCTTGTTTCCCCATTCTTCTTCCCCCGTTCATAAATGCTTAAGGGCCGGATTTCGTTCCAGCAGTCCGTTCAGCCGCGCTTTGAATTCACCGGCCGTGCGGGGCGCGCTGCTTCCGCCCGTCAGTTCAGCAGGCAGGCTGTACCACAAGTCGGCCAGCAGCGGCAGGCGAAGCCCGGCCGCCAGCAGCAGCTCCCTTCCTGCAAAAATCTCCTCCGGCGTCCCCTCCGCCCTACACCGTCCCCGGTCCAGCACAATGACCCAATCCGCCCACCGGTAGGCCAGGTCCATATCATGCGTGGCCATAACGACCGTTGCACCTCTCTGATGGATCGCTTCGAGACCCTCCAGCATCTGCTGCTCGGATAACGGGTCCAGATAGGAGGTCGGCTCATCCAGCAGAATCAGCTCCGGCTCCATGGCCATGATTCCGGCCAGCGCCGTGCGCTTTTTCTGGCCCAGACTCAGCTGATGGATCGGCTTGTCGCTGAGGTCCGCTAAATTCAGCAGATCCATGACCTTCCGGCAGCGCTGTGCAATCGCCGCTTCATCCATCCCGCTCCCCCGCAGCCCGAACGACACATCCTCCATCGGTGTGCTGAGGATCAGCTGCTGCTCCGGGTCCTGGAACACCAGGCCTACACGCCGCCGCAGGGCGGCCAGCTCTTTTTTCGAGTAGGACAATGGCTTACCGCCCTGCATGACCGTACCGCTCTGCGGACGCAGAATACCCACCGCATGGAGGAACAAGGTCGATTTGCCGGAGCCGTTATGGCCCAGCACCGCAGTTCTGCGGCCACGCGGAATGGAGAGGGTCAATTCCTGCAAGGCAGGCTCCTTCGTATCAGGGTAACGGAATACTACCCCGTCCAATACCAGACTATATTCCTCGTCCATGACGCATTACGTACTCCTTTTAAGATGATGTGAGCCACAGATACAGTTGGGCCAGCAGCAGTAGTGCTATACCGGCATACGCCTGCACTGCATACCGCCGGGGCACCGGCTGCGCCGCATAAGGCGGCAGAAGAATCTCCTCCGTGAATCCGCGGGCCAGCAGCCCCTGCGACAACCCGTAATACCGGTGCATCGTGTTGCCAAAAAGCGCTCCCCCCATCGCCGCCGTCTCCCGCAGCCTGGCCGTATACCCTCTGCTCCCGCCGCGCAGCCGCCGGGCCAGCATCAGCCCGTGTGCTGCATCCGAGAGCAGGAACAGGAAACGGTACATAATCAGCATCAGCTCCAGCACAATCTGCGGCATGCGCAATCTGCGCAGCACCTGGAGCAGTTCACTGAACGGTGTAGTGAAGATCAGGAAAAAGAAGCAGCTCATGCAGGCTGAGATTCGGGTCAGCAGCTCCCAGGCTCTATGCAAGCCCGCCGCAGTGATATATACCGGCAGAGACAGGCCCGGAAGCCGGAATATACCAGCCTGGCCTGCGGCCGGATGGCCGAATTCCAGCAGCAGCGCCGGGACACTCAGGGCGTAGAATACCAGTGCGGTGCCGAACAGCATTGCGTAAGCACGGACAGGAATGCCCGCCTGCCGTATACACCAGAGCATCATCCACAGGGTAATGGCTATCTGCAGCAGCGGATGTACGGTATAAGCGAGCAGGAACATGGCTGCTGCGAACGCGCTTTTCCACATGGGGGACAACGCCCTCAGCGCATTATTATAGGAGAGAGCATCAATCCGCCGGATCACTTGCTGCCAATCTGCTTCTTCGCGCCCTGTCTCCCCTTGAGCAGCCCCACGGTATAACCGATGACTCCGGCGCCAATCGCCGCCTGCAGCGCGAACAGCATACTCTCCGTCTCCCCGGGCAGCTCCGTCAGCGGCTTGAACCAGGGCTTGTAGTCCGGATTCATCTCCGTGATCACGCCCTCGGCTGCATCGTCGGCTCCGCCGAACTCCCCATTGACCAGCAGCAGCGGCAGAACAACTAGCAGGACGACGCCCAGCAGCATTAACCCGTTTTTCAATTTATTGCTCATTAGGCTCTACCTCCGTTCACCTTGCGCTTCAGCAGCGACAGCTCATTCGGGCTGTACGATTTCAGCCAGTTCCACAGCAGCACCGTCAGCAGCCCTTCGCTGACCGCCAGCGGGACCTGGGTCACGGCGAAGATTCCCCCGAATTTCAGAAAAGACGCCAGCACACCGCCATCCGCCGCCGGAAACGCCACCGCAAGCTGAAAAGATGTCACCACATAGGTACTCAGGTCCGCCACCGCTGCGGCACAGAACAAGGCCAGCTTCTCGCGGTCGGGCAGCCTCATCATCAGCTTATACACGGCATATCCGGCAAAAGGACCCGCCACCGCCATCGAGAACGCATTGGCTCCCAGTGTGGTAATCCCGCCATGCGCCAGCAGCAGCGCCTGAAACAGGAGTACAATCGAGCCGAGCACGCCCATCGGCAGCGGCCCCAGCATCACAGCGCCAAGTCCGGTGCCGGTGGGATGGGAGCTGCTTCCGGTGACGGAGGGCATTTTGAGTGCCGAGAGGACGAAGGTGAATGCTCCGGCCAGACCCAGCAGCAGCTTCAGCTCCGGGTTCTCGCGGGTCATCGCCCGCAGCCTGATGATGCCGAGCACAAAAAACGGGATAAACGCCGCCCACCAGAACACGGCCCAGCCGACCGGCAGGAACCCTTCCATAATATGCATGGCCCGGGCAGTCCCCGGCTCATTCAGCATAAAGTACACGGTGAATCCGGCCACCAGTGCCGCCAAGCTCCAATTTCTGTGTTTTTTCATTTGTCAGCCTCCAGGTTCTTATCAGATTTCAGTCCACAAAAAATCCCACCCTATAAGAGTGGGAGTGCATGTACGCAGGCAAATCCGATAGCGTGTGCCGCCTTCAGCCGGACGGAAGCAGAACGCCGCTCTGCCCTCCCGGGCTTGAACGTCTCTTCTGCGTATTCCGCTCTTGCTCAATAGCAAGACTTCTCCGGTTCTTCTGGGCAGAACGCCTCTTCTTCTGAACCTATCCGTACACCGCTCCTATCCGCGTAGAGTCGTGGTGTGCGTATACAAGGTAGGTCTCCTGGCTTGGAATACAAGCGCTGACGGCCTCGTCTTCCCCGGGATTCCCCGAGTGACCTCATGAAGCTCAGCTCTTCCTTACAGTGGCGGGACCGCTCGGGAGTTGCACCCGATTCCCTGTTATCTCTTACCGGTTACGGCTAGAGCACCTTGTTCGCGCTAATTCTCCCTACATCATAGCGAAGCATATATAGCCTGTCTGTGATATAAATTGGAATGCCGGGTTCCGGTCCTGATTTGCTTGTAGAAAGTTCATATGAGTAATATAATTATTAACTATATAACCTGAAGCTGAACGTGGAGGCCTCCTATGAAACTAGACTTAACCGAACAATCTCTGCCCGTGTACGAAGCCTTATCCAGTGCGGTCCGCCTGCATATGCTGCGCCTGTTGTCCGATAAGCCGATGAACGTGAAGGAACTGGCCGCAGCCCTGAAGCTCAGCAGCGCGATTATGACGATGCATGTGCGCAAGCTCGAAGCGGCCGGACTGATCCGCAGCCATATGGCTCCCGGCAAAAGCGGCCTGCAGAAGATCTGCACACTCGCCGCCGACCGGGCGGAGATTATTTTTCCCGGCCAGGCCCGCGAGCAGCGCAGAGCCCACCGCAAAGAGATTCCGGTCGGACATTATTCCGACTTCCAGATTGAGCCTACCTGCGGACTGTCCACGACAGAGCGGGTCATCGGCAACTTCGACGATCCCCGTTATTTCTGGGACCAGGAGCGGATGAATGCCGGTATTCTCTGGTTCGGCAAGGGCTTCGTGGAGTACAAAATCCCGAACTTCCTGCTGTCCAGCCAGAAGCCGGAGGAGCTGGCCATCACGATGGAGATTGCTTCGGAAGCGCCCTCGATCAACAACAACTGGCCCTCCGACATCAGCTTCACCCTGAACGGGCAGCCGCTCGGCTTCTGGACAAGCCCCGGCGATTACGGGGACAGTCCGGGCAAATACACCCCGGCCTGGTGGCCGGCGCTTACTAACCAGTACGGTCTTTTGAAGCAGCTGCGGATCACGCCGGCCGGCACGTTCATGGACGGACAGAAGCTCTCGGACGTTACGCTGGACCAGGTCGGCATCCGCAACAAGCAATGGACCTTCAGGCTCGCGGTTGAAGAAGACGCCGTGCATATCGGCGGCCTTACCCTGTTCGGCAAAGGCTTCGGCAATTACAACGAGGATCTGGTGTTTGAGCTGTTCTATACGGATGGCGGGGAAGGGTAGCGCATGTGTTAGGCAGGCCGTGAGATAAAACCTGTGCTGGGTAGGTCAGTATATGGTGGATGAGAGTTGAGGGGTACGTATGCCGAATTCTGGTGCACTAGTGCTCCTCCCTCCTCATCCAGCCCATTCCCCCCTCTCCTCCTCAACGCAAAAAAAGCACCCCCAACCGCCGCATTGTGCAGGTTGGGGGTGCTTTTGGTGATCAATCCGTCTCTTATCTTATGGCAAGAGTGGCTTCCGGCCTATCTATTTCGCCCGGCCTCCGTTATTCCGCCACCGGCTGCCACTTGCCGCCGCCCGGCAGCGGACAGCTGCGGGCCTTCAGCCGGGCAACTACGGGGATGATACAGCCGCAGGCCGTGCAGGTCACGCCATCCTGCAGCTTCGGGCAGGTCCCGCAGATCGCCAGCCGCTCGGCATAGACCTCGTCGGAAGCCGAATTGCCGGGATTGAACATGGAGGAGGCCAGAATCCGGGCAATCTGTGCTTCCGTGACTTTGTACTCCTCCCGGCAGCCCTTGCAGGTTGAAGTGGTTGTCATCCTGCGTGCCTTACGCCTTCGGAGTGATTTCCAGAACCGTTACCGACATTGGAGGCAGCTCTACCGTCAGTGTATCCCCTTCAAGCTTGAAGGCACTGAATGCTTGCGGTTTTACTGCTTCCGGCTGCTCAAAGGTATTATGAGCATCGATAGAAGCTCCAGCCAGGGTAGCCCCGCTAACTTCAGCCTGGCCAGCCAGTCCGCGCAGCTCCAATGGCAGGGTTGCGGATGCCGCATGGTTCAGGTTGCACAGGCTGACATGGATTATGCCTTCTGCGGTTACAGAAGCGGATGCAGATACTTCAGGAATCTCTACACCGTCATAGCTGTATACCGGGCTGTCGATCGTCAGATCAAGCAGTTCTGCATCCTGGTGCACCTTGTACATGTTGAATACATGGTAGGTTGGCGTCAGAAGCATTTTCTCGCCTTCGGTCAGAATGACAGCCTGCAGCACGTTCACGGTCTGGGCAATGTTCGCCATCCGCACACGGTCGCTGTGCTTGTGGAAGATATTCAGGGTCAGGCCGGCAACCAGCGCGTCGCGGATCGTGTTCTGCTGGTAGAGGAAGCCAGGGTTCGTGCCCGGCTCAACATCGTACCAGGTGCCCCACTCGTCAACGATCAGGCCGACTCTTTTCTCAGGATCGTACTTGTCCATAATGGCGATATGGCGGGTCACCAGCTCATCCATGAACAGCGCCTTCTTCAAGGTATTGAAATACTCGCCGGTTTCAAAGCCGGTAGCTGCGCCCTTGTGGTTCCAGTCGGATGTAGGCAGCGTGTAGTAGTGCAGGGTGATCGAATCCATGAAGCGGGTGGCTTCACGCATCAGCACTTCAGTCCAGTTGTAGTCATCGGCATTCGCGCCGCACGCGATCCGGTGAATCTTGTTGTCCCCGTAGTTGCGCACGTAAGTCTGATATTGGCGGTACAGGTCGGCATAATACTCAGGACGCATGTTACCGCCGCAGCCCCAGTTCTCATTCCCCACGCCAAAATACTTCACGCTCCAGGCATCCTCCTGGCCGTTCTTCTGACGCAGCTCAGCCATCGGCGAGATTCCGTTAAAGGTCAGATATTCCACCCACTCGGACATCTCCTGTACCGTTCCGCTGCCGACATTGCCGTTGATATACGGCTCGCAGCCCAGCATCTCGCAGAGCAGCATGAATTCATGCGTACCGAAGTGGTTGTTCTCTACTGCACCGCCCCAGTGGGTGTTGATCATCCGTTTGCGCTCTTCGCTCGGGCCAATGCCGTCTTTCCAGTGATATTCATCAGCGAAGCAGCCGCCCGGCCAGCGCAATACCGGAATCTTCATTTCCTTAAGCGCTTCCACTACGTCGTTACGGATACCCTTGGTGTTCGGAATAGGGGAATCTTCGCCGACCCAGATGCCTTCATAGATACAACGTCCCAGATGCTCAGCGAAATGTCCGTAGATGTTGCGGTCAATCTTACCTTTGCGGATGTCTGCGTTCAGTACAATACGTTCTGCCATTGGAAGTTAACGCTCCTCTTTAAGTTAATATAATTATTAATCATTTAATACTTATATTAATATTATAGTCAGGCAACCTCCGGTTCGTCAATCCTTATCTTCCGCTGAACACCTCCCCTTCACATTTACTCTTCTCCGGCAAAAATGATATGATGAACGCACCAAACCAACACACAATGGAGAATACGATGATTAAACCTATTAACAAAAACATCACGCTGCTCAGCCAAAAATCCGAACCGGCAACGGAAAAGGATCTGCTTGTGTTATGGGATCTGGTTGAGACCCTGAACGCCAACTCCGACCGCTGTGTCGGCATGGCTGCGAACATGATCGGCGTCAACAAACGGATCATCGCCATCCGTATCCAGCAGAAGCTGACGATCCCCATGATTAATCCGGTAATTACCAAACGCGCCCGCCCCTACGAGACGGAGGAAGGCTGCCTGTCGCTTGAAGGCGTACGCCCGGCGAAGCGCTATGACTACATTGAAGTAGAGTATTACGACTATTCTTTCAAAAAGCACCGGGACAGCTTTACCGGATTTGCCGCACAGGTCATCCAGCATGAGATCGATCATTGCGACGGAATTATCATCTGAAAAGGGAGCAGCCCGCAGTTTATGATCTGCACGGTTACGTCAAACTGCGCCCACGCCAAAACCCCCTTACGCAGCTTTTGCGCAGGGGGTTTTCCGGTTCTTTTGCCCAATTATACGGTTTAGCCTAGATCTCCAAGCTCAATCTGCACGATGCCCCGGTCATCCCGCGTCTCGGCGATTCCGCCGATCAGATGCAGCAGGCTGCCGAACTCCAGCTCCTGGAATTTGCGTGCGGCCGTATCCCGCTGCAGCGCCCAGAGACATTCGGCCAGCTCACAGACGACCGGTACATCACAGCGGATCTCGGCCAGCTCGCGGGAAAGGTGGAGCATATCGAGGTCTGCTTCAATCTTAGCGCGGACGCCCTTGGGCAGGAGGTGAAGATTCTCGATCACGCCTTCCACTGTACCGTATTCGGTCAGCAGCTTCGTGGCTGTCTTCTCCCCGATCCCCTTCACGCCGGGATAATTGTCGCTGGTATCGCCCATGAAGCCCTTCAGGTCGATCACCTGCGCAGGCGTAAGCCCCCGTTCCGCAAGCAGCTCAGCCGGGTCGTAGACCTTGTAGTTGGAGCGGCCTTTTTTCATAATCACGACCTTAACACTGTCATTCACCAGCTGAAGCATATCGTGGTCGCCGGTAAGAATATACACCTCCGACTCCCCGCTGTAGCAGGACGCCAGGGTGCCGATGCAGTCATCTGCCTCATACCCGGCAAGTCCAATGTTCGGAACGCCCAGCTCGGCGACGACCTCCTTCACCAGATCAAACTGCGGAATCAGCTCCAGCGGCGCGTCGATGCGGTTCGATTTGTAGCCGTCATACTTCTCCGTGCGGAAGGTGCCCTTGCCCATATCCCAGCAGCAGACGACATGTGTAGGCTCGAATGTGCTGACCGCATCGAAGAAATACTGCAAGAAGCCGTACACCGCATTCGTCGGCAGCCCGTCGCGGGTCTTGCGGATATATCCTCCATAAGAGGTAGCATAAAAAGCCCGGAACAGCAGAGCCATTCCATCGACAATCATAACCCGGCTCTTCGTTTCTGTACCTGTGCTCATGTGAACCTCTCCTTGTCATTCATATATAATGTTGCGAAGGCTCGCCTTAAGCGCGGCCCCATACTTCGTCATACTGTCCGGCCTGAAAACCAACCGTAACCTGCTTGCCGTCGCTGACGACCGGACGCTTGATCAGCATCCCGTTCCCGGACAGCAGCGCAAGCTGCTCGTCCTCGCTGAGGTCCGCCAGTTTATCCTTCAGACCAAGCTCTCTATAGACCTCACCGCTCGTATTAAAAAACTTCTTCAGCGGCAGCCCGCTATGCTTCACCAGCTCGCGCAGCTCCTCCACTGTAGGGGGCTGCTCGGCGATGTGCTGAAGCGTAAGCTCATGCCCCTGCTCCTTCAGCCATTTCACTGCGCTGCGGCAGGTGCTGCATTTCGGATATTGATAAACCTTCAGGTTGCTCATCGGTTCCTCCTTGGACTATAAAATGAAGCAGTGATGCTAATTATAGTGGCTGTCACTGCCCGTTAATTCGTTGACTGGGTCTTCTGCATAGTGCCGGCTATTAGCCGACCAACATTAGTAAGTGGAAATTGTACAACTAATCCTTCCCAAATCGGCTCGTCGGTGAAATTAGTTGGATTTCCGGCACTTAAATCGTGAACAAGCGTTACTTTCTGGAGTATGGGGCAATATTAATTGTACTTTTTCCACTTGCTTGCCGCGAAGACGTTATATAGCTGAAATTAAGTGCAGCCTGGCACTTATTAGACTGCTGATGCGCTCCAGCGGTGGCGGCCGGGTAACTATTAGCGTTCGGGGCTGATGCAGATAACAGCTGCGGTCAGGACATGCCCGGCGCTTCCCCTGCCGCCTGACGGAGCTTCTCCTCCAGCCGCGCCAGATCAGGCGGCAGCGGCGCTTCAAACACCAGATCGGCCCCGGTAACCGGGTGCCGGAGGGACAGCCGCGCCGCATGCAGCGCCTGGCGCGGCACCAGCCCGTCCAGCCCGGCGATCCCCGCGAGCTGCGCCGACCCCGGCTGCCCATAAAGCGGGTGACGGTACATGCCGTCACCGATCAGCGGGCAGCCGATGGAGCCCATGTGCACCCGGATCTGGTGGGTGCGCCCGGTCTCCAGCTTCAGCTCTACGCGCGAAGCTGCCCCGGCATAGACCTCCTTGACCTCGTACCGGGTCAGGGAGGGATAGCCCTCCGGCGTCACAATCCGCCGATGCGGCTCCAGCGGATCGCGGTCGATCGGACCGTCGATATCGCCGCGGGGTTGAGCGGGCACGCCGTGCACGAACGCGGTATACCGCTTGTCCACGGTGCCGGCGATCATCTGCTCGGAGATCAGCTGATGGCTGTACGGGTCCTTGGCGATGACCAGCACCCCGGAGGTCTCCTGGTCCAGCCGGTGGACCGGGCGGAAGCGGACCCGCTCGCCCTTCTCCACCCAGTAATGAACGACTCCGTTCGCCAGCGTCTCGGTATAATGGCCGTGGGTCGGATGGACAATCATCCCCGCAGCCTTATTCACAACGAGCAGATGCCCGTCCTCATACAGAATCTCGAAGGGGATCGGCTGCGGCAGAATATCCTCAGACGTCTCCTCCTCCATGCGGATCTGCACCAGATCCCCGCTGCTGACCTTGACACTGATATAGACGCGCTCGCCGTTCAGGGTAATGCCAAGGTCCGTTAATTTGAGCTTGGACAGCAGCTTGCGGGAGACCTCCATCCGCTTCTGCAGAATGGTCTTCAGCAGCCAGCCGTCTTCGGACGGCGGCACCGTATAGGAGATTGGCGGATAATAGCTGGTCATTTGTTGCGGAACACCTTTTTGCTGCGCACATATTCTACGTCAGCAATGCTCAGCCGGGTATTCGCGGCACGGGCCAGGGCGAAGAAATAATCCGACAGCCGGTTCAGATAGATGACCGCCTCCGGATTAACCTCCGCACTCCTTGCCAGCGTCACTGCCCGGCGCTCCGCGCGGCGGCAGACGGTCCGGCAGATATGCAGCACCGAAGACAGCTGGCTTCCGCCGGGCAGAATGAAGCGCTCCAGCACCGGATTCTCCGCCTGAAGCGCGTCGATCCAGCCTTCCAGACGCACGGCCATCTCGCTCTTGACCTTATATCGGTTCTCGCTCAGCTTCACGAACGCCAGATCCGAGCCGCAATCGAACAGCTCATGCTGAATTTCCAGCAGCTGTTCCCGTACATCGGCGAACCGCTCGTCCTCCATCAGGCTCCGGGCCTGGCCGACGAAGCAGTTCAGTTCATCTATGGTGCCGTAAGCCTCGACCCGGACATCGTCCTTACCCACCCGGCCGCCGATCACGGAGGTCTCTCCCTGATCCCCCGTACGCGTATAGATCGCCATCGTATTTCATCCTCCTATCGAAACAAATCACATAGTAATAGTGTAATCGTTCTTAGGTATGTAGGCAAACAAAGTTGATCTAATCTGACATGTAAATAACTCCCTCAAGAGAAAAACATATATTGCGCTGCGGTCTCCGCCCCTGGGCGGGTTGTAGCATGCTGGTTTAAACGCTGCGACATTCTTTTATTTTTTTCGACAAAAGACTACAACCAATGCCGCTCTCCAGCCGATGATATTTAATATATCAACTAATAGCTTCACACTCTTAATGGGGGGATTCACATGGCCAATGTTGTCCACAAGGGAATTTTCAGGCTCCGGTTCAAAAGCATTCGTATGAGAACATTTGCATTCATCCTGCCCATCTTTCTGATCACGCTGGTGCTGGTCGCTCTGTTGTCGTACACGTATTCCAAAAGTATTATCCAGCGTGAGGTCAAGCAAAAAATGAATTTGCAGATATCCGATATCTCTAACGAAATCAATGCAAACTTAAGTGTGCACAGCATGGTTCCTGAGGTGCTGGCCCGGACGCTGGAGAGCCACGCCGCTGAATTCACACTGGAGCAATACCGGACGATGCTGTCCAGTGCGCTGCAGGCCAATCCGGATACATATGGTGTCGGCATTTATTTTGAACCGGGGCGGTATGACAGCAGGCTGAAGTACTTCTCTACCTATGCCCACCGCGACGGTGACAAGATTGTGACTACCGAAGAGTACAATGACCCCGAATACAATTATCACGGACAGGCCTGGTATACCATCGGCAAGGATCAGGTCGGAATTACCGATCCTTTCTATGACACGATTACCGGGACTACAATGGCTACGGTGGCCGTTCCTTTCCGGGATGCCGCGAATACCTTGCTTGGCGTAATGGCAGGGGATATCGATCTGAAGACGCTGCAGAGCAGGATTGAACAGACCAAGGTTGGCCAGACCGGATGGGCATTCCTCCTGGACAGGCAAGGCAATTACATTGCCGGACCGGATACAGAGAAGAATATGAAGCTCACAATCACCGCCGAATCTAACGCCAGTCTCGCCGCAGCCGGAGCCGACATGCTTAAGAGCAATGAGGGAATGGTGACCTATGCAGATTCCGGCAGGACCATCCAGATGTATTATGAAAAGCTGCCGGATACCGGCTGGACCGTGGGTCTTGCCATGCCGGAACAGGAGCTGTATGCGCCGCTTAAAGGGCTGCTAAGGTCTATTCTGCTGGTTAGCTTTGCGGGTCTTATCCTGACGGTAGCAGCCGTATATCTATACAGCCGCTATATTACCCGTCAGCTGGCCCGTGTCAATGAGCTGTCCCAGCGGATGGCAGCGGGGGACTTCACCGGGAAGCTGGAGGCCGGCAGCGAGGATGAATTCGGCAATATGGCCGGACATCTGAACCAGATGATAGCCAATCTGAGCAGGCTTCTCGGGACGGTTGCCGATCACTCGCTCCAGGTGGCTTCAACCTCGGAGGAACTAATGTCAAGCGCCAATCAGACCAATCACACTACGGAAGCTATTGTAGAGGATATTCAGGATCTGGCCGCCGGAGCAGAGCATCAGCTCCAGTCCACCAGCGAGTCCGCCAGGGCGATGGAAGAAATGGCGGCTGGTGTGCAGCGCATCGCGGAGGCCTCAATGGATACTGCCGCAGCAGCCGGGCGGGCCGCAAGCCAGGCGCAGGACGGGTATTCCATCATTACGCTGACGGTGGAGCAGATGGAAGAGATGGAACGGACCGCTGCAGCGGCCTCAAGCCTGATTACCTCCTTAAGCGCCCAGTCCGGGCAGATTGGTAACATCATTGGACTGATTAAAGGCATAAGCGATCAGACCGGGATGCTCGCCTTGAACGCGGCCATTGAGGCTGCCCGGGCGGGCGAGTACGGCCGGGGCTTCTCCGTGGTCGCGAGTGAGGTGAAGAAGCTGTCCGAGCAGACCGCTGAAGCCGCAGGTCATATCAGCAGCCTGATTCTCGATATTCAGCAGGGCAACCAGGCAGCCGCCGATGCGGTGCTGGCGAATGCAGACGCTGTTCACCAAGGGTCGCAAAGGGTAGGTGAGGCCGGGCGTCTGTTCACGGATATTCTCGGCGGCATCAGCGAGATTAATACCCAGGTTCACGAGATGTCCGCCTCCTCAGAAGAGCTGCTGGCCGGTACCGAAGAGCTGACCTCCTCGGTGGTGCAGATGGCTGAAGTGGCCAGGCAAGCCGCAGAGCATTCGCAGAGCGCAGCAGCAGCCTCCGAGGAGCAGCTTGCTTCCATGGAGGAGGTAGCGGCGGCCTCCACGGAGCTTGCGAAGATGGCAGACGGGCTGCAGCAGGCGGTTGCAGCGTTCAAGGTAAGCTAAGCGGGAAGCAGCTCTAACCCCCTGACATGTCTGCAGACACACACAGGGGGTTATTGGTATGCAGCCTTGAACCGGAAGAGTACTCGGACTGATCCGGACTGGCAGTACACTCAGGTTAGACTAAACCCCAGGCACGGCCCTCCCTCTTCAAGACTCTGCCTCATTTGGGCGAGGTAAGATGTTTGTGCTTCGTTCAGCGTACCAGGCTCTGAATATATTGAATGATAGGTATAAGAGTAGAGATGGCGGTAATCTATGAAGTAGTTGATCCGATCCACAGATGCTATACGGGGATTTACACCATGGTATCCTTTCATAAAAGCTTCAAAAAATTCGAGCACAGCCATTCTTCTGCCGGCTCCTTCAGGTATAGTCTGCGCCATGTGATAGATCGTAATGGCAATATCATAATCATACCAGTGATATTCTGAATCCCCGAAGTCTATTACGGTTAGCCTGCCGTTATCCAGCAGGAAATTATGCGAATGAAGATCCCCGTGAATCAGTCCAAATTCTTCTTTTGTGGCGGATAGCAGCTTGAATTCTCTTTGGTAGCCCCTCCATTTTTCAGATAAAAAAGAGTCTGCTCTAAGCAAGTTCTGCCGGAACAGGGTATGCTCCTGCCAATGTGGTCGCGGATAAACAGCCTTGTAGCTCTGAGCACAGAGATGCAGCTTCCCCATCGCTTCCCCCCATTTGACAAATAGCAGCGGATTCCAGACATTCTCATCTTTTAGATCGGCATGTACTCCTTCAGCCTTGTGATAGAGGATATAATAGAATGGTCCCGACACCTGGTGTAAATATTTCGCAGGCTCCACATCCATCGGGCGTATCGCATGTACATCACATGCCCCAAGATAACTCAGCCACTCCAGCTCCGAGCGTGTATGCTCCCTGGGGGTTACGGTGTGATCCAATATTTTGACCACGATTGGATTTCCTGGAGCACGCTCAATCTCAAATACATTGTCTGAATACCCTCCAAGCAGCTTAACGGCTTCAGGCGGACGGCCAAGCTCCCCGAATACCTGTTGTCTGACCGATTCTGGAATCATAGCTCTCCCTCACTCCCCCTCAGAAACCCCACCAGCTCCCGGTTCACCCGCTCCGGCTGCTCATGATTTACGCCATGTCCGGCATCCGGGATAACTGTGTAGCGGAACCCGCCGCCGTCCAGCGTCCGGGTCAGTTCCCGCTTCTGCCCCAGCTTATAATCCCCCAGCAGGAAGTACAATTTATCTCTGAATGCAATCGCTTTCTCTTTTTCATAGGGCTGGAGCTTGTGGGCGAACATCGCCTGCTGGTTATGGCTGCGCATTAACAGCACCAGATGCTCCCCGACCTCCGGATGCTTATCAAAAAGCCCCGAGGCAGGCGAGCTGAGCTTGCGGGCTGCCTTGAGCAGATTGTTATGTGTGGGGACGAGAATCTCCGGGAACATCATCATTAGGGTATGTATCATGCTTTTGACAGGGGCCGTGACCATTCCTCCTTCCATACAGACCGCCCGCAGCACTCTGCCGGGACCGTTCACTGTATAATTGAAGGCCATATAGGCTCCGTTCGATACACCGGCCACATAGAAGTCTCCAAGTCCCAGACCATCCGCGACACTGCTGATCCAATCCACCTGATCGAAGGTCCGTTTGTGAAACAGCTCCCCCGGAACACTCTTCCCCGGCCCGCCCAGCGTGTCTACCGCAATACAGCAGAAATGCTGTGACAGCTCCTTCATATTCAGCAGCCACATCACGGCCGAATTGTCGCCTACTCCATGGAACAGCAGCAACGGCGGTAACTCAGCCGCTCCAGCCGTTATGCAATGGGTTGTCCCGTAGGGCGTCTCCACCTCAAGCTCTTGGTACGCTGTTCCCCAGCTGGCAAGAAGCCCGTCATAGGAGCGGAGTACCTGGGTTTTACCAGTCTCGCTTTTGAACACTTTGACCATGAGAATTCCACCTTTAAGATTTAGTCCATGATAAGCTATAGAGTCCAAAAAGATGAGAAAAACCGAACACATTGCGACCGCGAGCCGGTGTGTAATCCAATGTTCGTCTTACTGATCCGATTCATAAAATTAAACCTGACGATGTACTAGTGACAAAAAAACGGACATCCCCAGACAGGCAGACATCCGTTTCAATATAAACCGGGCCGCATTATTCACCCTTGCGGTGGCGGCCTCTCATATACTCATTAATCTTAGTGTCTAACAGGCTGCTGACGGCAATCACCTTATCCGAGGTAAACGACTTCTCCTGCATGAAGAGCTGTTCCATTCTGCTGCGAAGGCTCTGGATTTCAGCTTCAAGCGAGAGCCTCTGTGCATCTGCGCCCAGCACAATCATCCCTCCTCAGGTGCTTATTGTCCTTAGAGTAAAATAATACCATACAGAAGGATGATCCGCTACATTTGCTGCATTACAATCGTTAAGGCCGGCTGCCTACGCCCCTTCACGGGCAAGCTGGGCCACGAAGTTCCCGATCCGCTCCACCGCTTCATTCAGTTGGGACACTGAGGTCGCATACGAGCAGCGCAGGTATCCTTCACCGCCCAGACCGAAGACGCTGCCCGGTACGGCGGCGACCTTATGCTCCAGCAGCAGACGCTGGGCGAACTGGTCAGAGGTCAGCCCGGTAGCCTTAATGCTCGGAAAAGCGTAAAAAGCGCCCTGCGGCTCATGGCATTCAAGTCCGGCCTCGCGCAGCCCTTTGACAATCAGCCGGCGGCGCTGATTATATGAATCGGTCATCCGGTCCTTCTCTTCCATTCCGTTGGTCAGGGCTTCAAGCGCAGCCACCTGGCCCATCGAAGGCGCACACATCACGGTGTACTGGTGGATCTTCAGCATGGCCGAGATCAGGTCCGGGTGCCCGCAGGCATATCCCATGCGCCAGCCCGTCATGGCAAAGGCCTTAGAGAAGCCGCTGACCAGAATCGTCCGGTCCAGCATGCCCGGCAGCGAGGCGAAGCTGACATGGTTGCTGCCATAGGTCAGCTCGGCATAGATTTCATCCGAGATGACGATGAGATCATGCTTTTCTACTACTCTGGCAATCGGTTCCCAGTCCTCACGGCTCATAATCGCACCGGTCGGGTTGCTGGGATAACAGAGAATCAGAATCTTGGAGCGCGGAGTAATCTTCGCCTCCAGGTCTTCGGCGGTCAGCTTGAACTGATTCTCCCCGAACGTCTCAATCCCTACCGGAATTCCGCCGCCGATGGCGGTAATCGGAGAATAAGAGATATAACATGGCTCAGGAATGAGAATTTCGTCTCCCGGGGAGATCAGGGCGCGGAGCGCCAGATCAATGGCCTCGCTGCCGCCGACCGTGGCGATAATCTGATTCGCCGGATCGTACTGCACCGCGAAGCGGGTCTCCAGGTATTCGGCAATTCCGGCGCGCAGCTCCGGCATTCCCGCATTGGAGGTGTATCCGGTGAAGCCGCGTTCCAGCGAATAGACGCAGGCTTCCCTGACATGCCACGGCGTCTTGAAGTCGGGTTCCCCGACACCAAGCGAGATAATATCCTTGCTGCCCGCCGCCAGATCAAAAAACTTGCGGATGCCCGAAGGCTGAATCTGCTGGACGAGCGGGGCCAAATAAGCGTTCATCGACTTGCCTTTATCTCCTGTATGCTGACTGTTATTAATGATCATGGCTTACACCCTTCACGGAGATATCATCAGACGGTTGTCTTCCTCGTGCTCTTCGAAGATGATACCGTCCTGTTTATATTTTTTGAGCGTAAAATTCGTCTTGGTGGAGAGAACAGAATCAATCGGCGACAGCTTCTCGGAGACAAAATTGGCGACCTCACGCAGATTGCGGCCCTCCACTTCAACCAGCAGATCGTACGCTCCGGACATCAGATAGACGGATTTGACCTGGGGATACAGATAGATCCGCTCGGCAATCCCCTCGAAGCCGCGGCCCCGCTCCGGTGTAATCTGCACCTCGATCAGCGCCGTTACCCGCTCCTCATCCACCTTATCCCAGTTGACCACCGTTGCATATTTCACAATGACATGATCCTCTTCCATCTGTGCGATAGCGGTCTTGATATCCTCCTCTTCCGCACCAAGCAGAGTTGCCATCAAGGCGGTTGAGCTGCGCGCATCCTCCTTGAGCAGTTCCAGCACTTTCCTCTTCAGTTCATTCATTCCCCTAGCCTCCTGCGAAAAGAGTTTAGTATTAATATGACATGAAAATAACAGTTCTGCAAACGAAAATAACCCCGCCGGGGCGGGGTCTTGAACTTGCTTGTTCTCCCGGGCGTCCGGGTAAGCGCTCTTCTGCTTCACCGGTCCCGCCTCAGGGTTACATTACATGTAGTAGGAGCCGCCATGCTGCTGCACGTTCGGCTGGTGCTGGGAGACATTGGAGGCGTGGGCCTGATTGTAGGCTCCGGCACCGCCCGTTTTCTGCTGGACGAACTGCTGCAGCTTCTGCCGGGTCTGCTGGGCGGTCTGAAGCTGCTTGTCCAGGTCCTGGCGCAAGGCCTTGCCGGGAGGGGTGTACATGTTCATCTGCGACATCTGCGTATACAGATCACCCTGAATTCTTAGGGTATCCATGGTCAGATCATTGAATGTCCGTCTGACCACCTGGCAATTCGATTCTGTGGCTGCTGTGGTATATTCACGGACTGTCCGCTTCAAATCGGCCAGAATCGTGTTCAGTAAATCTTCATCTGCCATAAATGACGTTCCATTTTGTGCGTACACAGTATAACCTCCTTAGGGTTTATAGGAATCTGTTCGCTTACTGCGGCTGAGTTGGCGCATATTGCTGATGCTGCTGCAGCAGTTGGACCAGCACATCCATATGGTGGTTATGGCTCTGCATTTGCTGGAGACAGATGCCCCGCACGGCGGAGTTCTGTGTGGTTGCGGCTGTCGCCGCCAGCTGCTTGATCAGCAGATCCTCGTTGGAAATAGAATCGGCGATATATTCCAGTTCTTTTCCGCTAAGCGCCTGCATTTGGTTGGATTGCATATTGGGTATTCCCTCCTTCTGGTTATTCAAGCGTTCCTTAGTATGCCGCGGAGCCAGGCGGTTTATGTGCCTGAAGAATCCCGGATGAGGCGCGCATGAGACCCTTTTACAATGCAAATAATACAACTCTGGATCACATAAAGGAGCGATCTATCCATGAAACTCGTCAGCGGGCAGCTGCCCTGGGAAATAACAATACCCGATCCGCCGGAGTATCCGGTGCTGGAGCAAGATATCACCTGTGACTGTCTGATTGTCGGCGGCGGGATGGGCGGAGCTATGATGTCTTACCGTATGTCCCTCAGCGGTGCAGAGACTGTGCTTATCGAGAAAAGAAAGGTTGGCACCGGCAGCACCCATGCCAATACCGGCCTGCTGCAGATTGCCAATGACAAGTCATTGACCGCCTGCATGAATACCTTCGGGGAAGAGAACGGCGTCCTGTTCTACAGACTCTGCCAGCAGGCCATGAGCCGCATTCTGGAGCTGTCCGGCAAGCTGGATATTGATCCGCAGATTATTGAACGCAGCAGTCTGCTGTATGCTAGTAGCCCGGAAGATGTGGCGATGCTGAAGCTGGAGAACGAGAATCTGATCAAGCACGGCTTTGACTCCGAATTCTGGGACGAGGAGAAGGTACGCTCGCACTATTCATTCTCCAAACCCGCAGCGTTATATTCAAGGGGCGATGCGGAGACGAATCCGCTGCGTACAGTGCATAGCCTGATTCACAAAGCCCATGCGGGGGGTGTCCGGGTCTATGAGCAGACCGAAGCCCTCCATTATGAGTACAACGAAGACGGCGTCATCTGCCATACCGCGAACGGACGGATCTATGCGAAGAATGTGGTCTTCGCCATGGGGTATGAGACCCAGGAGATGAAGAAGGACCGGGGCGCAGAGCTCATCAACACTTATGCTATCATGACAGAGCCGCTGTCAAGCCTTCCAAAGTGGCATGAGCGAAGCCTGCTCTGGGAAACAGCCCGCCCGTATCTATACTTCCGCACAACGCCGGAAGGACGGATCATCGCCGGCGGCAAGGATGAACAGTTGACCAGCGTGGAGCGGCGTGAGGTCAGGGTCCTCTCCCAGTGCGAGCGTCTGGTGGAGGAGGTTACGGCCCTGTTCCCGGAATTGAAAGGCATCAAGGCTGAATTCTCCTGGGGGGCAGTGTTCGGCTCGACGCACGACGGACTGCCGTACATGGGGTCGCATCCAGAATACCCGCATTGCTATTTCATTGAAGGCTACGGCGGGAACGGTACCGTCTACAGCATGATCGCCGCCGAGCTGCTGGCGGATACGCTGGCCGGCAAGGTGCGCCCGGAGTTGGAGTTGTTCTCCTTGACCCGCTCCGCCAAGCCTGCGCCGTCACCGGCGGTGCAGCCGTAAATACGATAAAGGGATGCTCCGCAGCCTGTTACGGCTAGGGAGCATCCCTTTTTGATATTGCTTATTATATAGATATTATTATTTCGCTTGAGCTTTGACAAACGCTGCCGACTTGATTCCTGCCTCACGCCCAAAGATAATGATCTCAGCGACCGAGTTCCCGCCGATGCGGTTCTCGCCGTGCAGTCCGCCGACCACTTCACCCGCTGCGAACAGGCCGGAAATCGGCTTGCCGTCTTTGTCCAGTACCTCAGTGTTGGTGTTGATGACCACGCCGCCCATCGTGTAGTGAATCCCCGGGCCGATCTGAATGGCATAGAACGGAGCGCCGGACAGATCATTGTCCATCCCGGTCGTTCTGCCGAAGGCTGCATCCGATTTACTCTTCACTGCACTATTCCACGTATCCACCGTAGTCTTCAATTCAGCCGCCGGAACCTTGATCTGATCCGCCAGCGCTTCGATCGTATCTGCGGTCTTGACCACACCCATCTTGATGTATTGATCCACTGCTTTGACACGGGATTTCACACCGGAGTCGAAGACCAGATAAGCCGATTTCTCAGGAAGCTTATTAATCGAAGCCGTTACCTTGTCACGCGTATCCATTTCATTGCCGAAGCGCTTGCCTTCAGCAGAGACGAGAATCGCTCCTTCGCCCCGCACCGCTTCGCCGATCAGGTAGGATTTCTCCTGCTGTACAGTCGGGTGAACCTGAATCTGATCCAGATCCACTGTAGTTCCGCCAACCTTCTCAATCATTGTAATGCCGTCGCCGGTGCTGCCGGTCTGGTTGGTCGTAACCAGTCCTTGCAGATCAGGGCGGACCTTGGCAATCAGCTCTTTGTTGGCACCGAAGCCGCCGGTGGCGACGATAACGGCTGAAGCCGAGATGACCTTCTCGTCCTTCTGGTTGAACAGCACCTTCACGCCGTTCACCTTGCCGTCCTGCATGGTCAGTTCCTTCACATCTGCATTGACAAACAGCGGAATCCCCTGCTCCTGAACATTGCGGACCAGTCCGGCTACAAGATATTGCCCAACCGCTGAGCCGTCCTCCGGACGGTGAGTGCGTTTCTCCTTCATCCCGCCGGTAATCGTAATATTGTTCAGGCGGATGCCGATCGAATCCAGCCAGTCAATCGCGCTTGCGGAATTGTCTACGAAGTACCGGAGCAATTCCTTGTTGTTCGTATCATGTCCGCCCTTAAGGGTCTCTTCATAGAACAGGTCATTGCTGTCCTCGATCCCCTGCTCCTTCTGGAACTTCGTCTGCGAGGCATTCATCCCGGAGGAGGATTTGGTTGTATTACCGCCGGCCACCGGCATCTTCTCCAGAATCACCGGATTCATGCCGGCCGCCTTGGCTTCCAGCGCCGCAGACATTCCCGCGCCGCCGGCGCCGACAATGACGATATCATATTTATCCTGTAACTGGTCATACGGTGTGTAGCTGGCTTCAGATGCTCCCGATACGGCTTCTGCTGTCTCTTTAGGCGCCGTGGTTGCTGCAGCCTCTGTTGCTGCCGGCTCTGTAGCTGTGCCGCCCGCTCCCTGGCTCTCATTCTTGCTGCCGCCCGCATTGTTGTTTCCGCAGCCTGCGATCACCAGCATCACCGACAGGACCAGGATGAGCGCCGCTGTTACTCTCTTATTCATTGTGACTGCCCCCTTGTGCATATTTTCACAATTATCATAGCGGCAAGCGGGCAGGTCTTGGAAGCTTCCGTAAATAATTAAATAGTTTTGTAACTAAAGTAAGTGACTTAATTCCGGCCTGCAGAGGCCTGACCGGCAGCTGCGATACTGGCAATGCACAGCCCACAGGTCCGCCTCATCCTTCACCGCATACGGCACGTCCACTATGAAATGTGCTCCCGTGCCGCAGCCGGCGGCCAGCTCAATATGGCCATTCAGCTTGTCTACGCTTTTCTTAACCAGATAGAGTCCGATGCCCCGGTGTTCTCCCTTGGAGGAGAAGCCCTGGATGAAGATCTTCTCTTTCAGGTGCGCCGGAACTCCAGGGCCGTTGTCGCTGACCTCACATAACAGCCGCCCCTCTTCATATTGAAAAGCAAGCTCCACCCGCTTCCCGTCCTGTCCGCGGAACGCTCCCAGCGTCTCCAGCGCATTGTCCAGCAGATTCCCGGCGATGGTAATCAGCTCATGGATCACCTGCGCATCGGCCGGCTCCGGCAGATAGCTGTCCTCGGTCAGCAGCAGCTCAATGCCCGCCTCACGCGCCCGGCTCAGCTTGCCCAGCAGGAAACCGGCCATCACCGGGTCCTTGATCTGCCTCGTAATCGACCCGATCTCCTTCTGGTAATTACTGACCGTTCCCAGAATATACTGCTGCAGCTCATCATACAGGCCCATATGGGTCATGCCCATAATAACATGCAGCTTGTTCATGTATTCATGGGCACCGGACCGCAGCGCATCGGCGTAGACCGAGATGCCTGACAGCTTCTCCGCCAGCACCGTCAGCTCCGTCTCATCGCGGAAGGTGGCAATAGCCCCGACAATCTGCCCGTTGACCCGGACCGGCAGGCTGTTCACCAGCAGCGAGCTGTCTCCCAGCTCCAGCTCCTGGTCCCGGATCTCTTCCCCTTGGGCCAGTACCCGCTCCAGACGCAGCTCCGGCCAATACTCGGCAATCTGCCGGTTCAGGGCCGGCCCGCCCATGCCCGCCCCCTTCAGCAGCCGCTGGGCCTCCCGGTTCAGAATGGTGATCCGCGCCTCCTGGTCAACGGCGATGATCCCTTCGCGCGTCGACTCCAGCATTGCGCTGCGCTCCTGAAGCAGCTTGGAGATATCCTCCGGCTCCATCCCGAAGACCATCCGCTTAATCTGTCCCCCCAGGATGAACGCGCCTCCGGCTCCAAGCAGAGCTCCCGAGACCAGAATCGCAATAATCGTCCATTCATTCAGGCGGACGAGACGCTCGACCCGCTCCAGGGAGAGGCCGGCAATCACCACTCCCACCTGATGGCCTCTGTTGTTATAGACGGGAACGAAGGCGCGCAGCGATCTGCCCAGCGGCCCGGCCCCTTCAGAGATACTCTCCCCGCCGTGCAGGGAGACCTCCTGTCCGCCTCCGGCGAACGGCAGCCCGACCAGAGACACATCCGGGTGCGAGTAGCGGATGCCCTTCATATCGGTGACGACCACGAACATAATATCGTTGCGCCGGGCGATCCTGGAGGTATAGTCCTGAATTCTCTTGCTGTCGCCTTCACTAAGCCCCTCCGAGACCAGCGGGATCAGGGCAATCGTACGGGCTATCGTAATGGCCTTATCCTCCAGCGCCTGCCGGGTCTGCGGGATGATCTGATTGCGGAAGATAATATACAGGAGCAGCAGGACCAGCAGTACCACAGCCGAGACCATTACGGCGACCATGGTGCGGAGACTGAAGCTTTTTTTCTTCGCCAACGGGATTACACCCTCCCTTAATCTCTCTATATATTACCGAACTATATGGGTTACAGGCAGATTTGTAAAGTAAGGCCCGCCAGCCCATTTTCCCTCGGATCACAGAGGCTTCCGCAGGAATGAAGCAAGCCCAGCTCTGCTGCCGGAAGACAGGAGTGCTGGGCTTAATTGGTATATAAATGAACTATTCTTTCTTCTTCGCCTGGTCCAGAGCCTGGGCTACGGCTTCGATGATGCCGCCGCTGGAGCCGGAAGCGCCGGAGAGGGCGTCCACGCCTTCGGTGGTCTGCTTTTCGATAATCTCAGGAATGGTATTCTCTACAGCCGCATCAATCATAGCCTGAGTCTCTTTGTGCTCCTGCACGGTAATGGCTTCGATCTTCTCATCCTTGATTTCCACCGCTACCTTAATGTCGCTCTTGACGCCCTTGCCTGTTCCATCATACGTTCCGTCCACGTACTGCCCGGAAGACGAAGAGCATCCCGCTACAAGTATACTCACTGCGGCTACCGCCGGGAACAGCATGGTTCTCATCCACTTCTGCATTGTTAATTCCTCCTATATATTCTACTTCTTCAGCGTCTTCACGGCTTCGTCTGCGGCAATCCGTCCGAAGGTGATGATATCAGCCAATGCGTTACCGCCCAGACGGTTCGCACCATGGACCCCGCCGGTAACCTCGCCTGCTGCATACAGCCCTGCGATAACCTGATCATTAGTATCCAGTACCTGAGCCTGTGGATTAATTGCTACGCCACCCATCGTGTGATGAATTCCCGGTGTTACCTGAATTGCATAGTATTTGCCTTGGGCCAGAGACAATGTCAGATCGGGACGTTCAAATTCTGTGTCCTTGCCGGAAGCGACGAAGCCGTTATATGTCTTCACCGTCTCGGCCAGCGTATTCGCATCTACATCAATCAGGGCAGCCAGTTCTTCAGGTGTTGCGGCTTCTTTTACCAGATCCATTCCGAAATAAACCTCGGTTGCCTTCAGATTGGAGCGCAGCTCATCATTGAAGATCAGGTAAGCTACCTTTCCAGGCTGAGCCAGAATGTTCTGGGACACCACATCACGGGTCAGCAGCTCATTCGTGAAGCGTTTGCCCTCACTGTTGACCAGAATCGCACCGTCTCCGCGCACCCCTTCGGTGATCAGCACGCCTTGACCCGGAATGGTGGTCGGATGAATCTGAATTTCCTTCATGTCCACCAGCTTGGCGCCGATCTTCTCAGCCATCGTTGTTCCGTCACCGGTTGCACCAGGATGGTTGGTGGTGGAGAAGCCTTCAAGCTGCGGCTGGTAGCTCTTGACCATATCCATATTGGCTCCGAAGCCGCCAGCGGCCAGAATCACGGATTTGGCGTTGATCGTGTACTCCTTGCCTTCCTTGTCGGTCACCTTCACTCCGGTAACTACGCCTTCATCATTCTTGACAATCTCTTTGGCAGTCGTCTGCATTCTTACGTCAATCTTCTCTTCTTCCAGCTTCTTCTTCAGTGCGACTACGATGAAATTCCCGGCCGCCTCGCCGCCCTTCGGACGGTGAATCCGGTTCACGCTGGCTCCGCCTGCGCGTCCTACCTCCGACAGCTCCGCACCGTTCTCCTTCAGCCACTCCACCGAAGCTGCTGCGTTGTTCGTCAGCGTTCTGACCAGATCCGGGTTGTTGAGATTCTTGCCGCCCTTCATGGTATCTTCGAAATGCAGCTCCGGACTGTCCTTGATTCCGGCCGCCTCCTGATAAGGTGTTCCTGCTGCATTCAGCCCGCCTTCCGCGCGGACGGTGTTGCCGCCAAGCATCGGCATTTTCTCAATCAGGATGACCTTGGCTCCCTGGCTATGTGCTTCAAGCGCTGCGGTCATCCCAGCTCCGCCGCCCCCGATAATAACGATGTCTGTAGACTCCCCTTTGTCACTGTTACAGGCAGGCAACACCAGCAGACTTGCCAGCAGCAACCCTTTGCCCAGCAGACTTGCCCAGCTCTTTCTGTTCATTCAAGCTCTCCTCCAATTGGTTTGTGCATATTTTCACAATTATCATAACCTGAATGTCAGCGCGCTTGAATATTTAGTAATTAAAGAAATGGTTATAGTAAATAAAGTAAGCACATTTGCCTTGAATGCGTCTGAAGTTTTATAATTGGAGCTTACACATCCGTATCATTAGGAGGAACAGAACCTATGGAAAAGAGCAATAAGTACCTGCTTGCCGGTGCCATTCTGGCTGCTGCGGGCGTCTCCCTGATGACCTACACCGCAAGCCGCTACACTTCGTTCAGGAGCATGGTTGCCCGGACCCTCCGCCTGGAGGATATCGCCGCACTGGAAATTACCCGCCTGTCCTCTGTTCCCGGTGAGCAGAAGGATATTGTGGTGACAGAACCGGAGGCGATTAAGCGCATCTATGATGATTTCTCCGGCGTCCGCCTGATGAAATCCGCCCGCAATGTCAGCACAGGCAACAAGCACAGCTATTATATTACCATCGTCCAGGCTGACCGCAAGCAACGCTTCGACATCATCCTGAAGGGTGACCAGCACATGATTATTTATGACAATGATATGAACAACCCGCACCTCGCCGCCTACAAAATCATCAACCCGTTCCAGCCGCTGGCCCTGCATCAGGCCTTCGAGTGACCCTGTATGCGCTAGCTGCGTGCATGAAGTAAAATGGAGTCATGGTCCGCTTAACGCAGCCGTGACTCCATATGGTAATTGATTGCTGCTTATTCGTAGAGCTTTTCATATTAGATATATTTGCTGATCAACTGGTGTCCTTCAGGCTTCACCTTGTACATATACACCGGTCTGCCGACCGCCCCGTAGCTCAGCTCCATCTCCAGAATGCCCGCTTCGGTCAGAAAAGCCAGGTATTTGCGCACCGAGATCCGCGAGATCGGCGCATGGCTGCTGATATCCTCCGTGGAGAATACCGGACTCTGAAGCTCATGGATCGTGTTCCAGATGCTCTCCAGCGTGCCTTCCGCCAGCCCTTTGGGCAGAGGCAGCACTGCCGGCTTGTCCTCTTCCGCCCCCTGCGAATGACGCAGCAGCTTGTCGAGCTGCTCCTGGCTGAGATGCTCCTTGTGCATCAGCTTATAATCCTCACGGTAAGCCGACAAGGCCGCTTGGAAGCGGGCGAACTCAAACGGCTTGATCAGATAATCCACCGCCCCGTTCTGCAGCGCCTTGCGGATGCTCGCATTGTCGCTGGCCGCCGAGATCACAATGATATCCACCTTGCTCCCCTGCTCCCGCAGGGTGGAGAGCAGCTGCAGCCCGCTTGTATGCGGCATATAAATATCCAGCAGCATCAGGTCCACCCGCTGCTTCTCCAGCATCGTCATCGCTTCATCCCCTGTAGCAGCCCAGCCAGCATACTCGAAGCCCGGCACCTGCTCCAGATAATGGCGGTTGAACTTCGCTACCATCGGGTCATCCTCTACAATCAACACTCTAATGTTCATAGGTTCTCCTTGCCAGTATGCCTAAAGTTCTTTTGATAGAATTCTCCAAAGGGTACGGCTCCTCCTGCGGCAACAGCTCCGCGCTGAACTTCCCGGATTGTACCGCCGCTCTGGTATCGGCTACGTACTCTGTAATATCGCGGATCTCCACAATCCATTTATGAATATAGTTATGCACCATCTCGCCCCTGAGACCTAACTGAATGGCTCTGCGCGCTAATTTATTCCCATAGATATCTCTATCGGGGTCCCATTGGCATCTCACCGGGGAAGCCTGTAATTTCGTCTGCCATTCCTCCCGGGAAGCATACAGGTCACGGTCATAGGAGGACAGAACGACCTGTGACAAAATATGATCGAAGCCCTCTCTGGTAATATCAATCGCCAAGATCCGTTCCTGATCCGTTTTGGTCGCCCAGCCCGACCGGTACATCATCCATAAGAAAGAAGGCTTGATCCAAGTCATTCTATCGATTTTAAAAGAAGGCCCGAATCGCCCAAGGCTCACTGCCTCATCGGCAATTGTGTGATTATACGCTTGATAGACTCTGACTGTTTGCTTATTGTAATGGGCCATGATTATTTTGTCTGCTGCGTCGGCCGTCCGTTCCAGTTGCTGCAGCGCGTTGGTTCGGATAATCTCATTATCAGATTCGGCAAGGAGCTTCAAATTACGTCTGGACTCCCCCGTGCCAATGTCACCGAGCGCCCAGATACATTTTACCGCTAATGCATAGGAATCGTCATATTCTAAATAATTGAGAGGTGTGATTGCCGCAGCGTACAGGGATTCAACGCTGGCAGGCGACTTCAGCTTCTGCAGAATCCCCGCTATATTCTCATGCTGAACATGCCAATCCGACTCGATCAATTTACAGAGGATGTCCACGTAATCTTTGGTGAAGAGATCAAACGAGAAACCGATGAATAAGGAATATTCGACCTCTTCAGCGCTTTTCCCTGTATAAGCCTCCCCCAACAGCTTCAGCACATAGCTCGGATTCTGCACAACATCCACTGTGAAGTATTGTAAGAAATCAGCCTTGGAGATAGCGTTTGTCATGAGTTGTTCAATTAAGTCTAGCTCGGCAATTGTCATTTGAGTGGTTGCCTCCGGAATTTGTTCTAATACTGCTCCTTTCAGTATATTCTGTGTCAGCTATTCAGTCTAACTTTAGAAGAACTTTTCCTCCTAAAATATAAAATAGCGGCCTGGAATACAGGAGATCTTCTCCTATCCATTAGCCGCTATTCACGAAATTTCCGACCTCAATATCCCAAAGCTTCACCAACGAGGATAACCTTTATTCTCCCCGCTGTTTTACACATTCTGGTTTCGACGATATAAGAACAGATACAATCATCCGATTTACAATCTCCGCAGGCACCGTTGATCAGGCAGGGCGTTTTTTGCGGCGAATGCAGGAATGGGCTGGATGAACTCGAACAACGGGTTGCGTTAATAGGGGCCGCATAGGTTCTGGCTCGTATCACTGCATCTTCTGCGGTCTTGCACACCTTATTCATCCCAACGACAGCTACCACACTTTTCGGTCCAAAAGTAATCGCTGCCGTCCGATTGCCCACACTGTCGATATTGACCAGTATCCCGTCTTCGCTAACGGCGTTAAAGCTGGTTAAATAGGTGTCGCACAAAAGAGATTGGCGCATGAGATCATAACGTTCCTCCATGGTTTGCGCTGTATCACGGTCAATGATGGTATAACTGCCTTGACGTACCCGGTCAAGCAGTCCGATCTCCTCAAGCGTGACTGACCCGCCCCAAGATACCGAAGAATACTCCGGAATTAAGGATATTGCCTTTTCCGCAGCTTCTATGGCGTTGTCACAGTAGTAAGCCTCAAATTTTCTGTTTTGCAGATTTTTAATAACCTTTGATGATAACAGCCGGTTTCTCGCTTTGATTGAATCTTCTTTCGTTTGCATGGTTCTTCCTCCGTTCTGACATTAGACAAGACGGCTAAACTTCGTGTGTATGTATGATTAATATAGTATAGTGAAAAGAAAAAGGATGTTGCACATGCAACGAGAAGTCTTCATGAACAACTTAGACTCCCTATGTCAATCACGTTTATTTGCCGGAATTTCCTTAAGTGATATTCCCCAAATGCTTAAATATCTGTCAGCCACACACAAAGAATATGCAAAGGATGAGATGGTTGTCCGTGAGGGCGATTACGTGGATGATCTCGGCATCATATTGCAGGGTACCGCTCAAAGCACGAAACTCAGCCCCACGGGAAAACAAATTATTGTATCCCTCCATTATCCGGGCGGATATACCGCTGTTCTCACAGCAGCTAGCCGGGGAAGAAGATGCCCGATGTCAGTGAAAGCCTTAGAACCGCTTGAGGTTCTGTTTATTCCGATCCAAAACATCTTGAGCCGTTGCACGAAGCTATGTATGGGGCACGAACAATTACTTGGCAATCTGTTTGACAGTATTGCTGAACGCGCGTTAGAACTGCATGACCGGAACGATTGTCTGATTATGCCGACTATCCGCGATAAGGTCCTAACTTATTTAACAAGAGTTATGCGTGAAGCTGGAACAGAAACCTTTACGATTCCCTTTGACCGGCAAGCCATGGCCGAGTACCTGGACGTAGACCGCAGCGCCCTATCCAGAGAGCTGGCATGGATGAAGCGGGACGGCTTGATTGAGTTTTGTAGGAATGAGTTTAGGGTGTTGTAAGAAGTAGTGGGGGAAAGATGTCAATAATAAAACAATCATACCCTCCCCCTCTGCTCCAACACCCCCCGCACCACCACCCAGCTCCCCAGCGGCGCGGCGCCCAGCACCAGCATGAGCAGCGTGATGGTGCGCAGGGACTGGCTCTGCGACAGGACGGCGATGAAGATCAGCAGGCCGAGGAGGCGGCCGCTCATGAGGCTGAGCTCCCGGAGCACCATCAGCTCGACCCGCTTGCCGGCGCTCTCCTCGGTGACGCCCATCAGGTCGAAGGTGGTAGAGAGCATCGGCAGCATATAGAGCGGCAGGCTTAGCCAGGTGCCAATGCCCATCACCAGCAGGGTGGTGTAATTGACCTTCCACAGCAGGGGGAGGATGAAGGCGGTCAGCAGCAGACTGCCGGCCAGCATACCGCTGCGGCGGGCGCGGGGCTTGTACCATTTGCCTGCTGCGTAATAGCTGACCAGGGATACGGCTGAGGTAATCAGCGCGTATTGCCCCAGCTTGCTCTCCTCTTGGGCGGCAATGTAGACCAGCAGCCCGAGCAGGAAGGAGAACACGCCCTCGCGGATGCCCTGGAACATCAGCGCCGCTGCGGCCGGTCTCCACGGGCTGCCCTTGCGGCGCAGCTCCTGCCAGGGCTCCAGCCACAGGTAGGCCTGGCCGCGCGGACGCTGCTGGAGGCCGAAGCTGAGGACCGCAGCGACGCCATAGATGCAGAGCGACAGCATGAAGACGATACGGTAGCCCCGCTCGCCGTGCCAGAAGGAGATCATCCAGCCGGAGACCCAAGGGCCGACAATGCCGGTCAGGGAACCGAGCAGCCCCATCCAGCCATTGAAGAAATCCCGGTTCACGGCGTCCGTGATCTCGAAGAACACAATATTGAAGGCCAGCCAGTATAGCCCGATGGACAGGCCGAGAATTCCGCCCAGCGGCCAGATGTAATGGACCGCATCTCCCCGCAGCCACAGCACCAGCAAATAAAAAAAGCCCGATACGGCAAGTCCCAGCCGCAGGGCATTCATTTTGTTATGCTCTTTCACCCATTTGCCTCCGAGCCAGAAGCTTAAGCCTACGGCCAACTGCTGGGCAACCGTGAACCAGCCGATCATGGCGAAGTTCTGGCGGCTTTTCCACAGGTATACATTCAGGAACGTTCCCGCAAGCACCGTAGCCAGCAGATAGAGTCCGCCTACGGCCAGCAGCAGCGCTGCCTGTCTCCGAACTGAACTTGTCATGCTAATCCTCCCTGCCCTCTGATTACTCATCTCTAACTAAGATGTCCAGACGGCAGGGAAATCATGAACGCTAATTATTCGGCCGGCTTGCTGAGATTACGGACCAGCTGGATGCGGTCCTCCTGGGCCAGGCTGTGCTGTACATGGAAGCAGGAAGGGCATACGAACAGATTAAGCGCGAACGGCGCTTTCAGAACAGGTCCGCCGCCCAGCGCTTCCGGCGCTGCCGGAGTGAAGCCCTCCACCTGCTGCTTACCGGAGTGGAGCATCAGCTCATGGCATTGCGGACATTCCGGCGCTTCAAGCTGTGCGGCCAGAATCTCCGAGACGCTCTGTTCATAACGCTTCAGGTCATAATCATCGCCGAACTGGACCAGCGTATTGAAGATAGGCACCACACCGTCTTTATCCTCGTCATCCCACAGATGGTCATCGCTGACCTCATCATCTGCAGAGCTGTCAGTGGCATCCGGCTCTTCATCCTCCAGATCCTCGGCACCAATCGTCACCGTGCGATAACCGCTAAGCTCATTGTTGCAATGCGGACAAGTCTCCTCCGGGCCGAACTCCTCGTCCCATACAATCTCGGTATGGCACCATGGGCATACTGTTGTTTCCATCTGTAATTATCTCCTTCATATCTCACATTCGGTTCAATTCACTGTTAAATAGATGATGCCGGCCGCCAGGAACGCCAGAGCGGACACGAACAGAATCCGTACCAGAATCTTCATAAGCTCCGCTCCCCCGTCTAGAATATAGAAGCGCCAATTACGTAGGACAGAGAGACGGAGATCAGCAGCGCGATCAGTCCCACTGCCCGGTTATCTGCGGCAATCTCGTCATCAATCGAAAACACCGGGGTCAGAAATTCAAACAGGAAGTAGGCCAGCAGCAGCAGCAGGAAGCCCACAAGCGACCACTTCATGGTCTCATAGATCGACGCCCCGGCTTCAATGCTGAAGCGCAGGATATTGCAGATACCGAAGATTTTGCCTCCGGTCGCCATGGCTACAGCCACATTCCCTTTGCGGATTTCTTCCCAGCATTTGTATTTCGTCACCATTTCGAAGAATGACAGGAAGACGACCAGACCCAGGATGGCTACGGTAAAATAACCAAGCAGCGCGCCCAGCGGATGTTCCAGCAAAAGATCAATATTATACTGCATACTTCTCCCTCTTTCTGCCGGAATGTTAGGACGCTACTCCAGTTCAGCTACGGTAACACCGGCGCCGCCTTCATTGTAATTCCCAAGCCGGTAGCTTTTGACATGCTTGTGCTTGCGCAGATATTCCTGTATCCCGGTCCGCAGAACGCCCGTCCCCTTGCCGTGAATAATCGAGATCTGCCCAAGATTGCCCAGGAAGGCCTCATCGATGAAACGGTCCGTCTCCATGATGGCTTCCTCCAGATTAGCCCCCCGCAGATCAAGCTCGCTGCGGATGCTCTCATCGCGCGTACGCTTAACGGTAGTGGCCCGGCGCAGCGCCGGCGGCGGATTATCCGGGGCGGAGGCTACGAACTCCAGGTCGCTGAGGTTGACCTTCATCTTCATGATCCCGAACTGCACAACGGCTTCCTTCGCGCCGCTCAGCTCGACCACGAAGCCCTTCTGGTTCACATTCGCCACCTTGACTTCGTCCCCGGGCTGAATCTTGCGCGGCGCCTTGGAGGTGCTGCGCGGAGCTGTCTTTTTGCGCGGAGCAGGCTCTGCCTCATCCAGACGCCGCCGCGCCTCGATCAGCTTATGCTCCTTGACGGATGCCCCTTCCTCCATCGCCAGGCGGCGGAGGTCGCTGATAATCTCCTCGGCTTCCTTGCGTGCCTTGGCAAGAATGTCGCTGGCATCCTTCTCGGCCTTCTCCAGACGCTTGTCACGCTGGCTCTCCAGCTTCTCCAGCTCCTGCTGCTGCCGCTTGCGGAATTCCTCCGCCTCGCGGCGGACCGCTTCCGCCCGTTCGCGTTCACTCTCGGCGGTAAGACGGTTCTCTTCGAGCGAAGCAATCATATGCTCGACGCGCAGGTCCTCTTCCTTGACCTCGCCGCGCGCATGCTCAAGAATGGCCCCGGGCATTCCCAGCCGCTCGGCAATCGCGAACGCATTGCTTCGTCCCGGCACACCGACCAGCAGCCGGTAAGTCGGACTCAGGCTCTGCACATCGAATTCCATGCTGGCATTAATGACCCCTGCGCGCTCATAGGCATAAGCCTTGAGCTCGCTGTAGTGGGTCGTTGCCACCATCCGCGATTCAGTACGGTGGATATGCTCCAGAATGGCAATCGCCAGCGCCGAACCCTCTGCCGGGTCTGTCCCGGCTCCCACTTCATCGAGCAAAATAAGGCTCTTTGGGGTCATCCGCTTCAGAATGGATATAATATTGGTCATATGGCTGGAGAAGGTACTGAGGCTCTGCTCAATACTCTGCTCATCGCCAATGTCGGCATAGATGGCATCGAAGACACACAGCTGGCTGCCTTCCTCAGCCGGAATGAACAGGCCCGACATCGCCATCAGGCTGAGCAGCCCGATCGTCTTCAGGGTAACCGTCTTCCCGCCCGTATTGGGGCCGGTCACGATGATCGAGCTGTACTGGTTGCCCAGCTCCACATCCAGCGGCACGACCTGCTCCGCCGGAATCAGCGGATGGCGGCCCTTGCGCAGCCGCAGATACCCGCGGTCATTCATGCGCGGCTGGATCGCCTTCATGCTGCGCGCCAGGCGCGCCTTGGCGAAGATGAAGTCCAGCCCGCCCAGGATATCGATATCGTAAGTCATCTCTTCAGCAATATCGCCGACCAGCGCGCTCAGGCGGTGCAGGATGATCTCGATCTCCCGCTCCTCACGCAGCCGGGTCTCCCGCAGCTTGTTGTTCATCGCCACAATCGATTCCGGCTCAATGAACAGCGTGGCCCCCGACCCGGACTGGTCGTGGACAATCCCGCCGAAGTGGGCCCGGTACTCCGCCTTGACCGGAATGACGAACCGGTCCCCGCGGATGGTAACCAGCTGATCCTGCAGCATCTTCGACACCGAAGATGAGCGGATCATCGAATCCAGCTTCTCGCGGATACGGGTCTCGCCGCCGCGCAGCTCGCGGCGGATATTCGCCAGCTCCGGGCTGGCCGAATCCATAATATCAGCATTCTCATCAATACACTGGCGGATCGCATCCTCCACCGGCTTCTGCTCGGAGAGCAGATCGCTCTGCGCATACAGCATCGGAATATTCTCATCCTCATGCATGGCACTAAGGAACCGCTTCACCCGGCGGGCCCCGCCGACCGTGTTCGCAACCGCGAGCAGCTCCGTAGTGCCCAGCATTCCGCCGATCTGCGCGCGCTTCAGCGCAGGCCGGATATCGGTCACGCCGCCGAACGAAGGTATTCCCTTCAGCCGGTCCACGTTCACCGCTTCATCCGTCGCCTGCAGCAGCAGCTTCACTCCCTCGAAATCGCCGGAGGGCGTAAGCGCTTCAGCCCTCAGCCGTCCCATCGGTGTCTGCGTATACTGCATCAATGTATTTAAAATCTTGCGATATTCAAGCGTATGCAAAATTTTGTCGTCCAATTACCGTCACAGCTCCCTTCATAGATGGAACCATTATACCTAATTTAGCCCATTTTCGCTATTTGGGTATGATTTCTGGGCATAGAAAAGTGTACAAAGGCCACAATAACAACGCACATATCCTTAAGCGAACGCCAAAGGAGGTTAGTTCATTGAGATTCTTAGGTCATGTGGTTCGTTTCGTGGTTGCAGCAATCGTTCTGATGGTGGTGGGCTGGATCGTCCCGCAGTTCACAGTCGGGGGCTTCTGGAGCGCCTTCATGCTTGCGCTGGTAATCGCTCTGCTCGGCTGGGTCGTTGAAGGGATTTTCGGCAAAAAAACCACGCCCTTCGGACGCGGAATCGTCGGCTTCCTGGTCAGTGCCCTGGTCATCTGGATTGCCCAGTTCATCGTCAGCGGTGTCAGCGTCTCGATTCTCGGCGCCCTGCTTGCCGCCTTGGTCATCGGGATTATTGACCTCTTCCTGCCGGTCTCCACACCGTTCGAAGCAGGCAAATAGGCGAGTGGACAAACGAAACCCCCAAGCTCCCGGTCAACTCGGAATTGGGGGTTCTTTGTCTTAAGCATAGGATACCTGGGGATTATCGTCATGGGCAAGTCCGCAGGTAACAACGGTGTTTTTGCCGCTCCGCTTGGCGGTGTAGAGGGCATCGTCCGTCTTGCGGAACAGCATTTCCTTGCCGTCCCCGAGCTGGTAATGGCAGAACCCGATACTGACCGTAATCGGCTTGCCTCCGGCATACGGATGGACCATTGCAGCAATGTCTGCCCGCATCTGCTCAGTAGTTGCTAAGGTGTCCTGAACGCTTTTATCCGTAAAAATCACTGCGAATTCTTCTCCGCCGTACCTGGCCGCAAAATCATTCAGCCCGATCATGCTGTTCACCTTCGCCGCCACCTCCTTGAGTACAAGGTCGCCGACCCAGTGTCCGTAGGTATCATTAATATGCTTAAAATTATCGATATCAAACAGCGCCAGCTGCAGCCTCAGCCGGTTGCTCTCGCACTGCTCCAGCAGCGAATCCAGATATTCATGGAACGACTTGTGATTGTAGAGGCCGGTCAGCGCATCCATCTTCAGCAGCTTATCGGAAATCGCCCGCTCAACCATCAGCTCCTGCTCAGACTTGGTAAGCTGCTCCAGATATTCACGGGTCTCCCGTCCCCGGATAATCACCGTCCGCGCCATAATGGCAAAGATAATATACACACACTCCACCAGCAGGAACTCCAGCAGCGGCTTGCCGAGCAGAGGCCGTTCCAGCGCGAAATAGATGACGGCATAGAATATTGTGCTGAAAATTCCAAGAGAGTACAGCAGCCGGTGGTCGAAATAGATCAGAGCAATCATAATCGGCATCATCACCGTCATCTGGGCACCGTCCACATAAGGCTCCAGCACAAAATACATCAGATAGGAAACGATGAACCCGCATACGACAACCGCCTGTTTATGATAAGTACACGACCGGCGCAGCCAGATCTCCGCAGAAACCATGGTAAGCACAATCATCACGTTGCAGACGAGGAACATATGCCCTTTGCCGGGACTCAGCATCACCCCGGAGTCAGCAGAGCGGGAGAACAGCACAAAAAGGTACTGGGCAGCCATCAGGCAGAGCACGATCATCCAATATCCGTTCAATATTCTGCGGTGCCACTTCTCCGCGTGTTCCGCTTCATGGGCGCTATTAATGTAAATCCCCTACTTCTCAGCCAAGTAATAAACTACAAAAGTTCAGCTTTAATTATAAAGAATTTAAATAGCTTTTGCATCATATTTTTGCAATTTTCGACAAAGTTTGCAGGCGATTTACGGCCCGTCCTCTCTGCGCAGATTCCCCGAGACAACCCGGCGGATTTACGCTATGCTAGTGTAGATGGCTTGATAGAGGAGGATGCATATGATCAGGAAGTCCGCTATGGCTGCTTCTGTACTGCTCGCCCTGCTGCTGAGCGCCTGCGGAGCCAATGGCAACAGTAATTCTGAGAGCGCTAACAACGCAGCGGAGAGCAGCCTGACGGCTGAAGAAGAGATCGTCATTACCGCTACCAATTACAGCTTCGACCAGCAGGAATACCATCTGAAGCAAGGCGTTCCGGTCAAAATCACATTCGTGAACGAGAGCGGCAATCACGGCATTCTGGTGCCGGAGATGAAGCTGAGGCTGGATGCCAAAAATTCCTCGAAGGTGGTTCTGCCCGAGAAGGCGGGAACGTATGAGATGACCTGCGCGATCATGTGCGGCTCCGGCCACAGCGGAATGATTGCCAAGATTATAGTGGAGTAAAGGGCGTGGAAACAGCTCTCTTCCCCGTCCGCCTACTCCGGATTAATTGATTGAGGCGTATTGAGGCGACTTCAGGAGCATTAGTGCACCTCATTCGTTCCTTTAGGCTGCTTCCCGCGAATTCTGGTGCATTAGTGCTCTTCATTAAGCACCTGTAGACTGTATATGGCCCACGTGCCTCCGCAGCGCCGAATGTGTTCGGTTTTTCGCATACATTTGCTCCTCGCACCCCCGCCGCGCCCAATGTGTTCGGTTTTTCGCATACATTTGCTCCACGTGCCTCCGAAGTGCCCAATGTGTTCGGTTTTTCGCATACATTTGCTCCACGTGCCTCCGAAGTGCCCAATGTGTTCGGTTTTTCGCATACATTTGGTCCGCGCGCCTCCGAAGTGCCCAATGTGTTCGGTTTTTCGCATACATTTGGTCCGCGCGCCTCTGTGTGCCCAACTATACATCAAATAAGCCGGCGGGGAGATTCTCCCCTACCGGCTTATTTACGTTAGCAGCTGCTACAGCCCTATACTTACTTCACACCCTTGCTCCGGTTCGAGATGTCCAGCCAGACGGCAATGACCAGGATGGAGCCCTTGACCACATACTGCCAGAACGACTCCAGCCCCATCAGCGACATGCCGTTATCCAGCGAGGTCATGACCAGCGCCCCGATGAGCGCGCCGATCACGGTCCCGGCTCCGCCCATCAGCGAGGTGCCGCCGATGACGCAGGCGGCAATCGCATCCATCTCCGCCATGTTCCCGGCGGTAATCGTCGCCGAAGCCAGGCGGGAGGTCAGCACAATCGCGGCGATGGAGCCGAGCAATCCGCTGAGGATGAAGACCAGCATCGTCTTGCGCTTGATGTTGATCCCGGAGAGCCGGGCGGCCTCAATATTGCCCCCTATGGCATAGATATGGCGGCCGAAGGTCGTCTTGGTCGACAGGAAGTAGAAGATAGCTGCCAGCACAATGACGAAAATGATCGGGAACGGAATGCCTTTATAGTTATTCATTAGAGCTACGAAGACCACTACCAGCAGCGACAGTCCTGCTACCTTGAAGATATCCATACCCAGCGGGGCCACGGCGAACCCGTATTTTTTGCGCGAGCGCCGCTTCGTGAACGCGCTCCAGAGCAGCAGCGCTACCGCTAGTACGCCCAGAATGATGCCGAAGCCCGGGGCAAAATAAGCATTGCCGAGCAGCGCCAGCACCGGGTCGGACACCGGAATGGTCATCGATTCGGTCACGCCCATCAGCACCCCGCGGAACACCATCATCCCGCCGAGAGTGACAATGAAGGCCGGAATCATTTTATAGGCGACCAGCCAGCCCTGCACCAGACCCAGCACCGCACCGGCGGCAACCGTACCCAGGATAACTACAATTGCGGGAAGCTCCAGCCAGTTGCTGAGAATCGCCGCCATCCCGCCGGTCAATCCCACGATGGAGCCGACGGACAGGTCGATATGCCCGGCCACAATGACCAGCACCATGCCGATCGCCAGAATAGAGGTCACGGACATCTGGGTGAACAGATTGGACAGGTTCCGCGAGGTCAGGAAGGTCGGATTCAGCAGTCCGAACAACACCCAGATCAGAATCAATGCGCCCACCATGGTGTAGGCACGGACATCCATTTTGCCGAACAGACCGCGCAGGCCTGAGCCTGCGGCAGCCGGAGCCGCTTCCGGCTCCCTGAGTTCTTTTTGCAGCTGCATTTCTATTTACCTCCTGTGGCGGCCAGCATAATATTCTCCTGCGTTGCCTCGCGCCAGTCATATTCCCGTACCAGTTGCCCTTCGCACATGACCAGAATCCGGTCGCTCATCCCCAGCACCTCGGGAAGCTCGGAGGAGATCATAATGATCGCTACTCCCTGTTCGACCAGCTTGTTCATCAGATTATATATTTCGTACTTCGCCCCGACGTCGATGCCCCGGGTAGGTTCGTCCATAATCAGAATTTTGGGGTCACTCATCAGCCATTTGCCGATAACCACCTTCTGCTGGTTCCCCCCGGAGAGTGTGCCGACCAGTGTCTCCAGCGAAGCTGTTTTCGTCTTCAGGTCCTTCACGTACCGCTCCGACCACCGGATCTCCTCGTTCTCATTGATGACGCCGAATCTGGCGATTTTGCCGAGTGTAGCCAAGGTTGTATTCCGCTTCACATCCATGCCCATGACCAGCCCCTGGCGCTTGCGGTCCTCCGTCACCAGAGCAATCCCTGCCTTGATTGCATCAGCCACCGAACGGATTCGGGCAGCCTTGCCTTCAATCAGCACCGTGCCTTCGTTCCTTCCGCCATACGCACCGAACAGGCTGCTGACCAGCTCGGTCCGTCCGGCCCCCATCAGCCCGGCGATGCCGAGAATCTCACCCTTATGGAGCGTGAACTCAATATCCTGCAGCACCTTCTGCTGGCGCTTCTCCGGGTGCCATACCTGATAATTCTTAACCTCCAGCACCTTATCGCCAGGGGAATGCGCCACCCGGGGATAACGCTCGGTCAGCTCGCGGCCGACCATCAGCGAGACCACCTGGTCGTCATTGGTGGCCTGGCGGTCCAGCGTCGCCACCGTCTTCCCGTCCCGCAGCACGGTGATGGAGTCGGCCAGCGCGAACACCTCGGGCATTTTGTGCGAGATATAGACACAGGTGACGCCCTCGCGCCGCAGTTGATTCAGAATGCCCATCAGGATGGACACCTCGCTCTCGGTCAGCGCCGCTGTCGGCTCATCCAGGATAAGAATCCGGGTATGCTTGGAGAGTGCCTTGGCGATCTCTACGAGCTGCTGCTGCCCGATGCCCAGATTGCCGATCTTCGTATCCGGCGACAGGTTCAGCCCGACCCGCTTCAGCCACTGGGACGCCTGATGGTACAGCTCGTTCCACTGGATCGCTCCCCGCTTCACCGGCTCTGCCCCAAGGAAAATGTTCTCGCCAACCGTCATCTCCTTCACAAGCGCAAGCTCCTGGTGAATGATCGCAATCCCGGCCTGCTCCGCATCCGTAATTTTATGAAACGCCTTCTTCTCGCCGCCGATACGGATCTCGCCTTCATAGGTCCCCGCAGGGTACAAGCCGCTCAGCACCTTCATCAGCGTGGATTTGCCTGCGCCGTTCTCCCCGCACAAGGCGTGGATTTCCCCTTGCTTCACCTTGAAATTCACGTGGTCCAGCGCCTTCACGCCGGGGAAGGTCTTGCTGATCTCCACCATCTCAAGTACATTCATGCCTGCCGTTCCTCCTTCCGGCCCTCAAGCGGCAAAGCAGACGCAGTTATCGCCACTGGCGCCGCATCTGCTTGCCGTACAGGCTGCCCTTATTGTTTCGGCCACTGGTCCTTCGGAACGTTCTTGTAAACATCCTCAAGCTTGTGGAAGCCGTCTTTGATCAGCACATCCAGGTTATCCTTATTCACGGCAATCGGATCAAGCAATACCGACGGCACATCAATTTTACCGTTGTTAACTGTCTTGTCTGTCGAAATTGTTTCGCCCTTGGCAGCCGCTACCGCCATCTCCGCAGCCTTGGTTGCAATCGCGTTGATCGGCTTGTAGACGGTCATGAGCTGGGTGCCCTCGGCAATGCGCTGCACAGCGGCAAGGTCGGCATCCTGGCCGGATACCGGAATTTTGCCGGCCATGCCCTGCGCGGTCAGCGCCTGGATGGAACCGCCCGCCGTCCCGTCATTGGCAGCAACCACACCCTGTACATCGTTATTGTTCGCGGTCAGCGCATTCTCCATATTTTTCAGCGCTTCTTCCGGCTTCCAGTCCTTGGAGAACTGGTCGTAGACAATCTTGATGTCTCCCTTCTCTTCCAGAGGCTTCAGAATATTCATTGCCCCTTCCTTGAACATATGGGCGTTGTTATCGGTATCCGCACCGCCGATGTAGACGATGTTACCTTTCGGAGCCTTATCAATGACGGCCTGGGCCTGGAACTCACCGACACGCACATTATCGAATGAGATATAATAGTCCACCTCGGAATTGTTAATCAGCCGGTCATAAGCAATCACCTTGATGCCTTCCTTATGCGCCTTCTCCACGATCGGAGCGGTTGCCTCCGCATTATGCGCAATGACCACCAGCACATCCACGCCCTGCGAGATCAGCTGCTCGGCCTGGCTAAGCTGGGTTGCATCATCCCCGTTCGCCGCCAGCACCTTCACTTCGCCGCCAAGCTCCTCAACCTTCGCTGTGAAAATATCCCGGTCCTTCTGCCACCGCTCCTCCTTCAAGGTATCCATCGACATGCCGATGACAATTTTGTCCCCGTCCTTAGCTGCTCCAGCGGACTCTTTTTTCTCGTTGTTACCGCTTGAGACCACTCCGCAGCCCGCCATTGACGCCGCCAGCAATAATGCCGCCATTCCCAGGGAAATGGCTCTTCCGTATTTTCTCAACGATTTCTACGCCCCTTTTCATTGACCCTAGATTTGATTGCGCTTACAAAAAAAGTGTAGCATGAACACAACAGCACCGCCCCTGCTAATCCCTGCACTTTTTTATCCTCCACCCGCATTCCCGGATGCTCTGCTGTAATGTAATTTTCCCCTTGCCCTTTCATAGGATAAACCGGGGTTACAGCACAAAAAAGTCCTTGCTTCTCAGCAAGGACCCTTCTCCTGCAGCTGGCGGAATTCGCTGGGCGTCATCCCCTCCGCCTTCTTGAAGACCCGGCTGAAATAATTCGGGTCCTTGTAGCCCACCTCGTAGCATATCTCCTTCAGGTTCATCTGCTCCCCGGCCATCAGCCGCTTCGCTTCATTGATCCGCAGCCGTGTCACATAGTCGATGAAGGTCTCCCCCTCATGCTGGCGGAACAGCTTGCTGAAGTAATGGGGGCTCAGGTTCACATATTCCGCTGTCTGCTCCATCGAGATATCCTCTTTGTACTTCTGGCTGATATAGAGCAGCGCCCGCTGATGGACATGGGAACGGTTATGCTCCTGCTCCTCCTCCAGCCCGTGAATTAAGCGCTCCAGCCAGGCTTCGGCACTCAGCCTGAGGGTAACGGAATCTTCTGCCGCATTCAAGGAAGCGAGAATCTCCGCGCCGGCCGGAGAGTGCACGCCTCTGGCCAGGAACAGCAGCAGGCCGGTCACCTCCCCCCGCAGGGCCGGCAGCGGCTGCTGCCCGTCCTGCTCCAAATAGCTGTAGAGCGCGCGGAAGCGCTCCTCGGCCTCTGGTCTGCTGCGCTGGAGCAGAGCGGCCAGCAGCTTTTTCTCCTCATCCAGAGAGACTGCGGTCTGCCCCGAGCTCTGGATGATATCGTCATAATGATGCACCCCGAAGGCATCATGGTACTCGGCGCAGACGCGGACGGCTTCCCGGTATGAGCGGCTGAGCCCGTCCCAGCCGCCGCGGATCGAGCCGATGCCGATGCTGACGGGCAAGGCGAAGCGCTGCCCGGCATACTGGCGCAGCCGCTCCCCGAAGTCCAGCGAGCTGACGCGCTGGGAGTATCCGGTGCGGCCCGGCGGCAGGGGGATAAAGAGCGCCAGCTGGTGTCCGATCAGCGGGCTGGCCAGGCAGCCGAGGCCTGTTTTGGCAAATTGCTTGACTGCTTCATAGACCTCCCGCTTAGCCTGGCGGAACACCTCCCAGCCCTGCTCCCCGTGCCGGGGAAAGGACAGGACCATCGCATAGCCCTTGCTCAGATTGAGCTCCAGCAGTCCGGCCAGCTGCTCCGGCTCCAGATCCTGCACATGCTCCAGCATCAGCATCAGGGTCAGCTCATTCTCGGCCAGCGGCAGCAGATGGGCCAGCTTCTCCTGCAGCTCCAGCTCTTCGTTCCTGCGCCGCCGCTCCTCGCGGATAACCGTAATGAGCTGGTCCAGCACATTCGCGACCTCCTCCCGCCTTGCAGGCTTCAGCAGATAGTCCCGCACGCCGAGCAGCAGCCCCTCCTTGGCATAAGCGAAGTAATCATGGGCTGTGATCATCACGATCTGGACCGAGGGGAGCTTCTCCAGAATCTGCCGCACCGCCTCCAGTCCCTGGATGCCGGGCATCTTGATATCCATGAAGATCATATCCGGCCGGTGCTCCTCGGCAAGCTGAATGGCCCTGCGCCCGTTCTCGGCATGATGAAATTCGAAGCTGTCCGGATACAGATGCCGGATCATCAGCTCCAGCCCCTCCCGCTCCAGCGCCTCATCGTCGGCAATCAGCAGCTTGAACATTGTTTTTGCTCCCCTTTCTCTTATATGCTCTAGGCCGACACCAGGGGCAGCCGGAACCGAACCTCCGTCCCCTCTCCTTCGCTACTGTTGATCTCGATTCTCTGCTGGCCGTCGAAGAATAAATGCAGTCTTTTAAAAACATTATGCGTCCCAAGCCCCGTCGACTGGCCCTTGCCGCTGAACGTCGCCGTCTCCTTCTGTATCGAGCCGATGAGCCGCTCTACCGTCTCCCGGCTCATGCCCGCTCCGTTATCGCTGATTCGGATGTCCACCTCTTCGCCGTAGCAGCGGATCGACAGGGACAGCACCGCCCCCTCCTCCATCTGCTCCAGCCCGTGGACGAAGGCATTCTCGAAGATCGGCTGCAGCGTCAGGCACGGAACCATCCCGTCGAGCGCCTCCTCATCCACCTCGATCACAAAAGCAATCCGGTCGCGGAAGCGTGCCCGCTGGATATTGATGTATTCATTCAGATGCTCGACCTCCTCGCGCAGCGGGACCGCCTGATCCAGCTTCTGCAGGTTGTAACGCAGCAGACGCGAGACGGATACCGTCAGGTCGCTGGTTCGCGATGCCCCCTCCAGATACGCCAGCTTAGCGATGGAATTCAGCGTATTGAACAGGAAATGCGGGTTAATCTGGCTCTGCAGCATCTTCAGCTCCAGCTCCTTGACCAGCCGGTCCTTCTCCGCGCTTTTGATATTCTCCTTCATCAGCTCCTGGATATTATCGATCATCCCGTTAAAAGCACGGCACAGAATGCTGATCTCATCATTGTTGACACTCTCCGGCGCCTTGGTATCCATCCGTCCCTTGGAGATTTGCTTGGCGGTCGCCACCAGCCTGCGGATCGGCCCGGTAATGCTGCCGGACAGCCAGACCGCCATGCAGATACTGAGCAGTGCGGCGGTGATGACCAGCAGGCTGCCCAGCCCGTTCAGCTTCCCGGTCGTCTGCATGATCTCCCCGTAGATCGGCTTGTACTGGTCCAGCTCCAGATCCACCAGCTCCTGCGCCTCCTCTCGGATGAACCGCTGGGTCTGCTCGGCCTCGATATACGCGCCCGCCAGCGTGTTGGCGTCCTGGCCTTCAATCTCCGTAATCAACCGGCCGGTCTGCTCCAGGAATGTATCAATAATATGGCTGTAATTCTTCAGCGGAAGCTCGCTGCCGCCTATGGTCGCCATTCCGTCCAGTCTGCTGCGCAGGTCCATCACCGCGGCCAGATGCTTCTCGACCTCCGGGAAGCTCTCCGGGTCGACCTGCATGATGAAGCGGTTCAGGGAGCGCATATTCTCCCCGACCTCATAGGACACTTCCTTGTACAGCATGATCCGGTTCATCATCAGGTGATAGCTCTCCTGCACATTCTTGCCGCTCTCGAACAGCACGAAGGAGACGGAGCTCATCAGCAGCACCAAGAGCGGAATACAGATCAGCAGCTTGAGGCGGATGCTCATAAGCTCTCTCCCTCCTGCACATTGGAGCGGTCCAGCACCTTCACACCGGTATAATACCTGGACTGCAGCGGAGCTCCCTGAAAATGCTGATAGAGCAGCCTCACAGCCATATCCCCCATCAGATAAGGCTGCTGTGCGACCGTGCCTGCAATCTCCCCGCGGCTGATAGCGTCCAGCGTCTCGGCCTGGTTATCGAAGCCGATGATGGTCAGCGGGCTGCGCTTCAGGCTGCGGGAGGCCTGGAGCATCCCGAGTGCATCCGTCGCGCTGGTGCCGACCATGACATCGATCTCCGGGTGATAGCGCAGCATGTCCGCCGCCTGCTGAATCGCCTCCATATGCGAGATGTTGGAGCTGCGGATATCGACAATCTCCATGCCGCTGTAATGCTTCACGACATTCTTCAGGCCGTCCAGGCGCTGGAGCTGGTTCTTGGCCAGCTCGCTGCCGATGATGACGCCGATTTTGCCCTGGCCGCCGGTGGTCTGTACCACCATACGGCCCAGCGCCTCGCCGGCGGCCACATTGTCGGTGCCCACATAGGCCAGCCGGCGGCTGGCCGGGGCATCGGTGTCAATCGTGATGACCGGAATCCCCCGGTTCACCGCCTTATCAATCACCGGCGTGAACTTCTCGTCGTTGAGCCCCTGCACGATGATCGCGTCGACCTGCGCGGCAATGGCTTTTTCCAGCAGACTGAGCTGCTCTTCCATATTATTGCGGACCGGCCCGGTAAATTCGATATCCATGCCATATTTCGCTGCGGCCTCCCGCGCCCCCTTCTCGACCATCTCCCAGTAGGGGTGATACCGCTCCTGTTCAATCAGCACAATATGATGGCCGGGCTTATCCTGGCCGGGATGCCCGCTCAGCTCCTTGACGATATGCCCCATCCGCGCCGAATGGCGCGCGAACCCTATAAACAGATACAACAGCAGCACAAAAAGCACAACCACCCCTGCGCCGCTGACCCACTTCTTATCCATCCCCCTCACCTCAATCCCCATCCTACCCCTGGTTGTAAACGGTCGCAATAGTAAATTTGTGTATAAAGGTGGGGGCATCCGTGCTCTTCATCCGCTCATTCCACCCACTATCTGCGAATTCAGGTGCACTTATGCTCCTCATCGCGGCCTGAAATCACAAATGTTGCACATTTTGCAGGATACTGCTTTGAATCGTGGCTTGGGTACGGCAATTGTTGCACATTTTGCAGGATTGTTACTGGTAGGGCGGGGCATTGGCGCGGATATGTTGCATTCTGTGCAGGATTTCAAGTAACTTGCTTTCTATCAGGTTCGATTGTTGCATTTATTGCAGAATTCGTGCCTGATCCCACGTCCCCAAACAGCAGAAAGAGCCGTTCTAAGCATTTCTGCTTATCACGGCTCCTCCTGTAATGCGTCCGCCATTCAACTGTCCTGTTCGATCAGTTGAATCCATTCATTATATTCACTTTGCAGCTTGGCATATTCCGCCTGCAGGCTGCGGTGTTCCTGTGCAAGCTTCTCCAGCTCGCCCTGCTGCAGCTCTGCCTGGGCCTGCACCAGCCGCAGCTGGCCCTGGGCAAGCTCATAGCTCTCGCCGATCTGCTCCAGCTGCTGCTTCGTCTCGCTGTGCGAGCGGCTCACCGATTCCGCCTGGGCCTCGGCCTCCCCGGCCTCCTGCTGCCAGATCTCGATCTCCTCACGCAGCTTCGCTTCCTGCTCAAGCCACTGCTGCTCCCGCTGCTGAAGCTCCAGCGCGCGCTGCTTCCAGGAAGCCTCGTTCTCCCTCGTCTCACGGAGCGCATCCTGCTGCTCTGCTGCCGCTGCTGCGGCTTCGCGGCCTGCCTCGTACAGCTCTTCCAGACGCCGTGCGGCTTCCTCGCCTTCCGCTTCCAGCAGCTCGTACCGCTCCTTCAGCTGCTCGCCCTCCTGCAGAATCTCGTCGTACTGGGCAATCAGCTCCTCGTAACGGCCGCGCAGCGCGGCCAGCTCCTTGCGGGCCGTCTCTGCCGCCTCTTGCTGCACAGCCAGCTCCTGCTCCGCCTCGGCACGAAGCCGCGCTTCGCGGTCCAGCTGCTGCACCATGCCATCGGCCTGGCCCCGCAGGGTCTCCACTTCACGCTGCAGCGCTTCCGACTTCTCTCCTGCCTCCAGAAGACTCATCTCCAGCTCGCTGATATCCTCCATATGCTTATTCGCCAGCGCCTCCCAGGAAGCCGACTCTTCCGCCGTCCGGTTCAGGTCTGCCTCAGTACGGGTCAGCCGTTCCGCCGTCTCGCGCAGCGAATGGCGCACAGCCGCTGCTTCCTCGTGCGTCTGCTCATACTGCTTACGCAGCCCTTCCAGCTCCTCGTTCAGCAGGGTGCCCAGCTCGCTCACGGTGTGCAGCTCCTCCTGCGCTTCGCTTAGCTTGCCCTCTGCGTCCCGCAGCTCGCTGCGGAGCTCCGCCGCCTCGCTCTTCGTAGCCGCAACCTGCTTACGCACCTCATCCAGCTCTTCGTTCAGCAGGTTGCCCAGCTCGCTCGCTGTGTGCAGCTCCTCCTGCGCAGCGCTTAGTCTGCTCTCTGCATTCTCCAGCTCGCTGCGGAGCGCTTCCGCCTCGCTCTGCGCTGCCGTAGCCTGCTTACGCAGCCCCTCCAGCTCTTCGTTCAGCAGGGTGCCCAGCTCGTTTGCCGTATGCAGCTCCTCCTGCGCAGCGCGTAGCTTGTCCTCTGCATCCCGCAGCTCGCTGCGGAGCGCTTCCGCTTCGCTCTGCGAAGCCGCAGCCTGCGAGCGCACTTCCTCCAGCGCCGCGTTCTGCTGCTCTGCCTGCTCAGCCGCAAGCTTCAGCTCTTCTCCCAGCTGCTCCTCGCGCTTCAGCACAGCTTCGTACTGGGCGAGCAGCGTCTGGCGCGCATCACGCTCGCTCTTAAGCCCCGCTTCCGCTGCACGCAGCCGGGACTGCAGCTGTCCGGTTCCGCCGCGCAGCTCGCCGAGCTGCTTCTCCAGCTCCTGGAGCTGCTGCTTATGCCGGTGCTCCTGCGTTCCCTGGGACTGGCGCAGCTCCTTGGTCTTGGCCTGCTCCTTCTCCAGCGCTTCCCGCTCCCGGGCAAGCTCACCGGTGAGCGCCTCCTTCGTCTCGGCCAGCTCCTTGCTCAACGTGCTGCGGATCTCCACGATCTCGCTGCCCATCGATTCCCGGGTCTGCTGCAGCTCCTGCTCCAGACCTGACAACGTCTCCATCCGCTCGCGGGTCAATGTCTCGCGCAGCTCCTCCAGCTCCTGCAGATGGGCAGCCTGCAGTTCCTCCACCTGCTTCAGCCGCAGGGCTTCAGCAGCTTCCAGCTCCTGCCGCGCAGCCTCGCGGGCAGCAGCCTGCTCTGCGGCGTGATTCTCGCGCAGCGTCTTCAGCTCGGCTTCGCGTTCCTTCAGCTGCTGCTCAAGCTGCTCACGGCCGGCAGCCGCAGCCTGCTTCTCTTCCTCCAGCAGTTCGGCATGAAGCTGGCGCTCCTGCTCCTGCGCCTCCAGATGCCTTGCGCGCTCTTCTTCCGCAGCGGCAATCAGGCGCGCCGCTTCTTCCTTCGCCGCCGCATCAAGCTTCTCATAGGCTTCCTGCTGCTCACGCTGCGCATCCTGAAGGCGCGACACTTCGGCGCGCAGCTCGGTACGCTCGCCGGTCAGCATGTTCAGCTCGTTTTTGAAATCCTGAACCTGAATCGCCTGCTCTGCCATATGTACAGCCGCAAGCACCGCAATCCGCGGGGTATCCAGGCGTGTATGTGATTTGGATATTGCACGCATATGCTCATCGACATAACGGGCAACTTGTTTCATATATTCTGTACTGCTTCCAACAAGCTTATAGGAAGTTCCGTATATCTCCACGGCGACACGGGTCCGGTCCATAGCCACAGTTGTGCCCTCCTTTGTATGTGTGCGGATTCTAAGATGGTTTCCTTGCTCCTATTGTAGCGTGATTTCTTAACCTTTGGCAAAAGAACGGTGATACTCCGCATTTCACAAGGGTACAGAAAAGCCGCAGCGAATCTCTGTTTCTAAATGGATTCGCTGCGGCTTTGCACAATTCCTGCTATTTTCTTAATTCAGCGCCAAAAGTTTGTTCCAGCGCAGAGACTACTCTGTCATGCACTTCCACAACCTCTTCATCGGTCAGCGTATGGTCGGTATGGCGGTACAGCAGCGACAGCGCAACGCTCTTCTTCCCTGCCTCCATCTTGCCTCCGGTATAGATGTCGAAGACCTGCACATGCTGCAGCAGTGTTCCGCCATGCTCACGGATGGTAGCGGTCAGATGGCTTGCCGGCACCTCCGCACCGACAACGACTGCGATATCCCGTTCCACGCCCGGGAAGCGGTGCAGCTCGCTGTATTGCAGATGGGAACGGGCCGCATGATACAGCGGCTGAAGCAGCACTTCGGCTACATAAGTATCCTCCAGATCCATGCGGCGCTGCAGCTCCGGATGCAGCTGGCCCAGCGTACCGATCTTCACGCGGCCCTCAGGCTGCTGCAGATAGACCGAGGCGGAGCGGCCCGGATGATAGCCTTCAGGCGCATCGCCTTCGTAGGTAATCCGATCAGTGAGTCCAAGATGCTCAAGCACCGTCTCCAGTGCACCCTTCAGATCGAAGAAGTCCACCGGCTCCGCCGCTACGTTCCACTGCTTGGCCGCACGGGTGCCGCTCAGCAGCAGGCCGAGTACCGGCAGCTCGCTTGGCTGGCGGGTAAGCACCTCTTCTTCTGTAAGGAACACATTGCCGATCTCGAACAGCGCCAGATCGCCTTGGCGGCGGTTCGTATTGTAGAGGGCAATGTCCAGCAGCTGCGGCAGCAGGCTGGTGCGCAGCACGCTGCGCTCCTCGCTCATCGGCATCGCCAGCTTCACCGGCAGCTTGCCGCCCGTAAGCGCGGGGAAGAGCTTAGTCTGCTCCGGCTGAATGAAGGAATAACCCATAACCTCCTGATATCCGCCCAGCGAGAGCAGGCGGCGGAGCTCCCGGCGCAGGAACTGCTGTCTGGTGAAAGCACCTGGCGTTGTTGTCCCTTCAATGAGGGTAGTCGGAATATTATCGTATCCGTACAGACGGGCAATCTCTTCAATGAGATCGACATCCTGAGTGATGTCGCCGCGGCGGGTCGGCACCTGCACCTCAACGATTCCCTGGGCCGCATCGCCGCACTTGAAGTGCAGACGGCCGAACAGGGTCTTCACTTCCAGCAGGGACAGCTCCGTGCCGAGATAACGGTTCAGCTTCTCCAGCGACAGCGTAATCACCTTCTCCGCTACGGGAGCGCCGCCAGCCTGGACAATGCCTTCATGCACGGCTCCGCCGGCATACCGGGCCATCAGAGCGGCAGCGCGGTTCAGCGCAGGAATTACCGCATTCGGGTCCACTTCCTTCTCGAAGCGCTGGGAAGCCTCGGAGCGCAGGCCGAGCTGGCGCGAGGTCTTGCGGACGGTTCCGCCGTCGAACTTGGCCGATTCCAATACGATGCTGACCGTGTTCTCCGTAACCTCCGTTGACAGTCCGCCCATCACTCCAGCCAGCCCGATGGCTCCCGAGCCGTCGGCAATGACCAGCATCTGCGGCTCAAGCTTGCGTTCCTGCCCGTCAAGGGTGGTCAGCAGCTCGCCTTCACGGGCGAAGCGCACACCGATGGTTCCGCCCTGCAATTCTCCTCCGTCAAAAGCGTGCAGCGGCTGACCGTATTCCAGCATCACATAGTTGGTAATATCCACGATGTTGTTGATCGGGCGCACCCCGGCTGCCATCAGGCGGTTCTGCATCCAAAGCGGGGATGGAGCGACCTTCACACCGGTGATATAACGCACGGCATAATGGCTGCAAAAAGCTTCATCCTCTACGCTAACCGCAATGGAGTCAGCAGCCTTCCCGCCGGTCTCCACCAGCTCTGCCGCCGGATCGGCCAGCTTCAGGTCACGGCCCAGCACCGCGCTAACCTCGTAAGCGGCGCCGATCATGCTGAGGCAATCGGAACGGTTCGGCGTCAGATCGAAATCAAGCACCTCATCATTCAGCCCCAGCACCTTGAGAATATCCTGGCCGACCTCAGTCTGCTCAGGCAGTACAAGGATGCCCTCCTGCAGCTCCTTGGGCAGCAGCTTGTCGTTCAGGCCCAGCTCTTTGGCCGAACAGATCATGCCTTGCGACAGCACGCCGCGCAGCTTGGCTTTTTTGATCTCCAGGCCCGGCAGCTTGGCGCCTACCAGCGCGACCGGCACCTTCTGGCCCGCTGCGACATTCTTCGCTCCGCAGACGATCTGCAGGTCCTCGCCCTGGCCCGCATCCACGATACAGATGTTCAGCTTATCGGCATCCGGGTGCTTTTCTTTGGATTTCACATAGCCGGTTACGATCCCGGATATTCCTTTGTTGCGCGGTTCTACTCCGTCAATCTCGATGCCGGCGGTGGTGATTTTGTCCGCCAGCTCACCCGCGGTCACCCCTTCCAGCGATATATAATCGGCCAGCCAGGCGGTTGATACTTTCATAATCGCACACTTCCTTTTGGTTCAGATGTATTTATCTCCATGCCGGTTGTGCTGGGGCCCTTTTTCGGAAGCTGCTGCGTGATCTTTCCTTCCTGCTTCACAATTCCTGTTAATAGCGCACCTGCAAGGAATGTTTGGACTTCCGGCCGCTGTTGTATTTGAATTTCCTGATTAGAACCGCTTCCCGCGGTAGAAATTCAAATCCAAAGGCGGACGCTTCCGCTCCTCCAGTTCCAAAATTCCCCTCCGGTGCATTCTTAACAGTTAAAGAAACAGTAACTCAAAATCCGCTGCACCCTTCCTGTCCAACGCGCCCCGCACACCCCCGCCAAATCCCTAAATCCCCTTGAACTGCTGCACAAAACCCATATCATTCGTGTAGAAGTTGCGGATGTCGTCGATGCCGTACTTCAGCATCGCAATCCGCTCCACGCCCATGCCGAAGGCGAAGCCGCTGTAGACCTCCGGGTCGTAGCCGCCCATCCGCAGCACGTTCGGGTGCACCATACCGGCGCCCAGAATCTCCAGCCAGCCGCTCTGCTTGCAGAGACGGCAGCCGCTGCCGCCGCATTTGAAGCAGTTCACATCGACCTCAACGCTCGGCTCGGTGAACGGGAAGAAGCTTGGACGCAGACGGATTCCCGCTGCCGGTCCGAACATCTCCTTGGTGAACTGCTGCAGCGTGCCCTTCAGGTCGCTCATGCGGATATTGCGGCCGATGACCAGGCCTTCAATCTGATGGAACTGGAAGGAGTGGGTCGCATCGTCGTCGTCGCGGCGGAAGACCTTGCCGGGACAGATGATTTTGACCGGAGATTCTCCGTTCGCTGCCTGCATGGTGCGCACCTGCACCGGCGACGTCTGGGTCCGCATCAGAATATCATCCGTTATATAGAAGGAATCCTGCATATCCCGGGCCGGATGGTTCTTCGGCAGATTCAGCGCCTCGAAGTTGTAATAGTCCGTCTCCACCTCAGGGCCCTCAGCGATCCGGAAGCCCATGCCGATGAAGATATCCTCGACCTCCTGAAGCACCCGGCTCAGCGGATGAATTCCGCCCTGCGGCAGGCCGCGGCCCGGCAGCGTCACATCCACCTTCTCGGCGTTCAGACGGCTGCGGGTCTCCTCCTGCTGGAAGAACTCCTGCTTCGTGCCGATAACCTCCTCAATGGCGCTGCGCACCAGGTTCGCCACCTGTCCGATTACGGGACGCTCCTCCGCGCTCAGCCCGCCCATTCCGCGCAGAACCTCGGTCAGCTCGCCTTTTTTGCCAAGGTATTTGACACGCAAGTCATTCAGCAGCTGCGGATCGGTTACCGCCTCCAGCTTCGCCAGCGCCTCAGCCTTCAATGCTTCCAATTTCTCCTTCATCAATGGTACTGCCCCCTCAAATCTCGTATTGTGCAACACAAAAAAGGCCTTTCCTCCCGGTAAGGGACGAAAAGACCGTGGTACCACCCTTGTTAGACGGCCGGATGCTTCCCTTAAGAGTACTATTCCCTCTTCCGGTGCGGCCAAGACCTGTCTCACTCTATGCAGATATAACGGTCTGCGGCCGGTCTCCCCTACTATCCTGCCAAGGAAGCTCTTGGCCAATTTCAGGGAACTGCTCCGGAGTGAACTTCGGCAGCTCTGCTCTCTTAGAAACGCTCTCAATCTGCGGCGCTTCCTCCCTGTAAGCCAGGCACTGCGTACTCTTCTCCATCAATGCATTTATGCGGATTATATCCTCTGCACTTCGATCCTCCACTTGGGAAGATATGCCCATCTATTATAAGCAAAAACAGCGAATTTGACAAGCCGGGCAAATTTTGCTTATTTTTTATCTTCTTTTAAGCTTTCTTTAAGCTTCAGCGCGGTTTGAAGGCCATTTTTTCAGCGGACATTCAGTCAACATTGATATTTTGCCTTATGAGATCATCTGGCTGTCCTTCCGTGGAAGGTGGCCGCTTTAGGTGAATACAGACTTGTATAAAGGGAGGACATTTCATGCTCACACGAAAAAAGGCATTTGTTCTGCTGCTGCTTAGCACAATTGCCGCAACTCAAACCGTAGGGAGCCCGGGAACCGCAGCATATGCCGCTTCATCCGGTTCAAAGGCTGCCGCCGCAAGCACGGTCACGGAAGTCTCTACATTTAACGGTCAAAGCGCGCTCAAGCTCGGCACCGCGCTTCAGGTGAAGCTGAGCCATGTGGGGATTCAGAGCCAAACCGGCGGCAATATTCTCACCTACACGCTTACCTATACTAACAATGCCGGCAGCAGCGTCAATCTGGCCGACTATTTCTCCAAAATTGTAACTGCGGGCGGCAGCATCATCAAGGGAAAACCGGTCAGCGCAGACAATGCTGTCAAGAAAATCCCTGCCAAGCAGAGCATCAGCCTTACATACTATGCCAATATTGGCACTGCCGCTTCAGTCAAAGGACTCAAAATCAACATATACGGCTGGAATTTCAGCGCCGCTAATTATGAACAGCGCATAGGCACGTTCACGCTTCCTTCTAATTATTCATTATCCTCTCTTATAGGGGAGACCCGGAAGGTTGAACTCGGCGGCATTACCGCCGGCACCAAAGCAGAATCCGTGCAAATCTACAAATATAACGGCAAAGTCTATGCCAAGGTCGGGCTTACTGTAACCAATCTGGGGACCAAAGTGCTTACAGATCCGGGCTATGCCTTGTACCTGAAATCCTCGGGCGGCTCAGTCTTCACGCTTACACTGGATGACAGCAGCTCCGAATTCAAGCTCCAGCCTCAGGAGAAGAAGACTCTCTATTATATGACCGAGATCCCTTCCTACATGAATGTCAGCAAGCTGACGCTGCAGATCGCCAAGCTGGATGAGGGACTCAAGCTGTACTTGCCCGTCTCTTCCTATGCACTTCCGGCTGCCGTAACCGCAGACTTCACCGTAGCGGCGGGCTACACCAGGAAGATCTCCATAGGCAGCAACAATGTGGATATGCAGCTGCTGAAGGCTAATGTACACGCGGATAACGGAAATGGCGTCTGGAGCTATCAGCTCCGGGTGAAGAATGCCGGCAGCAAAGCGGTCACTTTGCCTGCTTATGAGCTTAATGTCAAATCGGCGGAAGGCTACAGCTTCCCGGTAACGGCCACAGCCTTCGACAGCCTGACCCTGAAGCCGCTGGAAGAGAAGCTGATTGAGCTGAGCGCTAATGTTCCGCTGGAGCTGGCTCAGAATTCGCTGGAGCTGCAAATGATTGCTCCTGCAGCCAGCGAGGATAAAATAACGCTGCCTGTGGCCTATTTCCGCATCCCGTATACGCCGGAGAGCCAGATTCATCTCGCCTCTGAGACCAGCGTAACCAATACCTACGGCACCTTCGCGGTCTCGCTGGACTCCCTGCTGCGTCTGCCTTGGAGCAGCGAGGATCTGGTACAGGCCAAACTGACGATACGCAATGCAACGTCCAAATCTATTACCTTACCTGCTCTTACCGGCGTACTCCTGGCGGATCAGCAGGATCTCAGCTCCTCTTCGCAGACTTATACGGACAACAGCTCTTCGGTGCTTGCCCCTGGTGCCAGCACTCAGATCACGGTTCAAGGCCGTATTCCCTACACCCTGGATGTCAGACAAATCAAGCTCATTCTCCAGGAGACTAAGGGTACAGAGGTGTCGCAGTTCCTCTCTCTCAGCACAAGCGACAGTGCCATTAAGAGTGTAGCTCCGCTGGCTGCAGGAGAAGCCTTCAAGATCAATTCCACCGGCAAAAAAGCCACCGTGAAGGAACGGTCCACCCTCCTGTATACAGGAACCGGCTCGAACCTGGTGTACAGTGAAGTGGAAATGAACAGCGAAGAAGTCCGGCAGACCGATCTGGCCCGTCTGTACGCACAGTTCAGGACTGCTGACGGGCAATATTTTGAAGCTACAGTCAACCAGTCTGAGCTGTCGACCAGCCCTGGGGGCAAAACACTGGTTACCTTCTGGGCGAAAGTCCCGGCCAATCTGGACACCGCAGGTCTGCAGCTGTATATCAGCCAGGCTATTGCCGATGGCAAGCTGACTACCGCCGGAACGGCAGCGACAGGATACGTGAATACAGCAGCGCTGACACTGACTCCGGCAGAGGTTACGCCTTTGACCAATCTGGCTTCGGTTCCACTTTTCCCTTACACACTGGAAGTTACCAGCTCTATAGGGGAGCTTACCAAGGGCGCAAGCAGCATTGCTGTGACGTTCAACTACAATCTCAATCAGGATACTACCTATCAGACAGGCGCTTACCAGCATAAGCTCATTCTTCAGGTAATCGATCCTTACGGAAAGTCTCACGAGAAAACACTGACGCTGGGAACCGACCTGACCTTGGGAACAAACAACTCTTATTCAACGACTCTATCCAGCGTTCTGTTCAAAAATCTCAGCTCCGGCACCTATGCCCTTAAATTCTACGATGAATTCCAGGGAGTGCGGACGGAGATCGCCAGCCAGGCCTATGCCCTTGAGGTTACCGCCAAAGCAGCCACCTCCTCCTCTTCCGCAGCAGCGGCAGCAGGAAATACCGGAGATTCTGAAGGAGCCGCACAATGAACAAGAAGAAAAGTATTATTACCGCTTCAGTTATAGTTGCCGTTGCTATTGCAGGGATTGCGGGCTATATGCTCTGGCCGGATCAGAACCGGCAGATCACTGCCGCTCCGCTGAATACGGCGGTTGCCAGTAAGGGGGATATCCTGGTGGGTGTCTCGGGTTCAGGTGCAGTATCGGCAATCAACAGCGAGAGCATCCGTACCAAAGAAGCCGGGAAGGTCGATAAGGTCAAGGTTAAGAAAGGAGATGTCGTCAAAAAAGGCGATGTGCTGATCACATTTGTTGCGGGCGATCTGGACGACAAGCTGAAGGAAGCCAACAAGTCATTGGAGAATCTCAAGACAGAGCTTGAGAATAAACAGGAGAGCTACAAGACGCTGGCGATGAATGACGCTACAGAGGAAGAGCTGGAATCCGCAAAAAAAGCCATTGATAAAGCCAATAGTGATATTGTGGACGGGCAGGAAGCTATCGCTGATATCTACGAAGATATGGCTCCGCCCGATCCGCTGACCGCACCTATCGACGGGACGATCACTGCCGTGAATATTACGGATGGTGAACAGGCCCAGAATGGTGCTGAGCTGTTCACCATGACCGACTACGTTAACCTAAGCGTTACCGTGCAGGTAGACGAGCTGGATATCCCCAAAATCAAGCTGAATCAAGCCTCTACCATTACAGTGGATGCCCTTGAGGACAAGTCTTTTACCGGTAAAGTTATAGACATCGGCAAAGAAGGCACCTCATCGAATGGTGTCTCCCTGTTCAACGTCACTGTAGGATTAAATGACTCAGCAGGTGTACTCGTCGGCATGTCTGCAGAGGTGGCGATTACCATCGAAGAGAAGAAGGATATTCTGACCGTTCCCATCGAAGCTGTAACGAAGATAAACGGGGAATCCTTTGTCAATGTAGCGGTAACCGGGGATGAAGAATCCGGCAGGGCGGACAAAGATGCGCCGGGCTCCAATTCCCCTGCTGGCGCTGCAGCGGGTAGTGAACCCTCCGGTAATGAAGCGGGTACCAGAGGCCCAGGCGCCCCCAGCGGCAGAGAATTCCAGGGTGGTGAACCTCCGTCTGGAGAGTTCCCTGCTGACGCAGAGTTCCCTGCTGGCGCAGAGTTCCCCGGCATGGCAGCCGGAGGCAGAAGCGAAAGAAGCGAAAGAAGTGGAGCGGGTTTCGGCTCAGGTATGAAACGGGTGGCCGTAGAGACCGGTATCCACAATGAGAGCAGCATCGAAATTGTCAGCGGCCTAAGTGAAGGGGATGAAGTGATCCTCCCGACCGTGACTTCTTCAGGCAATGCCGTCTCTCCGCAGCAAGGCGGCATGGGCGGCATGGGCGGATTCCCCGGCGGCGGTGGAGGCGGCTTTCCTGGCGGCGGGGGCGGATTCCCCGGCGGGGGCGGCGGCTTCGGCGGAGGCGGTGGCGGACGATGATCTCATCAGAGCCGCTGATCCGGGTTGAGAATATGAAGCACAGCTACACAATGGCCGGAGAATCGATGACGGTTCTGAAGAGCCTGAGCTTTAACATTAATCACGGAGAATTCGTTGCGATTATCGGTCCGTCAGGGTCAGGCAAGTCCACCCTGATGAACATGCTCGGCTGTCTCGATGTGGCCAATGAAGGCGATTATTTCCTGGACGGCCAGGAGATCCGCAGGCTGTCTGACAACAAGCTGGCTCAGATCCGCAATGAGAAGATTGGCTTCATCTTTCAAAACTTCAATCTGCTGCCGAAATTATCAGCCGTAGAGAATGTGGAGCTGCCCTTGATTTACCGTGGAATGTCTCACAGGGAGCGCAGAGAGGTCGCCCGCAGTGCCCTGGTCCGGGTAGGCCTGGAGAGCAGAATGAATCACCGTCCCTCCGAGCTGTCCGGGGGCCAGCAGCAGCGTGTGGCTATTGCCCGCGCCCTTGCCGGAACCCCCCCGATACTTCTTGCCGATGAGCCGACCGGAGCGCTGGACTCCAAGACAGGCAAGGAAGTTCTGCATATGATCAAGGAGCTTAACGGGCAGGGGCATACCATTATTCTGATTACGCATGATCTGGAGATTGCCGAGCAGGCCAAACGGGTGATCCGGATTCAAGACGGGGATCTTGTAGAGGACCGGAAGGTGGTGCCCTCATGATGCTGTACCAGAGTATGAAAATGGCCTTCAAAAGTATCCTCAGCAGTAAAGTAAGAGCCTTTCTTACCATGCTGGGCATTATTATCGGGGTCTCCTCCGTCATTGCACTTGTCGCTGTGGGCCAGGGCACCACCTCACAGATAACAGAGTCCCTAAGCTCCCTGGGAACCAACCAGCTGACCGTCAACATTATGGGCCGTGGAGCCACCACTTCTCTGACTTACGAGGAGGCTCTGGCCCTGGGTGAGATTGAAGGGGTGGACAATGTATCCCCGGTAATCAGCGGGAACGTTACCGCCAAGCACGGTACCGACAACGTTTCCGTATCCTTAGAAGGGATTACACCTGCCTACGAAGAGGTCCAGGATTTCCATGTGCAATCCGGAAGATTTCTGCTTGAGATGGATACAGAATACCGGCAAAAGGTTGCTTTAATCGGATCAGATACGGCGGAGGATCTATTCGGTACGGATAATCCTGTCGGCCAAAAGGTGCAGATCAACGGCACCAGCTTCAAGATCGTCGGGCTGCTGGAGAGTAAAGGCTCCACCAGCATGGGCTCAAGCGATGAGAAGCTGCTGATCCCCATCTCTACAGCCGAACGGTTCCTGCAGAGCAGAGGAATCCGCTCCATTACTATCACAACCACTTCTAACGACAATGTGGATGAGGTTAAGACCAGGCTGGAGGCGAGCCTTGATGCCAAGTTCAATGCAGCCGAGAACGCCTACTCTGTCTTTGATTCCCGGGAGATGCTGGAAACGGTAAATGAAACCAGCGCCACACTTTCAATGGCACTCGGCGGTATCGCCGGTATTTCGTTATTTGTAGGCGGGATAGGGATTATGAACATTATGATTGTCTCCGTCAATGAGCGGACCAGAGAGATTGGCATCCGGAAGGCTATCGGGGCCAAAAAGAAGAACATCATGATGCAGTTCATGATCGAGTCCGTCGTCTTAAGCGGAACCGGAGGCCTGATCGGAGTCGCACTGGGACTTGGTGCCAGCTGGGCTGTCGGTAACTATACCACCTTGAATGTGGCGCCTTCCTGGAATATGGTTCTGATCTCCTTTTCATTCTCTTTGATCATCGGTGTCCTGTTTGGAATGATCCCTGCAAGCAAGGCTGCAAGAATGCGCCCGATCTATGCGCTGCGCAACGATTAGCGCCTCCTGTACCCTGCAGTATATAATCTGCTGTTTAATCCGTCAGTCTCAGATCTCTGGGCTGGCGGATTTTTTGGTTATATTTTTAATGCATATTTGATACCTAAGGGGTATCGTTTGCAGTAAAAGTGGGTAATAGGACTCAAAGGTCAGAATACCTTGTACATAGTAGTATGGTATACATAGTAGTTCTTTGTATCGGCTGTAACTGATCTGTCTTCCAAGCTTTCATTCCGGCTCCATGATCCGCTTCTAAGCCTGTACAACAGGAGGCGGAAGCTGACGGGGCTTATTATTTTTTTCAGCAATTGCTCTGCTTAAGAGATGTCCTATATACTGGTGAAAAGTAACCGCTACTAGACCGGAAGCTGCTGCACGCATCCTTGCCTCCTTCTTCCCCTGCTTGCTAGGACTCCTAACCTGTACTCTCTTAATCTTGCCTGCAATTTATTTATTTCCGTATATGGACCCGTTCCGATGCATCAACGATACACCCCTTTGGATTCACAAAAGTTCTGTGCGGGGAGAGGATCACAGTGGCTGTTCTATCCGAGATTACGAGTACACGCAGATTAATCCTATTATTCACCTCAATCTCCGTTCTGCTGGTGGGCGTCAGTGTAGCCTCCCTGCTGTACCTGAGCCATACGATTAACAAATTATCAGATGCCTTGTACAGTGATGTATACCAGAACTCCGAGCTCATCCTGAATGCCGACCGGGACCTGTACCAGGCCGCCCTTGCGCTTCAGACCGCCGTCGGCGGAGCGCTGACCAGCGAAGAGCGCAGCAGACTGTCACAGGAGTTCGAGGACAACAATGCCCAGGCACAGCAGCGTATCGGCACCGCCAGCTACAATCTGGACGCCGTCAAAAGTCCCTTTAGCGGCATGAAGGAAAGTGAGCTGCTGCTGGATGAATTAAGAGACGAGCTGGGCGGGTTCAATACTTCGCTTGCAGACTGGAAGAATACCGGCAGGGAATGGATCTCACAACGGGTTCAGAGCGACTGGAATCCTGCTTCTTATTCCCTGCTGACCGTACATACCGAATTGAACGAGGTAAGAGGACGTCTGGATCATGCCGAGGAGCTGATTGACAGCTATGCTCAGCAGGTGATGCTGGAGTTCAAGGATCTCAAAAGCTCGCTGTTCGCTGTCTATTCCATCTTCCTCTTCCTGCTCGTTCTGGTGATTATCTATCTCAGCCGCAGACTGATTACCCTGCAGAATGAAATGCTGGAGGAGAAATCCCTGTACCAGCTGATCGGTGAGACGATGTCTGATTTCATTGTGCTGACTGATCCGAACGGCCTGATTCTGTACGCCTCCCCTTCCCATGCCAGCGCACTCGGTTACGTGCCCAGCAAGGGGGCGCCGCTGTCCAATTACATCCGTGAGGCGGAGATTTCCTGGGCCAAGCTCAAGAGCGTGGTGCAATCATCCCCCAGAATCTCCGAGCTGCGGATGCGTTCAGCCGAAGGGCACTGGGTGTGGCTGGAGACCAAGGTGACCCCGATTGCAGGAAGCCGCGCATTCCCGGCGCAGTTCATGCTGGTATCGCGCGAGATCACCCAGCGCAAGCAATACGAGGAGCGGCTGCACAAGCTGGCCTTCTATGACCATCTGACCGCGATTCCGAACCGGGCCCATTTCAAAATGTATATGGAGAACCTCATCCACCAGCCGCAGGAGCACAGACAGGAAATCGCCGTAGCCCTGCTGGATTGCGACCGCTTCAAGCAGCTCAATGATACGCTCGGCCACCTGGCCGGGGACGAATTCCTGCAGATGCTCTCCCGGGAGCTGCAGCAGACCGTGAAGGGCTACGGCCAGGCCTTCCGCATCGGAGGGGATGAATTCGCTGTAGTGATTCACCGGTTCAACAGCCCGCAGGTGCTGGATGAAATCCTGGGCCGCCTGCTTCAGCTGTTCAACAAAACCTGGTCCTTCAACCATGGCGCAAGCTTCCATACCTCTGCCAGCATTGGCGTTGCCTTATATCCGAAGCATGGCAGCACCATCAACGAGCTGCTCCGCGCCGCTGATCTGGCCATGTACCGCTCCAAGAATAACGGCGGCAATGAAGCCAGTCTGTACAGCGAACAACTGGATAATAACTACAACAGCCAGCGGAATTAGCGCTGGGGGTTGCCTTGTCCGGAATGCACAAAGAGCGGGCCCTCTCCGCAAGGGGAGCAGGACCCGCTCTTATTATGTTCTAGCTGGTCTGCGGCAGCGGATCAGCCCGTTCGATGCGCTGCTCCAGGCTGCGTTCACGCACGCTGACCTTGATAACTTCCTCTCCGTCCGGACAGTCGATGAAGCGGTCCGAGGCACCGTCCTTCTCCTCCCAGTCATTCAGCCGGAGAATATATCCGATTGAAGCCGTCTCGGGCAGCACCTCAATCCGCGCTATCGCATGTCCGTTCTCCATATGCTGGAAGTCACGTTGGCCATCCTGAATGCCTGTACCCCATACCCAGAGATTCCAGCCCCGGTAATCGCCGTCCGGCCGTTCATAATGAACCTCGATAATCTTCGATCTGGGTCCCGGTTCATCATACTCATCATAGAGTACCATCACCGACAGACCGGCGACCTCTACACTGCCGCTCTCCGTCTGCCGGAAGGCCTCCGCTCCGGCATTAGTATGATCGACTACGATGTTCCAGCAGCCGGTGGTCTCCGGGAGACACTGGGTGACCGGCTCCATGTTGGCATTATAGATCACCACGATATTTCTCCATGTATCTCCGCCGGCATGATCCTTCAGCATGTAAGCCACCACCCCGCCGTCACAGCGCAGAAACTCCAGACTGCGTTCAATCTCCTGGCGGCCGTGCAGGCGGAAGGCCGGATGTGTCCGGCGCAGCTCAATCAGACCCTTGTAATACTGGAAGACAGGGATGAACCGCTGCTTGTTCTCCCAGCGGATGGCGTTGATGGCGTCCGGGCTGCGGTAGCTGTTATGATCGCCGAATTTGCTGCGCAGCAGCTCATCTCCGGCATGAAGGAACGGGATGCCCTGTGAGGTCAGAATAATCCCGCTGGCCAGCAGGGAGCGCCGTACCGTCTCATTCTCCAGCACCTCCAGCGTATTTACCGCGAAGTACGGATCAGCCTGTGCAAGGGCAGCCTGCAGATCGCCGCCGCCCCGCAGCTTGCCGTCCGCAAGCTCCGGCAGACGCGCTTCCCCGCGCAGACCCTGCGTGGCGAGTATTTTGTCCCACAGATTGAGATTGTCATGGGCGGTTACATAGTTCACAGTCTCCACAGGCGAATCGGTGAAGTCATGAATCGCCCCCAGAACCCCGGCTGCAACCGCGCCCTCCTTGCCGTGTTCCCCTGTCACGAAGCCTCTGCCCCAGCCGTCACTGTCACCCTTAATGGCGGAGCGGAAGTTGTCGTTGAAGACGGCGTAGCCTTTGCCCTTCTGCACACCCTTAAGCGTCTTGGCTGCGAGCGGGGAGTCGCCACCTGTCCACGGCTCGCCGTAGATCAGCAGATTCGGGTTAATCTTAAGCCGCAGCTCCTCGGTGATCTCGCGCATGGTTACACTGTCGATCAGGCCCATCAGGTCGAAGCGGAACCCGTCAATATGATATTCCTCCGCCCAATAAGCCAGGGAATCCTTAATATACTTGCGGACCATCGGCCGCTCCGTCGCCAGCTCATTGCCGACACCCGAACCGTTGGAGAGCCGGCCGCCGGAGTCCTGGCGGTAATAATAATCCGGCACCAGCGGCTGGAACGGCCCCTGCTCCAGACTGTACGTATGGTTATAGACCACATCCATAATGACCGAGATGCCGCAGCTATGCAGCGCCTGCACCATCTCCTTGAACTCGCGGATGCGTGTTCCGGGCGTAGCCGGATCGGTGCTGTAGGAGCCTTCAGGCACATTATAATGCTGCGGATCATACCCCCAGTTGTATGCGGTGAACAGCGGAGACGAGGGTTCCGCGCCCTCCGCTGCCAGCTCATCCACCGTCTGATAATCGAAGACCGGCAGCAGATGGACATGCGTGATGCCCAGCTCGGCCAGATGGTCGATACCCAGAGGATGGCCTGCCGCATCCTTAAGGCCGCTCTCTGTGAACGCCTTGAATTTCCCCTTGTACTTATGTCCAGAGCTCTCATGCACCGAGAAGTCACGGACATGAAGCTCATAGAGGACAGCATCGGCCGGATGAGGCAGAGCCGGAGAAGCATCCTGCGCCCAGCCCTCCGGGTCCGTCTCCGCCAGGTCTACGATGGCTGTGCGCAGACCGTTCGCCGATACAGCGGTTGCATACGGGTCCGCCGCTTCAGAGATCGACCCGTCTGCAAACACGGCCCGGTACATATAATATTTGCCTTTAAGATTCCCGGGAATCCGGAGTTCCCAGACTCCGCCTTCTGCGCGCTGCATTCTGTGAAGCCTGCCGCCCTCCCGGTAGCTTCCGGTCCCAGCCTCCAGTCCGTTCCCTCCTGTGTCATACAATACAAGAGAGACTGTAAATGCTGTAGGCGCCCAGACTTTGAACAGGCTGGATTCCGCAGTATACGTTAGGCCAAGGTCATTGCCTTCATAGATTTCAATAACAGATTCTGCATTTATATAATTGCTGCTCATGGATATTCACCATCCTCATGCCCTCCGCAGAACGCGCAGAGAACGAATTGCTCTACTCCTTCAAGCTATTTCCACATTTTGGACAACTGATACTTGTGATTGCTTGCACTGCTCTGCAAGCGGGAATATGCCCGGAATCAAGCCATATAGGGTTCATCTTATCATACGTTGCACTAGGTTTACACGTATGGGTTAATGGAAGAATAATGCCCCATCTATCCAATATCGGCATCAAGCCCCCTCCATTGAAGAGCTGGGCAGCTTCACCGGGACTTGCGCAGCACCTTCCCGTACAGCGCGATGACGGGAAGCAGCAGGATGCCGGCGGACAGCAGCGAAGCTCTAATCGAGATGCGGCTGCCGATATAGCCTACAGCAGGACCGCCCGCGCTCTGCCCCAGGGCATCGGTCTGGCTGATCATCGACAGGAGCGTCGCCCGGTTCCGGGCGGGCAGCTTCGTATTCAGCCATGTCGTATAGACCGGCTCGGTTACGGAACCGACCACTCCCAGGATCAGCACCGCGCTGACTGCAACGTAGAAATCAGATGCAAGCGCCAGCAGCAGAATGCAGCCTGCGCGGGCCAAAGTCAGCAGGAACAGGGCGGCGGCGGCTGTCCGCTCCTTGTTCAAATCCAGCATCCGTCCGGCCAGATGTACGGCCAGCAGCCCTAATAGTGCAGTCACTGCGCTGATCGCCCCGAATACGGTGGCCATAGATACGGCTCCCGCCGGAAAGCCGATGTCATTCATCAGGTAGACCGGCCATAGCCTGTCATACCCTTCAGACGCAGCACCGCTGAATAAAGTTACAACCGCCAGCATCAGCAGCAGCGGATGACGCCTTAGAATAGATGCACCGCTGGCCCAGGTCCTGCCAAGCTCACGGAGAGGCGACGAATGCGGCGTACGCTCCCGGCGGGTGAATCCCGTCTCCTTCATATAACGGATCAGGATCAGCCCAAGGAGGAAGTAGATGGCTCCCCCTGCCAGAAAGGGCAGGTTAGGTGCAATAATAGACAGGCCTACGCTGACAGCGATGCCCAGCAGAGACGCGGTTAATCCGAACATTTTGGAGCGCATGAACAGCTGCCCTGTCTGCCCCTCTTCCAGCTCGTCCACAATCCAGGCGGTATCCGAACCACTGAAGAACGTCCAGCCGATGCCGTACAGCATCTGGGAGATTAGCAGCCAGCCGAAGGCGGGCAGCAGCGTAGCCGGCTGCATGATCCAGACAATGCTCCCCTCCAGGACAAAAGCCATCCCTAATACGAACATGCCAATAATAACCGACAGCTTACGGCTGTAGGTATCTGCAACCACCCCGGTAATTCCCTCGAAGACCAGCACGGTAACTTCAAGCACCGTCCCGATCAGCACCAGCTGCAGCGGATTGAGTCTGAGCTCCATCACGTAATAGATGCTGTAGGTTGTAAATATCGTGCTGGCGGCCAAAGACATCATAAAGGTCATGAAGAGATAAATCTGTGAAGCGCTGAATTTCTGCAAGAATCGTTCCACCTCCGAAAGTTATGGAGTTATTATATAAAAATGTTGTGGAACAGGCGGCTCCAGATTTGCTATATTCCTCCCCGCATATTCAGAAAAAAACCGGCCCCCAAAGCGGGAACCGGCAAATGTTGTTGGAAAAAGTTGGAATACGGAAACAGGAGTTAACGGAGTTACTTCGCGCGGGACTGCACGAGGGCAGCCACTTCCTCAGCCGTGCCGAGCTGCAGCGCCTCGGCCGCCATCTCCTTCATCTCTGCAGCAGACAGCTTGGAAATCTGGCTGCGCGCCGGCAGGATGGAGGTGGCGCTCATGCTGAATTCATCCAGGCCGAGGCCCAGCAGCAGCGGAATCGCTGTTGCGTCGCCAGCCATTTCACCGCACATGCCGGTCCATTTGCCTTCGGCATGAGCCGCATCGATGACGATTTTGACCAGCCGGAGAATAGCCGGGTTGTAAGGCTGATACAGGTAGGATACCTGTTCATTCATCCGGTCGGCCGCCATAGTATATTGAATCAGGTCATTGGTTCCGATACTGAAGAAGTCCACTTCCTTGGCGAACTGGTCAGCCAGCACCGCTGTCGAAGGAATCTCCACCATAATGCCGAGCTGAATGTTGTCGGCCACCTCTTTGCCCTCTTCACGCAGCTTGGCCTTCTCCTCCAGCAGCAGCTCGCGGGCCGCCCGGAACTCGCCAAGGGTAGCGATCATCGGGAACATAATCCGCAGGTCGCCGTGGGCGCTTGCTCTGAGCAGGGCGCGCAGCTGGGTGCGGAAGATATCCTGACGGTCCAGACAGAGACGGATCGCCCGGAAGCCCAGGAACGGGTTCATTTCCTTCGGCAGCTCCAGATAAGGCAGCTCCTTGTCTCCCCCGATATCCAGTGTCCGCACTACTACCGGCTTGCCTTGCATATTCTCAAGCACGGTGCGGTAGGCGTTGTACTGAATCTCCTCGGATGGCAGCTTGTCGCGGCCCATGTAGAGGAATTCCGTCCGGTACAGGCCGACGCCTTCGCCGCCGTTCTCAATGACACCGTTCACATCGTTCGGCGTACCGATATTGGCCGCCAGCTCCACATGCTTGCCGTCAGCGGATACCGTCGGCTCGTCGCGGAGCTTTTTCCATTCCGCAATCTGAAGGTTGTAAGCTTCCTGCTTCGCTGTGTACTCGGCAACCTCAGCTTCTGAAGGGTTGATCAGCACATCGCCGTTCAGACCATCCACGATCACCAGATCTCCGGCCTTAACCAGCGACATGACATTCTTGGTTCCGACAACCGCCGGAATCTCCAGCGAGCGGGCCATAATCGCCGAGTGGGAGGTCCGGCCGCCGATGTTGGTGGTGAAGCCTTTGACGAAATTGCGGTTCAGCTGCGCCGTATCGGACGGTGTCAGGTCCTGGGCAATCACGATTACCTCTTCGCTGATCTCCGCCGGGCTCACGTAGTGGATGCCGAGCAGGTGGTTCAGCACCCGCTTGGTAACGTCGCGCATATCGGCTGCACGTTCCTGGAGATAGGCGCTTTTCATGTTCTGGAACATTTCCACAAACTGATTGGCTACTTCATGAAGCGCGTAGTCCGCATTCACGGATTCCTCACGGATTTTGTCCATTACCGGGGTGATCAGCTCAGGGTCATCCAGAATCAGCAGATGCGATTCAAAAATCTCCGCCTTCTTCTCCCCAAGCTCAGCCAGTGTACGCTCCTTGATACGCTGAAGCTCGCCTCTGGACTGGTCCAGGGCGGCATTCAGCTTCGCAAGCTCAGCATCGGTATCAGTAATTGCTGTCCGGGTAATGGTGTAGTCCGGATGTTCCAGGATAAAGGCACGGGCAACTGCAATCCCTGCGGAAGCCGCGATTCCTGAAATTTTACTCATGAACTTCTCCCAGCCCTTCCTTGACCATAACTTCCTGCAAGGCGTTCAGTGCTTCTGCTTCTTCACTGCCTTCTGTGATCAGGGTGAGGGTGTCTCCGGCTTCAAGGCCCAGGGACAGTACGCCCAGGATCGATTTCAGGGTTACCTTCTTGCCCTTGGCTTCAGCAAAAGCCTCAGTGCCTTTGAATTTCGTAGCTGTATTAACCAGCGCTGTTGCCGGGCGTGCGTGAATTCCGTCTTCGTCAATAATTCTGAAAGTTGTCTGCATGATATCATCCATCTCGCTTTCTGTTAATTTGGAATAGTTATTTATGGTGAAGGCTTGCGCTTCCTTTCATTATAATGGAAGCGCTAAGCCATTGCACATGCTACTGAATGGTGATGATGTCCTTATCGCCAATGGATACCCGGCCCGGCTTCTTCAAGGTGACGCTGGAGCCTTCAGGCAGATTGGAGAAGATGACCGGAGAGATGACCGAAGGCGCATTGGCCTTCACATAGTCCAGATCCACCTCCATAATCGGCTGTCCGGCAGCGACCAGATCGCCTTCCTCTACCAGCACCGTGAAGCCCTGGCCCTTCAGCTTCACCGTATTGACCCCGATATGCACCAGGACCTCCTTGCCGCCGTCCGACATGATGCCGATGGCGTGCTTGCTTGGGAACACATTGAATACCTTGCCGTATACCGGCGAGGCAATCTTGCCGTCTGCCGACAGGAAGGCGAAGCCGTCACCGGTCATCTTCTGGGAGAAGACGGCATCCGGAACCTCGGTAATGTCCAGCAGCTCGCCGTTCACCGGGGATACGATATCCTCCGCGATAATAGCCTCCCCTTGCTCGCCCGCCGCCTGTTCCAGCTCCGGCTGCGGAGCCGCAGGCGCTGCGGCTGGTGTTCTGCCGTTCATTACATCCTGAATCTGTGACTTGATCGTGTCCGAACGGGTTCCGAAGATCGCTTGTACGTTGTTACCCACTTCCAGAACCCCAGAAGCACCTAATTTCTTCAGCCGGTTCTTGTCGACACCCGCTTTATCCTTCACTTCCACGCGCAGGCGGGTAATGCAGGCATCCAGATGGGTGATGTTCTCTTTGCCGCCAAGGGCGGACAGAATGTTGCGCGGGAGATCGTCGCCCGTCTTGGACACGCTCTCTGTGCTTACTTCATCTTCATCCTCGGCCGCATCCTCACGGCCCGGCGTCTTCAGGTTGAACTTGCGGATGACAAAGCGGAAGCCGAAGTAGTAGATGACCGCAAGCACCAGACCTACCGGAATGACCAGCCACCAGGCGGTGCGGTTCGGAATGATCCCGAACAGCACATAGTCGATGAAGCCGCCGGAGAAGGTCATGCCGATTTTGACATTAAGGATATGCATCGTCATGAAGGACAGCCCGGCGAATACTGCGTGTACAGCGAACAGCAGCGGAGCCACGAACAGGAAGGAGAATTCCAGCGGCTCTGTAATCCCCGTCAGGAACGAGGTCAGAGCGGCGGAGATCATCAAGCTTCCCACGACCCGGCGGTTCTCCGGCTTGGACTCATGATAGATCGCCAGCGCAGCGGCCGGAAGTCCGAACATCATGAACGGATATTTACCGGTAGTAAATGTACCGGCTGTGAACTGCACACCGTCGCGAAGCTGCTGCATGAAGATCCGCTGGTCTCCGCGGACCAGATCCCCTGCCTTGTCGATGTAGCTGCCGAATTCATACCAGAACGGTGAATAGAAGATATGATGCAGCCCGAACGGAATCAGCGAACGCTCAACGACCCCGAAGATGAAGGCCGACAGCGTCAGGTTCGTGTTGATCATACTCTGTGACACATAGTTCAGACCGTGCTGGATCGGCGGCCATACAATCGTGAGCACAAGCCCCAGTATCAGCGAGGTCACCGCCGTCATGATCGGTACGAAGCGTTTCCCCGCGAAGAAGCCGAGATAAGAAGGCAGCTCTATGCGGAAGAACCTTTTGTACATGGACGCGGCCAGTATCCCTACCAGGATACCGCCGAACACCCCGGTCTGCAGGGTAGGAATGCCGAGAACGCGGGCATAAGCGAAGTCTCTTAAGCTAAGCACATAATCATTGACGCCGACTACCGTACCCATGGTCACGTTCATGACCAGGAAGCCGATAATGGCGGCCAGCCCGGCTACGCCCTCGCCCCCGGCCAGCCCGATGGCTACGCCGACTGCAAACAGCAGAGCGAGATTATCGAACACGATTTGCCCGGAATTCATTAAAACCGTGGCGATCGCCTGAACCATATGATTCTCCAGGGCAGGCACATATTGCAGGAAGTCCGGATTCACCAGCATGTTCCCGATTCCGAGCAGCAAGCCTGCTGCCGGAAGAATGGCGACCGGCAGCATGAGCGCTTTACCGACTCTCTGCAGGACACCGAATAACTTTTTGAACATTGAATTCACTTCCTCACCCTGAATTTCTTGTAACAGAAAGCCAAAAAAGGCATGAGCAATACAGTACACAGATTGTCGTTCTAACGCTAACGTTAGAGTACCCCAAGATGGGGCAGGACAACCATAATACTGTAAATCACTCATGCCTGATCGTATCAGTTACACGTTATTATTCTATTGAATAACTTAACAGGGAACATTGTAGCACCAATGTTAAGAAGTTGCAAGCGGCAAAATCGCCTAAACGCTCCCCGGCTGCTCCATATCCGCCTCGTCTTCCTTCTTCTGGGTCAGCCGCTGCAGATGGATGGTCAGATAGCTGACCTCGGCAGGATACACGGGAATATGCACGCGCTGCTCAATCACCTTGGTCAGCTTCCAGGCAAGCATATACATCTCGGGATACTCGCGCTTCATCAGCCCATCCAGCGACGAGGTCTCACGTACCGTCTCTCCCCGCCGGAGCCGCTCCAGCACGAACCGCAAATGGGTCACCAGCCTGGAATAGTCCAGGGAATCGCGCGGGATGCGGTATTCCAGGTTATCCTCCACCAGCCCCACCAGATCGCCGATAAGCTGGGAATCCTGCTTCACCTCGGAGATATGCTGGTTGCTCAGCGCACTGACAATATGCAGGGCCACGAAGCCGACCTCATCCGGCGGAAGCGTTACGCCCATCGCCCTGTTGATCCGGTCCACGGCATATTCGGCCAGACTGTATTCCTCGGGATAAATCTCCCGCGTCTCATACAGGAACGGATTATGAATTGCCATCTGCTGCTCGGTTCTGCGGATCGCAAAGGAGATATGGTCAGTAAGCGCAATATGAATATGCTCGTTCACCGTCTGGCGGCTCTTCTGCATGATATGCAGCACTATCTCCTGCACAACCTCAATCAGCTTCTCGTCCACCTGCGGCACCAGCTGCTTATATTGCTCCTGCTCGGCCTGGCTCCGCAGAATGAACATCTTCTCAACGGAGGACAGGCTGATCCGGTCCCGCATTTTGCGGTTGAAGCCGATCCCCTTGCCAATCACCACAACCTCGTCATGCTGGGGGTGCTCAGCAATGATCACATTATTATTAAGCACCTTAGCCACTGTTATGCTGCTCACGGTCACACCTCTTTGCCTTCTGAATCCTTCATTTATTCGCTCAATGCAGCCTCGCGGGTCTGCATCTAATGATAGCCTTGAGCTACTATCATAACATCCGGCATCTCAAAATAGAAGGGTGCTGCACAGCAGCCGTGAGCTCATTTCACCCGGAAGGTGCGGACCGAGAAACGGCTGACCAGAATCAGGGCAAGCAGCATATAGACGGCAGCAGAGAGTACCACCGTAATAGCCAGCATACCAGGCTCACTCTGAAGCTGCATGACGACAATTCCTACCCCCAGCACGATGCTGTTCACTATAGTGAAGAACGGATTCCTTACATTCAGCTCTGTACTGTATGGCTGGAAAATATAGTACATGAAGAGATGATGCACCGAGTAGAACAGGGACAACGCCACAATCGTCACACTGTAAATCCCGGCATCCGCCGCCTCCCAGCGCTGATCCGACAGCAGAATCAGCAGATTCACCGCCAGGCAGATGGCCGCAGCGGGGATCAGATTAAGCAGGCTGAGCCGCAGCAGCCGGATACGGAAGTTGCTCAGAATCGCCTTGCGTTCGCGGTAGAATCCGTAACGCAGCAGGCTAAGATCGCAATTATAGAACATCGCCTTGCAGACCCGTTCTCCGATGGAGGTGAAATTCATGATGAACAGGAAAGCAGGTAAAGCACGGATCAGAAGCTGCACAAGGATGGCAAAAGCCTCCCCGGACAACAGCATCGTCAGCACGCCGGCGGCGAAAAGCCCGCCGATAATCGCCAGACGCCGCTGCACCGGCTGGATCAGTAAACGCCGGTGCCGCGAGAAGAAAATGGCGTTCAGATACGCATATCCGCTTTTGCCGGAGAATCGGCCTGGCCGAAGCTGCTCTGCCGTGTGCTTCTGCTCCTGAGTGGCGACCTCCTTCACCCGCGCCTCCTTCATCATGCGCCCGAAATCCAGCAGCGGATCATCGATTTTGGTCACGGCATCGACGGCCTTCCTGTAGTCTCCATACCGGGCGATATAGATTAAACCCAAGGCGCCCAGGAACAGGACGCCCAGCAGCACAGGGAGGCTGAACAGCAGCCCGCTCTCCACCACCGCGAAGCCGGGCAGCAGCGGAAGATACGCCAGCAGATAACCTGCGGCAATGGAGCTCCAGACCCAGCCGTTTTTTTTGACAATAACAATGCCAGTGCGGTCAAAAACGAGCAGATGGACCGCCTCGCAGGCAATTCGCCAGAACGTCAGCAGCAGCGCGAGCACCGCCCCCTGCCACAGCGGAGCGCCCAGCAGGCTGCCGTACAGCAGCAGCGCCGGAAGGAACGTGACCAGGAAGCTGATCCCGCGTAAGGTGAGGGTGGTCCGCATATACCGCTCTGCCGGCAGTCTCATCAGCTTCACGAATATATACTTGTCCCGCTTCGGCTCCAGAATAATCGCGCTGGATACAGCTCCCGTCAGGAAGCTGATGCACAGCAGGATCTGCAGATAGAGCTGATACTGCACGGGCAGGGATAAGCTTGATTCGCGCGCGGCCAGCTTGACCGGAAGATAGATCATAATGCCCAAGTAGGCGAACTTGGTTATGAATGCCATAAGCACTTTCAGGATATGCACCACGATGGATAACTTCTGCTTCATGGATGTCCTGGAGTAGACCGAAGCCGGGAGCAGCCTGCCGATCAGCGGGAGCTTGCGGATATAGAACATCAGCCGGTTGGCACCGGACATCCCTCTTACTTCGAGTATGGCCTTCAGCGTCCTAATCATGGTGCTCATCCTTCAGGAGGGCAATGATCTGTTCCTCGAATTCCGGGCTGTGCAGGGTCTCTGCAGAAATCTCCCGGAGCGAGCCGTTGTTCAGAATGACCAGTTCATCGCACAGATCGGCGGCCAGCTGCAGAATATGGGTTGAGAAAATAATAATATGATCCTGCTTCATCTCACGCAGCAGCTTCTTGATCTCCAGCGCCACCACGACATCGAACGAGGTCAGCGGCTCATCCAGCAGGATGACCGGCGGTCGGGTAATGATGAAGCAGAGCATCTGGATCTTGTTCTTCATGCCGTGGGAGTAGCCCTTAATCAGCCGGTGCCGGTCCTCCTCCTCGAAGCGGATGATTTCGAAATAATCCTCAATCGTCCGCCCGGGCTCGATCTTGTCCTTGTTGATATCCATATAGAACTTCACGAATTCATACCCGGTGAGGAAATCCGGCAGAATGGGCAGCGAGAAGACGTAACCGATCTGCTCTTCCAGCAGCGGCAGACTCACCTCATTTCTCCGTAGAAAAGCCCCCCCGCTATCCATCGGAATCTCCCCGCTCAGACAGTTGAACAGCGAGGTTTTGCCTGCGCCGTTACGTCCGAGCAGGCCGTAGATTTTGCCTTGCTCAAAGGTAAAGTCGATCCCCTTCAGCACTTCCTTGCCGTCAAAGCTCTTACGTATATTATCTAAGATGAGCTCCACGCCTACCCCTCCATTCTCTATGTACTAAAAAGGCATGGCAGGCTTGCTGCTGCCGGCCATGCCTGATTGTTCATTCATTCTACTCTTCGGGCTGCCCGCCCTTATCGCTTATATCGGCCTTAGGGGCCGGAGGAGCCGGGGATGCCGGAACCGGTCTGGTGACTACGGAGGTGATTGGTTCAGCCGTATGTCTGACCACATTGTTCTGCTCCGGCTTACTCCCTTTGCTTGTGAGTCCCTTGATGAGCGATTCGACATCAATCCCGGACACGCTCTTCAGCATCTCAGGTGCTGTCGCCATCAGCTGGGTCACATAGTTGCTGACCCGGGCTGCGCCTTCACCGTTGCCGGTATCCACCACCGTCAGCTTGTCAATGGAGCCCAGCGGCTCGGCGATCCGTCCCGCCAGATCCGGCAGCATCTTGACAATGATATCGAGCACGGCGGCTTCGCCGAATTTCTCGAAGGCTTGCGCCAGCTTCTCTTTGGCTTCGGCTTCGGCCAGACCGCGCAGGCGGATAACCTCTGCCTCCGCTTTACCTTTGGCCAGCTCTGCATCCGCAATTGCCTGGCCTTCCAGACGCTTCTGCTCGGACGTTGCCTGCGCCTGCTTCTCAATACTGTATTGAAGGGCGTCGGCTTCGCGCATCCGCTTGGCCTTGTCGGCCTCCGCAGCCTGCTCTACCGCATAGCGGTCCGCTTCGGCCTTCTTCTTGACCTCTGCGTCATACTGCTTCTCGCGGACCTGGATTTCCTTCGCCTGAATGTCAATTTCGCGTTCCTTGCGGACCAGCTCGACCTTCATTTGCTCTTCCACCACGGTCTGCTTGGCGCGTGCTTCCTGAATGTGATACGCCTGGTCGGCTTCCGCCTTGGCGGTATCCTGGTCGCGCTTGAACGCCGCAACCTTCAGCTGGTTCTCCTTAGACGCTTCAGCGATATTGGTATCGCGCAGCAGTTCCGCCTTCTGCCCCTGCTCTTCGGCATTGGCCTTCTGAATCCGCGCATCCCGCAGCGCTTCCGCTTCGGCAATCTCCGCATCCCGCTTCACGGCGGCAATCCGCGGCTTACCGAGCGCTTCCAGATATCCGTGCTTATCGCGTACATCCTTGATCGTGAAGGAGACAATCTGCAGCCCCATCTTCTTCAGATCGCGGGCAGCAACGCCTTGCACCTCCTGCGCGAAGCGGTCGCGGTTGCGGTAGACCTCTTCTACGGTCATCGTTCCGAGAATCGCCCGCAGATGACCCTCCAGTACTTCCTGTGCTTCACTCTTCAGCGAGTCAATCGGCTTGCCCATGAACTGCTCGGCTGCCGTTGCCACATCTTCAGTGGAGCTGCCCACCTTGATGATCGCTACCCCGTCGGCGATAACCGGCACCCCTTGCTCGGTGTAGACCTCAGGGGTCGTCACATCGAGCTTATGGGAGAGCAGGGACATGAACTCCGCCTTCTGAAAGACCGGCAGGATGAAAGCACCGCCGCCGCGGACGATTTTGATTTTGCGGCCGGAGCCGTCATCCGAGATATGATTCTTGCCCAGGAAAGAACCGGTCACGATCATGCCTTCGTCGGGTCCGACTGTCTTGTAACGCGCCCAGAACGCCAGTCCGAGGACCAGCAGGACGCCGATAACAACGGCAGGTATAAATACGGCTTCTGGAATGTTCTCTAGCATTATGAATCCTCTCCTCTTCTCTTCTCAAATTCTGATACCAATGCCACGCCTTCGCGGACCTCTACGACAACCACCTTGATGCCGGCCGGCAGCGCCTGCTGTTCAAAGCTCGCCGCTGTATGCAGACTGTTGCCTGCGCCGAACTTCACCATAATCTCTCCATAGCCCGCTGCCGGAACCGGCACGGTAATCTCCCCGATCCGGCCCGGCAATTCGCTCATGGAGAAGCCGGTCGACATCTCGCTGTTCCGCATCGGCCGCACCACGAGCAGATGCATCACCACGCCCATGAATGCCGCGATTAACAGGGCAAGGGCAAGGATGATGCCATCCTCCAGCCCGCTGTAGCGGTTCAGCAGCACGCCCGCTCCGCCGAACACGGTCACCGCTCCTGCTATGATCGAGGGATTGAAGAAATCGAACGACGGCATGTGAAAAATCCCGTCCAGCGCACTCCCAATCAGGTCGCCAATCACCACACTGACCACGGCAAATAAGATACCAAGCACCAAACAGCCCAAATACAGCGTTTGCATAACATTCTCCTCCCGTCATTACTTCCGGACTGCCATACTACTATAAACGCAGCAGCCATGTCCTTGGTTTCACAAACTTGGGGAATCCTCTCAATAATGTATGTAAGGAGCGGCGAAATTAACGGTGTTCATTTATATTTACCCGGGCAGACACCTGTTACGCCATGAAATCCCCCCACAAAGTGAGGCTTTAGCTTCGATGATGACTCAGGTACTTTGCGGAGACCCCAAAACATAAAATCTTATCTATTGAAAAAGCCGCTTCCCCATTGAAAGAAAGAGGGAAGCGGCTCTTATATAACTTATATGGCTCCTTGGCTTGGCTTACAGCGCCATCTTGTAAATCTCTACAACATCCTCACGGTCCAGCTTGCGGAAGTTGCCGAACGGGCCGAAGCGGACTGCCTTGTCGGCCATAATTCCGATCTCGCTGTCGTCGATATTATAATCGCCCAGCGTCTTCGGCGCACCGATGGAATCCCAGAAGCGGCGGAGCGCTTCGATGCCTTCGAGACCAATCTGCTCATCTGTTTTGCCGGCAGGATCAATGCCGAATACATTCACCGCCAGCTGGCGGAAGCGGGAAGGATTGGTGCTGAGGTTATACTTCATCCACTGCGGGAACAGAATCGCCAGGCCGCCGCCGTGCGGAATATCATACACTGCGGAAACAGCATGTTCGATATTGTGCGTAGCCCAGTCCCCGGCAAAGCCCATGCTTACCATGCCGTTCAGCGCCATCGTTCCGCAGTACATAATCGTCTCGCGCAGTTCATAGTTGTTCAGATCCTCGATCAGCTTCGGCCCGGTCTCGATCACTGTACGGAGCAGAGTCTCACAGAAGCCGTCCTGTACAGGCGTATTGCCGTCAGTGTGGAAATAATGCTCCAGGGTATGGGACATAATGTCCACCATTCCATAGACCGTCTGGTCCTTCGGCAGGGAGAAGGTGTTCTCCGGGTCCAGGATCGAGAAGGCAGGGTAGGCATAGATGCTGCCCCAGCCCATTTTCTCCTTGGTGACTTCATTGGTAATGACCGAGCCGTTGTTCATCTCCGAGCCGGTAGCCGCCATTGTCAGCACGGTTCCGAGCGGCAGCGCGCCTTGCGGAGCCGCCTTGCGTTCCACGAAGTCCCACATATCCCCGTCGTACTTCGCACCGACCGCCACCGCCTTGGCACAGTCCAGGACGCTGCCGCCGCCGACAGCAAGAATCAGATCAATGTTGTGCTCACGGCACAGGGCCACACCCTTATGCACCGTAGACAGACGCGGATTCGGCTCCACTCCTGCCAGCTCGGTAACCGCTGCTCCGGCGGCAGCCAGCTCAGTGATAACATTGTCGTACAGGCCGCTGCGCTTAATGCTGCCGCCGCCGTACATCAGCAGGACGTTCTTGCCGTATTTCGGCACTTCAGTGCGGAGCGCCTGTAGCGTTCCCTGCCCGAAAATCAGCTTGGTCGGATTATAAAATTCAAACTTACGCATATGTGTAAACCTCCATGAGTATGTGAATGTGAAGCACTTGTCTATTATAATCCTCCTGATTGCCGCATTCAAATGGAGCAATGGAGCCGGACTTGAGACAACATACTCCGCTACCCGTAAGTGGGACTGAGATTCCGTTAAGCGTCCTGATATCAGTCATTTTACGCTCAAATCAACAAGATAAGCGCTTCCCAGTCCGATCCATCCTCATGTAATCGTTTTTGGGGGATATAACGTCTTCTCAGTCCATTTCACCCGCAGACTTCAGTAATTAGCTCACAATAGAGGCGCATATCGTTCCCCTCGATAAAAAATGTCCCTGCCGAATCCGGCAGGGACATTCAAAATCAATATGCAGCTATACAGCCTCAGTTAAACCCGCTGCTGTTCAGGAACCGGCGGAAGGCCGCCTGCCCTTCAGGCGTACGCTTGTAGACACCTGCATGCTCAAGGATATGGGTGAACTTGATGCCCACCTCGTTCTGCACGGTCTTCACCGCCTCCCCGCGCTCCAGAGAAGTGCCGAAGTGTGCGGCCAGCTCACTGATCCAGGCGGCATGATGCGCCAGCGGATGCTCCGCAGCTCCGCTCTGAACCGCTGCAAGCAGCTCCGTATCGCCTGCCAGCACGCCGGCGATGGCATCCAGCTCCTCCTTGAGCCGTCCCGGCAGGATCGCCAGACCCATTACCTCAATCAGGCCGATGTTCTCCTTCTTGATATGGTGCATCTCCCGGTGCGGGTGGAAGATCCCTTCGGGATGCTCTTCGCTGGTCCGGTTGTTGCGCAGCACCAGATCCATCTCATAGCCGCCGTCTTCCGCCCGGCGGACGATCGGCGTAACCGTGTTGTGCGGCACAGACTCGCCGTCCTCTTCACTGAAGGCCAGCACATCGGCGGCCGGATCGCTGTACGCTTTCCAGGACTCGTAGATGTGGTTGCCTGCCTCCAGCAGCACGGCCGGATCAGCCGAGTGCATCCGCAGGACGGACATCGGCCATTTCACGGTGCTCAGGCGGACGCCGGGATACGAAGCGTGAGTGAAGGTATCCTCTGCCGGCGCCTTCTGGATCGGGAACGTATGCCGCCCGCCCTGGAAGTGGTCATGGGTCAGGATGGAGCCGCCGACAATCGGCAGATCAGCGTTAGAGCCGATGAAATAGTGCGGGAAGACCTCCACGAAGCTGAGCAGACGCTTCAGCGTGTCCTTCGTCAGCTTCATCGGCACATGATCGTGGTGGAACACGATGCAGTGCTCGTTATAGTACACGTAAGGCGAGTACTGGAAGAACCACTTCTCGCCGTTCATTGCCAGCGGAATGATACGCAGATTCTGGCGCGGCGGGTGATTGACCCGTCCGGCATAGCCGACATTCTCGCGGCAGAGCTGGCACTTCGGATAGACCGGCGGCGGGAGCAGCCGGGCCATGGCGATCTCCTTCGGACTCTTCTCCGGCTTGGAGAGATTGATCGTCATCTCAATCTCACCGTACGGCGACTCCTGAAGCCAATACACATTCTTGGCTACACGGTCCATACGGATATAGTTCGAATCAATACTCAGCTTATAGAACCGGTCGGTAGCCGCCTGAATCCCCTGCTCCGCCCGGAGCGCGGCGAATTCGGCGTTCACCTCGGACGGACGGGCCATCAGGAGGCCCATAATCTTGGCATCGAGCAGATCGCGGTACGTATCCGTATTCTCCGGGATCAGCCCGATGCCGAAGCCGTAATCAATGAGCTGGTCCAGCGGGGCCTGCGGACTGCTGAGCGGAGCTTCTGTGAATTCACCGGCATACGGCTCGCTGAAGCCGAACTGGTCCAGCAGCTCATTGCGGCTGTAGTCCACATCTGCGGACTGAATCAGCCCCGAGTGCTCAGCGAACAGCACCAGCTGTTCAATCGCATAGAGCGCCGATTCAGCGGCAGCCGTCATGTTATCATTCTGCATTTCAATTCTCCTTATGGGGGCCTTCTGCGGCGCCTTGCATTCTGTCTGATGCCTCAATCGGCACATTCACACCTTCAGCTTACTCCCCGTATCCTTGCGGATTGGCGGAGTGCCAGTTCCAGGCGCTCTGGATAATGCCCTCCAGATCGTCATGCTGCGGGTCCCAGCCCAGCACCTGGCGGGCCTTCGCAGAGGAGGCTACCAGCACCGCAGGGTCTCCGGCACGGCGTTCCTGAATTACGACCGGAATCTCCAGGCCCGTGACCTTCTTCGCCGTCTCGATGACCTGCTTCACCGAGAAGCCGTGGCCGTTGCCGAGGTTGAAAACATTGCTGGCGCTGCCGCTGCGCAGATAGTTTACAGCGCGGACATGCGCATCCGCCAAGTCGCTGACATGAATGTAATCGCGGATGCAGGTGCCGTCTTCCGTCGGGTAGTCATCGCCGAAGACAGCGATGTTCTCCCGCTGCTTCAGTGCCGCCTGCAGCACCAGCGGAACGAGATGGCTCTCTGGACGGTGATCTTCGCCGATCTTGCCGCTGGCATGTGCGCCTGCCGCATTGAAGTAGCGCAGGGCTACATATTTAATGCCAAGCACCTTGTCGAACCAGGCCATCATGCGCTCCATGGTCAGCTTGGTCTCCCCGTAGACATTCGCAGGCTCGGTGCGGTCCGTCTCCTCAATCGGCACCTTCTCCGGTTCACCGTAGGTGGCTGCGGTGGAGGAGAAGACGATTTTGTCCACGCCTGCCTGTTGCATTGCTTCCAGCAGACATTGTGTGCCGTAGACATTGTTGTCGTAATATTTGACCGGGTCCTTCATGCTCTCGCCTACCAGCGAGCTGGCCGCGAAGTGGATGACCGCATCAATGCTGTTCTCCGCGAACAGCTTCTTCAGCAGCGCCTTGTCGCGCAGGTCTCCCTCATACAGCTTGCCGCCCAGCAGTGCCTCGCGGTGTCCGGTCACCAGATTGTCCAGCACCACTACCTCTTCTCCGCGGTCCAGCAGCTCCGCTACCGTATGGGAACCGATGTACCCGGCTCCGCCTGTCACCAGAATCGCCATCTTAGATCACTCCTTTCAGTTCTTCAACGCCGTTGCCAATGCCGCATACATAGAATTCAGCCGTCAGGCCGGTTCTGCTCTTGTAGGCTTCGCCCACTTCCTTAATGAACCGCTCCACATCATCCTCATGCACCAGGGATACTGTACATCCGCCGAATCCGGCGCCTGTCATCCGTGAGCCGAGGGTTCCCGGAATGCGCTGTGCCTCTTCCACCATCACGTCCAGCTCCTCACAGCTGACTTCATAGAGGTCGCGGAGGGAGACATGGGAATCGTTCATGTACAGGCCGAATTGCTTCAGGTCATTCTCCTTCAGAACTTCTACCGAGTCGAGCACACGCTGGTTCTCTTCCACTACATGGCGGGCGCGGCGGCGGACCGTCTCATCCGGGATGGACGCCTGAAGCTGCTCGAATTGCTCCGGCTTCATCTCCGCCAGATAGGACAGGGATGGAACCTGCTGCTTCAGAATGGCCAGCGCTTCGTCACATTGGCTGCGGCGTTCATTGTACTTGGAATCAACCAGCCCGCGCTTCTTGTTCGTGTTGCCGATCACCAGCTTGTAGCTGCCGGTCACGAACGGCACCAGGCTGTACTCCAGCGTATCGCACATCAGCAGGATCGCGTGGTCGCGCTTGCCGTTGGCTACGGCGAACTGGTCCATGATCCCGGAGTTCACGCCGACGTACTGGTTCTCCGCACGCTGGGACAAGAGGGCGATCTCTACGGTGTCCGTATCCCCGCCAAGCAGCGTCAGGAAGGCGAAGCCGGTCACGACCTCAATCGAGGCCGACGAGGACAAGCCTGAGCCGTTAGGAATCTCCCCGTGGAACAGCAGGTCATAGCCGCCGGACACCGGAGTTCCCTTCTTGGCCAGCTCGACCATCACGCCGACCGGATAATCCACCCACTCGCCGGTCTTGGACTTGCCGATCTCGCTGTAGTCAATAGAAGCTTCATAAGGAAGATTGGTTGATGCGAACTGCACCTTGCCGTCTGTACGCGGGCGGACAATCAGTGTCGTTCCGAAGTCCAGTGCGGCCGGGAACACGTACCCGCCGTTGTAATCCAGATGCTCTCCGATCAGATTCACACGCCCCGGGGCGTAGAAGACACGGGCCTGTTCCCCGCTCTCCCCGTACTTCTCGATAAATTTGCTGTTAAGCTCCTGTATGCTCATTATTGCCACTCCATCCTTTCGCTGCTTGTGCTTGGGCCTTGCCTTTAACTTGCGTCCTTCATGGTTACATTATAATAAAATCAGACTTGCCCTGATAATGCAATCATGTGTGCAATGTATGGACAAATGTGACTTTTATTCCTATAGTGAATATACCCGTTACTTCACACTGCCCCGGCTGCAAGGCTATGGCAGCGTTCCATTCCAGAAAGGCGGATGGCATATGCAACATACCTATTCCGTAGGATCAAATCCTGTATACTTCGGCCGGCAGCCGCTGCATGTCCTGTTTGCCGGAGAGAGCCAGACCCTGCCGCTGCATCAGGCCGGCCCCAAAATCTACGAATATTATCTGCTTCATTATATTGAATCCGGCTCCGGGGCCTTCCGTACCGAGCAGCGCACCTATGAGCTGGGAGCAGGCGACTGCTTCCTGATCCACCCCGGGCAGCTGGTGAGCTACATTTCAGACCAGCACAAGCCCTGGCGGTACCGCTGGGCGGCGTTCACCGGAGAAGCGGCCGGAGCGCTGGCCCGGCAGGCGGGCTTCACCCCGCTGGCCCCGGTGCTGTCCACCTCGGGCGGCAGTGTCATTCCCGGCGCCCTTGCCGGGATGATGACCGCCTTCTATAACCACACAGAGAGCGCCTCGCTGACCGCTCTGGGCTATCTCTACCTTATAGCGGGTGAAGCTGCGGAGCTGCTGGTCTCCTCATCCCGCCTGGAGGGCGCAGAATCGCAGGTCAAGCGCACGGTGAAGCAGATGATCAACTATATGTCTTCACAGTATGCCCATCCGGTCTCCATTGAACAAATGTGCGGCAGCCTCGGGTATAACCGCGCTTATCTGTCCCGCATCTTCAAGCAGGAGACCGGACTGTCTCCAGTGACCTACCTGCTGAAGCTGCGGATTGAGAAGTCGCGCCGGCTGCTGCGCGAGCGCCCGGAGCTGTCGGTGGAGCAGGTGGCCGCGTCCGTCGGGCTAACCGATGCCCTGTACTTCTCCCGGCAGTTCAAACGCTTCTGCGGCCAGTCTCCCAGCGCCTACCGCCAGGCCACATTGAGTCCGGGTGATAAATGATGGACCAACAGCCCGTCTCCGGTACCGGAAGCGGGCTGTTGCATTCCACATATGACTAAGCTCAGGCTTCACTGTCTGTCTTCAGAATCTTCTCAATCCGTTCCAGCTCCTCCTGCGATAGCTCACTCTGGGAGAGCGCGGCAATATTCTCCTCAATCTGGCTGGCCCGGCTCGCGCCGATCAGGGCGGAGGTGACCTTGCCCCCGCGCAGCGTCCAGACCAGTGCAAGCTGGGCCAGACTCTGGCCGCGCGCCACTGCCAGCTGGTTCAGCGCATGAATCTTGCGCTGCACATCCGGGGTAATCCGGGTCTCGTCCAGTGAGGAGGAAGGCCCGGCGGCCCGGGAATCCGCAGGGACACCGTTCAGATATTTATTGGTCAGCAGGCCCTGGGCCAGCGGGGTGAAGGCGATCGTGCCTACGCCGTGCTCCGCCAGCACATCCTGCAGCCCGCCTTCAATCCAGCGGTCCAGCATGGAATAGCGCGGCTGATGGATCAGCAGCGGTGTGCCCAGCTCCTTCAGAATGGCGAGCGCCTGCCGTGTCTGTTCCGCCGTATAATTGGACAGGCCGATGTAGAGGGCCTTCCCGGAACGGACGGCATGGTCCAGCGCGCCCATCGTCTCTTCCATAGGGGTCTCCGGGTCAGGGCGGTGTGAATAGAAAATATCGACATAGTCCAGCCCCAGCCGCTTCAGGCTCTGATCCAGGCTGGACAGCATATATTTGCGTGAGCCCCAGTCTCCGTAAGGGCCGGGCCACATCCGGTAGCCTGCCTTGGTGGAGATCACCAGCTCATCGCGGTAAGGCTGCAGGTCACGGGCCAGCACCTTGCCGAACAGCTCTTCTGCCGATCCGGCCGGCGGCCCGTAATTATTCGCCAGGTCGAAGTGGGTTACGCCCAGATCAAAAGCGCGGGTAATCATTGCACGGCCGTTCTCATAGGCATCGATGCCGCCGAAATTATGCCACAGGCCCAGTGAGACCGCCGGAAGCTTCAGGCCGGAGCGGCCGGTGCGGTTGTAACGCATTCCTTCATACCGTTCATCACTAGCTGTATATACCATGTCTATCCCTGCCTCTCGTTTCCTCTGTGCTGCAATACCCTATAATAAACGCCTGGCGGAATTTATAATCGTCTTCCCCGGGAAAAGCCGGCGGCTATGCCAGAAGTCCCTGCAGCCTCCCCATGACATCCCCGATCCGCTCCGTTATAATCAGATCGGCCTGGTGATCATAAGGGGTTGGATCATTGTTGAGCAGGACGGTGTGACGCCCTCTGAAATACGTGACCAGACTGGCCGCAGGCTGTACGGTCAGCGAGGTGCCGCCGATGATCAGCAGATCCGCTGCGGCAATAGCCTCCACTGACTCCACGAGCACCTCATGGTCCAGCGCCTCTTCATAGAGCACCACATCCGGCTTGATGATGCCGCCGCAGTCCGGGCAGCGCGGCACAGCCGCTGTCATCTCCAGCCACTCCTCCAGGCCGAAATACCGCCGGCAGCCCATGCAGTGATTGCGGTGGATGGAGCCGTGCAGCTCCAGCACCCGGCGGCTGCCCGCGATCTGATGCAGGCCGTCGATATTTTGCGTAATCACCGCCTTGAGCTTGCCTTCGTCCTCCAGCCGGGCCAGCAGCCGGTGGGCACCGTTCGGCTGCGCTTCGGGATGAATCATTTTGCTGCGGTAGAAATCAAAAAAAATGTCCGGCGAGGACATGAAGAAGCTGAGGCTGAGCATCACCTCTGGCGGATACGGAGAGTTATGCTGCGTCTGGTATAAGCCGGCTGCGGAACGGAAGTCCGGTATGCCGCTCTCGGTTGATGTTCCCGCGCCGCCGAAAAACACAATATTTCCGCTGTCCTTGATCCATGAAGCCAGTTGCTGCAATTGATCCATAGTCTCCACACGTTTCCTCTCTGTACATAATGTAATCAAATGCTTATCCTCAGCTCCCCGAAGCCGGACACCACCAGATCCGCATCCAGCAGGTGGCTGTCCGCCCCGCCGGGGGAGATGCCTACGGCAAGGCGCAAGCCTGCGCCTCTGCCCAGCTGCATATCGGCATTGCTGTCGCCGATAATAACCGTCTCCTCCGGCCGGAGGCCCAGCTCACGGCAGGCGGTCTCTGCCATCTCGGGAGCAGGCTTGCCGTGCTTCACCCGGTCGCGGGTAACGACGGTGCTGAAGTACCCGGCAATGCCAAGCCACTCCAGGTGCTCCCGGGTGGTGGACTGGTTGTCGGAGGTCACAACGCCCAGCTTCAAGGAGGCGGCCGCGCACTGCCCAAGGAACGGCCGCAGCCCCGGCATGGGTACTGCTGTACGCCGGCGGCGCAGCTCATTCATAGCTTCCTTGGAGATGGCATGGACCCGCGTCACCGCTTCGTTCCAGGGAACACCGGCTGAATACAGCTGCCAGGCAAGGACCCCGGTTGATTCCTCGGCGGTTGCCATCGAGAGCGGCCCGGCAGGATCATAGCCGGTAATACGCCCGGCCGCATCATGGGTCGTTCCCAGCACCCCGGCCAGATCGCCCGTCCGGACCGGCTGGCCCTTGATCAGCGCCAGCTGGCTGCCAAGCCCCTCCAGCACCAGGTCAGCCCAGCTGCCCCAGGTGGCGAGCAGGTCAAGCAGCGTGCCGTCCTTGTCGAACAGGATGCCGCTGCACGGTACAGCGTGCTCATGAATATGCAATACAGGCATGCCAACCCTCCTCTGCATAAAGCATTACCACATTCTATATAATCATTTGCTCTGGCGCAGATTGCCCATCCAATCGAGCAGTGCCCGCACGGTGCGCTCCTGCTGCTCCTCCTCTGTAATCGTAGGGGTTCCGTCCCCTTTCTGGGGGCCGTAGCTGCCGAACTGGGCATGGTTGCCGCCTTCAATGGACACGTATACGGTATTGCTTGGGATATAGGCCCGGCCCTTATTATAGCTGTCCCGGTCAACTACCTTGTCCTCCGTGCCAAGCACAGACAACACAGACAGGGTGGTATCCTTCAGGCTCCCCTTCTCATCCGGATAGGAGGCCAGAAAAAAAACGCCCTCCAGCTGGCCGGCATGCTCCGCAGCGAAACGCGAAGCCATGACGCCGCCGAGCGAGTGGCCGCCAAGGACGAAGGACTGCTTCGGGTGGACGCGGAGAATCTCCTCTGCGGCATCCCCCTTAATCACCGCCAGATTAAGCGGCATTCTGGCAATATAGAACGGATGCCCGGCCTGCGCAATGGCTCTGGCCAGCGGAGCATAGGCTTCAGGCTTCACCAGTGCGCCGGGATACATAATCACGGCTGTGCCATGCGCTGTGGAAGGCTCGAACGAGATCCAGTTATCATTCTGCTCCACGGAGACGCTTCCGGCAGTGACCAGCGCCGTCTCGGCACGCTCCTCCGGCTTGTACGGGGTCAGATACCTCCATACAAGCACAACTGCCACCAACAAAATCACTACACTTGCTATAAGCACACGGCGTCTGGTAAGGCTCTTTCTCAATAGGGTTCACTCCCGGATTACTGCATAGGAAAATTATAAAGTAATCGCAGAAATCAAACAACCTTCAAGAGTTCGCCACAACTCTCCGCGGTGATAGCGCTTACCAAGCTGAGATAAGTGATGAAGTTCACAATTTATCTTTTGGAAATCATGTATTTTAAAATTAAAATATCCACTATCCTGCTATCCTGCAAACGAAATCCCAATAACGCAGCCTGTCGCATATCCTATATACGGAGGTAACGTCATGACCCGGGAACGCCCGCTTGACCAGCAAGGAGAGACTTTCTTCCTCAACCTGCGCTTTATGTTAATCGTAACTGTCTTTGTGGCCAATGCGGTCGAGCCCCTGATTTCCGCCATGAGCGGGCTGGACACCCTGTACCGGTGGATCTTCAGCTTCCATATGCCGCTGTTCGTTCTGGTAACCGGTTACTTCGCCCGCAGCAGCTTAAGCGGAGCGGCAGGCCGCAAGGTGCTGCTGCAGACCGGACTGCAATACCTCATCTTCCAGAGCCTGTACTCTGTACTCGACATCGCCTTCTTCCAGGCCAGCAACATTCATCACTCCTTCTTCGCCCCTTATCTGCTGTTATGGTTTCTCGCCAGCCATGCCTGCTGGCGTCTGCTGATGCTGGGCATGAGCCGCTGGAGCCGCAGCGCCCAGTTCGCCTTCGCTATTGCCGCCGGTGTGGCGGTGGGCTATCTGCAGCTTGACGGCTGCTGGTTCAGCCTGAGCCGCACCTTTGTGTACCTGCCCTTTTTTGTAGCCGGATATCACTTCTCCTTCAGCGCCTTCATGAGGCTGTATCAGCGGTATTTCCGGATCGTTGCCGCCGGTGCCTCCCTGCTGCTGTTCACCGCCACCGGGCTGCTGGGCCGCGCGCTTCCTGTCGGCTGGTTATACGGCAGCATGACCTATATGCAGCTTGGCATCCATGAATGGTATGCAGGCGTGTTCCGTCTTGGCGTGTATGCTCTGCAATTTGTCTCTTCGCTTGCCTTTCTGAGCCTGGTCCCCTGGGGATTATGCCGCATGACCGATCTGGGCCGCCGCACCTTGTACGTCTTCCTGCTGCACGGACTGGTTGTCCGCGCGGCAGCGGCATCCGGCCTGTACGTCTACATCACCGGCCCCGCCGGCGCAGCCATGCTGATATTCGCCGCAACAGGCTGCACGGTACTGCTGGCCCTGCCTGTGGTCAGGCGTGTGCTGCATCCGCTGGTAGAGCCGCCGGTCGGCTGGATGATCTCCCTGCGGCGCGCCGCGCTGAGACGCTCACTCTAATGTTCAGTCTTCCTCGCCCATAAGCCGATTCCTGAACAGCTGCCTGTCCCGCCGGGATGGGCTTTTGTGCATTCAGGCTTAGGCTTTTCCTTGATTCTTCCTGCGACAAACTTCACATTGTCCGGTAGAAAAAACAGGCTTTTTGTGATAGACTCTCTATTAACGTTCGTATCCTATTGCCCTTATTCTTATAGAACGGCTCTGCCCCACTTCTGTTTCTTGCAGAAGCTGGACCGTGAACATTCTATAAACCGCAGATTCGCGAATTCCGGGATTGCAATGCGTTAATGCGGCAATATAATTGCTACACCAATACTTTTAAGGGGAAATGTCATCATGGCAAACAAGAAAATGCGTTCAGACATGATCAAAAAGGGCTTCGACCGCGCCCCGCACCGCAGCCTGCTGCGTGCTGCCGGCGTGAAGGAAGAGGATTTCGGCAAGCCGTTCATCGCGGTCTGCAATTCCTACATTGATATTGTACCGGGTCATGTGCATCTGCAGGAATTCGGCAAAATCGTTAAGGAAGCGATCCGCGAAGCCGGCGGGGTTCCGTTCGAGTTCAATACGATCGGCGTAGACGACGGGATCGCCATGGGCCATATCGGAATGCGTTATTCGCTGCCGAGCCGTGAGATCATTGCCGACTCCCTGGAGACCGTAGTCTCGGCGCACTGGTTCGACGGCATGGTCTGCATCCCCAACTGTGACAAAATCACCCCGGGCATGATGATGGGCGCCCTGCGCGTGAACATCCCGACCATCTTCGTCAGCGGCGGACCGATGAAGGCGGGCGTGGACAGCAAGGGCAAGAAGCTCTCCCTGACCTCTGTCTTCGAAGGCGTCGGCGCGCATCAGGTCGGCAAGATCAACGATGCTGAGCTGCTTGAACTTGAACAATACGGCTGTCCTACCTGCGGATCATGCTCCGGGATGTTCACCGCGAACTCTATGAACTGTCTGGCTGAAGCTATGGGCCTTGCGCTGCCGGGCAACGGCACAATCCTGGCGGTTGCTGAAGAACGCAAAGAGTTCGTCCGCAAATCGGCCACCCAGCTGATGGAGCTGATCAAGATGGACCTGAAGCCGCGTGATATCGTAACCCAGGAATCGCTGGACAACGCGTTCGCGCTGGACATGGCGATGGGCGGATCAACCAATACGGTTCTGCATACACTGGCCCTGGCTCAAGAGGCCCAGGTAGAGTATCCGCTGGAACGCATCAATGAAGTCGCTAACCGGGTTCCTTATCTCGCTAAGCTGGCTCCGGCCTCCGATATCTTCATCGAAGATGTGGACCGGGCAGGCGGCGTAAGTGCCGTACTGAACGAGCTGCTGAAGAAGCCGGGGGCAATCTTCGGCGACTGCATGACCGTTACCGGCAAGACGCTGGCTGAGAATGTACGTGGACATGAGATCAAGGATACCTCTGTTATCCATACCCTGGACAACCCTTATTCCGAAGTCGGCGGATTGTCCGTGCTCTACGGCAACCTGGCTCCGGAAGGCTCCATCATCAAGGTGGGCGCGGTTGACGCTTCTGTCGGCGGCTATCACAAAGGACCGGCCATCTGCTTCGACTCCCAGGAGGAGGCACTGGAAGGCATCGCGAACGGCAAGGTCAAGGAAGGCCATGTCGTTGTCATCCGCTATGAAGGACCGAAGGGCGGACCAGGGATGCCTGAGATGCTGGCACCAACCTCGCAGATCGTCGGCATGGGACTGGGCGCGAAGGTCGGCCTGATCACGGACGGCCGGTTCTCCGGCGCATCCCGCGGCATCAGCATCGGCCACATCTCGCCGGAAGCGGCTGAGGGCGGTCCGATCGCCTTCGTGGAGAATGGCGACATCATCGAGCTGGACCTCAATAACCGCAAGATTGAGCTGCTGGTTGACGAGGAAGTGCTGGCGGTCCGCCGCCAGGGCTGGAAGGGCTTCGAGCCGAAGGTGAAGACCGGCTATCTGGCCCGCTACTCCAAGCTGGTTACCAACGCAAGCAACGGCGGCGTGCTGAAGATCTAATCGTTAGCCGCGATTCTGTATACTTGAAAAAGCACAAAAAAGATGCCCCGCAGACTGCAGTCTGCGGGGCATCTTTTTTTAAATCCAGGGAATTTATGAAGAAAGCATTACGACCCGCTTCCTGTAACGACAAGCTCCGCTGACCGGGTGCCGGCAAGACTTCCTCCTGCCATTACACTAACCCGGCAGGGAACGGCAGCGAACTTCATGGCTATATTCCATACGCCCAACTCCTCCACGCCAAGAGAGAAGGTTACTGTTTTCTCTTCGCCCGGCTGGAGCTGGATTTTGCTGAAGCCCTTCAGCTCCGCAATCCGGCGGGTGATCCCCGACTCACGGGCACGGATGTACAGCTGGACAGTCTCCAGGCCTGCGACACCGCCGGTATTCTTCACTGTGATGCTGACGGATACCCGGCTGCCTGCCTCCAGTTCTGCAGCTGAGATCGATGCAGCGGACAACGAGACGCTTCCGTAATCAAAACTTGTGTAGCTGAGCCCGTGTCCGAAGGAATACAGCGGAGCGGACGGCATGTCCACATATACCCGGGGACGGCCGGGGTCCTTCTGGTTGTAATAGACCGGCAGCTGCCCGGAGGAACGCGGCAGGGACACCGGCAGCTTGCCGCTCGGATTCACCTGGCCGAACAGAATCTCAGCGATGGCCTGCCCGCCTTCCGAGCCGGGATAGGCCGCACAGAGCAGCGCGCCGGCTAACGGCTCCAGCTGGTCCAAGGCGTGGGGACGGCCTTGGATAACGATTGCGACCACCGGTGTGCCGGTGGCGGCCACGGCTTCCGCGAGCTGCTGCTGGATACCTCCTAGCCGCAGGTCGGCCAGATCCACACCCTCGCCGCAGTCCATTTCGGACGGGCTGCCTTCGCTGATAATCGCCGCACCGTTGGCGTCGAAGTCGCCGCCGAACTGCCGCGCGCTGCTGCCTCCCAGCACCAGCACTGCAACATCCGCGCCGCGCGCCAGCTCCACCGCCTCGCTCAGGCCGGCTGCGGAAGCATCGCGGATGCCGCAGCCCAGAGCATGTACGACCTCAATCCCGGCCGGAGCACATTGCCGGATGCCCTGCAACACCGTTGTGCCGCTTCCTTCACGCTGGATGCTGGTATAATCACCGAGCTGATTATACAGCCGGTCCGCGTTCGGTCCGATCACCGCAATCCGCCGGAGCTTGCCGGCAAGCGGAAGCAGGGCATCTTCATTCTTCAGCAGGACAACCGATTCCCGCGCCACCTGCAGGTTCAGCCGGCGGGTATCCGCATGGCCCACCACCGAAACCGCCTGCTGCTCATCGGCATATGGACGCTCAAACAAGCCGAGCCGAAATTTCAGCGTCAATACCCGGGAGGCGGCGCGGTCAATATCAGCCTCACGGACAAGCCCCCGGGCCACCGCCTCTTCCAGCGTGCTGAAGGCCTTGTCCCACAGACTCAGGTCTACACCGGCCGACAAGGCCAGCGCTGCTGCGCCTTCATAACTGCCGGTTAGCGCAACCAGACGGTCAACAGCCTGACCGTCAGCCATCACAATCCCGCCGAAATCCCATTCCCCGCGCAGAATACCGCTCAGCAGCGCCTCATTCGCATGGCAGGGAATGCCGTCGATTTCATTGTACGCGGCCATGAATCCGGCAGCTCCCGCCGCTGCGCCTGCCTGTGCTGCCGGGAGATGGATCTCACGCAGCTCACGCTCACCGATCGCGGCCGGTCCCGCATTCCTCCCGCCCTGCGCTGCTCCCTGAGCACACAGATGCTTAAGAATCACAGCCACCTTGTCCGGTGACTCCAGCTCCTCCGGCGTTATGCCCTGCATTCCGCGCACAGCCGCTGCCGTAAGAGCAGCCGCCAGGAACGGGTCCTCGCTGTAGCATTCCTCGGAACGCCCCCAGCGCGGATCATGCAGAATATCAAGGGCGGACAGCAGTCCGAGATGGGCCCCCCGGCTGCGGAGCTCCAGCGCTACCCGGCTGTAGGCCTGCTCCATCAGCTGCGGGTTCCAGGTTGCACCGGCTGCCAGATTCACCGGCAGCAGGGTTCCGTCCAGCGCCTGATGTCCATGCGGGCATTCCTCGCTAAGCAGCACAGGAATCCCCAGCCGGGTATGCTCCAGCACATAGCGCTGAATCTTGTTCGCGGCAGCGGCGCTGTCCGCAGCCGTAATACCATTGCTGTAATCCACGCCGGACCAGGGATCACTGCGGAATAAGCCATACAGCGCCCCCATCCCCCCGCCGGCCGCTACCTCCTGACGGAAGGCCCCGGTGAGCACAAGCTCCCCGTTCTCCCAGGCATAAGCATCCCAGCCGTACATCCGCTGGTTGAGCTGCCCCGTCTTCTCCCGCAGCGTCATGCGGGACAACAGATCTTGAACCCGCTCCTCCACACTATAGGAAGCTTGCTTATATATTTCCATCGCTCAGTTCCTCCCGCTTGCTTAATTAATCCTTGCCTGCCCGCAGCCCCCGGTATTCCTTGGGAGTCATGCCTGTATACGACTTGAATACGGTCACGAAATATTTGTATTCCTTGTAGCCCACCTTGTCGGCAATTTCAAATACCTTGTCATGTGTCTCTGCCAGCAGTGCCTTAGCCTGCTCGATCCGCAGCCCGTTCATATATTCCGTGAAGCCTTTGCCTGTACTCTGCTTGAAAATATAGCTGAAATAGCTGGGCGTAATCTTCAGCCAGGCCGCAACCTCGGATGCCTTAAGGTCCGTAAGGTATTGGGCTTCAATGTAACGCTTGGCCTTCTCGACAATCCAGTAGGAGCGGTCGGTCCCGTTCTGCTCGATCAGCTCAAGCAAGTCGGCCATGTCTTTAAGGATCAGCGCCTGCAGAGCATCGTAAGAGTTATATAGATAGAGATCCGGTGACTGCCGGCCATAATCCATACCGGTGATTCCGCTCTTGCGCAGCCTCTGCCGAAGCAGGGCGAACAGCTCCTCGTACACGGTCACGATCTCATGCAGCAAATACGATTCACGCTTGAAAAAATTCAGCATCTCCGAAACCAGCTCCCCGGTCTCCTGGGCATCCTGTTTGAACAGAGCGGCCACCAGACTCTGTACCATGCCGGCAATGTCCAGCACTGCAGGCTCCCTTGTACCGCTCCATTGCCGGATAACGTCTTCCTCCAGCACCGCAGAGTTCCCCAGCACCGCATAGCGCAGCAGCTCTGCGGCTTCCGCACAGCGCTCTGCCGTCTCTGCGGCATCGGTATAAGCCCGGGATACCCCGCCATGCAGCTCCGCCCCCGGGATCAGCCCGGGAACGAAGCCGTCCAGCCATTCACGCCATTCCGGCGGCTCCAGCCTCCGCTCCGATACGGCCAGCGTAATCAGCAGGTTCTCATGATCGAAGATAGAGACAAGCTTCAGGCCGGGAAGCGCGAGCCGCCCGTGAAGGCTGCTTATCCACCGTTCCTGAAGCTGTTCATACGCCTCCTGCCCAAGCCCGCCATAACGCTCATGAAAGCAGCCGAGCTGCGATGCGAGAATTCTAAACTCCGCTCCCTGCAGCGAAGAAGGGGCTGCCTTGCGGTAGGCCATTCCGTGCCGGGCCATGTTGGTCAGCCAGAGCTTCAATTCATCCTTGCCGCCCTCCTGCTTCTGCTGCCGGATATCCTCTGCCAGCTTCGCCACTACGCCGGTAAGCTCGTCTATATTAACCGGCTTCAGCAAATAATCGTTGACCCCGAGCCGGATCGCCTGGCGCGCATAATCGAAATCCTCATAGCCGCTGATGATGATCATGCGGGCTTCCGGATAACGCTGCCCTACCTGCTCGGCAAGCTGCAGACCGTCCATACCGGCCATCCTGATGTCCGACAGTACAAAATTCACTTCATGCTGCCCCATCATCTGCAGCGCTTCCTCACCGTCATAGGCTTCTCCAATGACCTCTATCCCCAGCGCAGCCCAATCGACGGTTAAGCGAAGTCCCTTGCAAATGACCGGCTCATCATCGACAATCAGCATTTTAAGCACCTTGGTGTCTATTCGTCCGTTATTGCTCATGATCTTCTGCCCCCTCGCTTGTGGACTGCCGCAGCGGGAGCGTGACACGGATGCCCGTGCCCTCACCCGAAGTATTGATAATCCGCAGCCCGTAATCCTGTCCGAAGAAAATGGACAGCCGTTCATGAATATTGCGCAGCGCCCCTTCGTGGCCGCTTACCCGCATGGAAGGCCTGTGGTGGAGGCCGGCTTCTATTTCCCGCAGCCGGTCTTGGGACATGCCTGTTCCGTTGTCGGTCACATCAATCCGGATTTCATCTCCGGAGGTATATGCCTTCACTTCAATCCTATAGAGTGGCTTGCTCCGGTCTAAGCCATGCTTAACCGCGTTCTCCACCAGCGGCTGGATGGTGGCCTTCAGCGTAACCGCCTCTTCAATACCAGGCTCCAGATGCAGTGAATAAGACAGCTTGTCACCTAGTCTATACTGTTGTAAATACAAATAAGCCTGGACGAAATCCATTTCCTTGCCCACCGTCGTCTGATAGCTGCCGTTATTGACGCTGGCGCGGAAGAATCTGGACAGCATTTCGATCAGCTGGCTGGATTGCTCCGCCTGCTCCAGACGGGCTGTCCAGCGGATCATATCCAGGGTGTTGTACAGAAAATGAGGGTCCATCTGATTCTGCATCAGCTTCAGCTCCGACTCCCGTTCCCGAAGCTCCAGCTTGTATTTATGATCTATAAGCTGCTGTATGGTTACAACCATCTCGTTGAACTTGCTGCCCAGCTCGGCGATTTCATCCTGGGAGTTAACAGGCACCCTGGCGCTGAAGTCACCGCCGGCGACACGCCCTGTCTCGATCTTCAGCCGCAGAATCGGCCGGATAATGGTATAGTGGAATCCGACAAGCGCAGCGAGTGCCAGCACCAGGATGGCAGTCAGGATAACCGACATCACGATCTTGACGCTGCGGAATTCCTCAGCCATCTTCTCTTCAGAGATGATAACGACCACTTTCCAGTCGGAATTTTCAATTTGATTGTACATACTCAGGTAACGCTTACCCCCGATTACTGCGGTGGCAAGCTTGCTGCTGGACGCCGTTAGCGTCTGCATCAGCTCCCGGCCCGGAACATAGCTGTCCGGCAGACGGTTGACGGATTCCAGGATCAGATCACCGGCTCCGCCCATCACGAACACGCTGCCGTAACCGGCCCCCAGCACACCTTTTTCAAGCTGGGCAGCGATACTCGCCTCATCCAGCCGGATGGTCAGCCTGCCGAGCGGCTTCGTAATTTCACTGAAGGAATTCAGGATGCGGATCATGGAGAGCACCCTCACCTGCCCATTCCAGGAGCTGTAGAGCGGGTAGCCCTCGGTCCAGAGAATCCCGCCTTTGCGGGCCACCGCCTCATGCTCCCACTTCCCTTCATCCCCGCTGAACGGCTCCCCCATCTCAATGGTGTTACCGTTGTAGCCGGAGATTTCAATGGAGCGGATATAGCTTCGCGACATTAATTGAAACGTCAGGAAATCCTCGATATTACGCTTATATACAGCCCTTTGTTCAACTTCAAGCGGCGGATAGCTGCGGAGAAAGTTCCGCATGTCGGGACTCAGAATGAAATAATCGGCGATATCCTCCACCATTTTAGTCTGCTCGCCAAGCTGGCTGGTCACATTGTCAAGGTTGCGGCGGGTTGAATTGATGAACTGCTCGCGGAGCACCTTATTGTATTTATATTGAACAATGACCCCGACCCCGATGGTCGGCAGAATGACAAGTAGCAGAAAGATCACCATAGCCTTGCGTTTTAAGCCGAAATTACCGGACCTTATCCAGCGTGTCTTCATCCTCAGACTCCTTTATCCTAACTGCCCGCTGCTTTCTGTTGCTGCAAGACCCCGGTTTAGCCCTTAACCGCTCCGGCGGTCATGCCGGTTACCAGCTGCTTCTGCAGCAGCAGATAAAAGATCAGTATGGGAACAAGTGCAATGGTCAGCGCCGACATCTGCAGCGTATAGCTCGCCGTCTCCACGCCGACAAAATTCGCCAGCCCCAGCGGCAGCGTCTTGAGCGAATTGGAGGTGATCAGCACGAGCGCGAATAAATATTCATTCCAGTTGTAAATAAAGTTCAGAATCACGACGGTAGCCATAGCCGGGCGCGTGATCGGCAGAATAATCGACCAGAAAATGCGGAATACACCCGCTCCATCCATAATCCCCGACTCTTCCAGATCCTTGGGAAAGCCCCGCATAAAGCCCTCCAGAATAAACACCGTCAGCGACAGGTGAAATGCCGTATAAGGCAGAATTAGCGATAAGTACGTATCGATCAGACTCATTTTTTGCATAATCAAAAAGATCGGAATCAGTGTAGCATGAATCGGCACCAGCATGCCGAGCAGAAACAGCGCATACGTGAAGCCGCGGAGCTTGAAGGTGAACCGGGCCAGGAAATAGGCGGCAAGCGAGCCCAGCAGCACGGTCACCACCAGCGACACGAACGTAATCAGCAGACTGTTCAGGAAATAAATATTCATATTGGCAATTTCCCAAGCCTTAGTGTAGTTGGAGAAATGCAGTGTGGCCGGGAAAGAGAACGGATTGGCTGCATATTCCTGCTCTTCCTTAAACGAATTGACGATCATCCAGAAGATCGGAATTATATTCATAATAGCGAACAGACTCAAAAAAGTGTAGGCCATGATTTTGAATAACGGTGTTTTTTTATTCACAGGTGCTCTCCTCCTCTCTGTACAACTTCATCAGGCATCCTTCTCCCGGCCCAGCCGGTTGACGATAGTGATCACGATCAGACTGAACAGCAGAATCAGAATCGATACCGCACTGCCGTAGCCGTAACGCAAATTCATAAATGCGCTATTGTACATATAGAGCGTCATGACCTCCGTCTGATGCGCCGGCCCGCCGCCGGTCAGTACCTGAATCAGATCAAATACACGGAAAGAGTTGCTGATGCTGTAGACTACCGCTACCATGATGGTGCTGCGGAGCATCGGAATCGTGATATGCAGGGTGCGCCGGAAGCCGGTTGCTCCATCCAGCTCGGCCGCCTCATTGACCTCATCCGGGATATTCTGCAGGGCGGCCAGGAAAATAACCATATACAGACCGCAGTTCTGCCAAATGTAGGCCACACTGATGGACAGCATCGACCACTTCATATCCCCCAGCCAGTTCTGCTGCCAGCTCTCCAGTCCGAAGAAGGCCAGCATGCTGTTCAGCATCCCGTATTCCGTGTTATAGATCATGCCCCAAATTAAGGAAACCATGACGGACGAGATAACCACAGGCATGAACCCTACGGTACGGAAAAAGCCTGAGCCCTTCAGCCCCTTGTTCAGCAGCATAGCCATGATCAATCCCAGCGGAAGCTGGCCGACCAGCCCCGTCAGCATAATAACAACGTTATTCTGTACAGACAGCCAGAACGTATCATCCGTAAGAATGCGGGAATAGTTGTCCAGGCCGATAAAAGTCATCTTGCCGATCCCGTTCCAGTCCATCACCGAGTAGTAGAGCGAAATGCCGATCGGTATGATCGCAATTCCCAGATAGATGACCAGCGCCGGAAATAATCCGATAAAGATCGCCAGTTTATTTTGCTTAAGCGTATGCACAGGGCATCCCCCTTCCAGTTGAATCCTAATCTGCTTATGAAACGGAGAAACGGGGGCGCTAAGTGATGCTAACAGCGGTCTCCGTTTCTCCGTATGGGTCTTAGTTCATTTGGTCTATAGCTTCCTGCGCATCCGCCGCGACCTTCTCAGGTGTGCCACGGCCTACGGTCAGCGCCTGGATCCCATTCTGTACAACGTCAACCACTTGTGTCGGAATGATACTGTCGAATACAGGGGCTGTGCCTTTGCCGGTCAGCTCAAGCATCTCCTTCAGATACGGGCTGGCATCCTCGGGAATTTCAACCGTGGCCGGAACGACCACTCCGTTGCGGATCAGCTCCTTGTACAGGTCCTCGTTGACAAAATACTTCATGAATTCCTCAGCAGCCGCTTTGGTCTTCTCATTCAGCCCGCTCTTGATGGCGATGCCGTACTGCACCACACCCGCACTCTTTACCGGATCTCCTTTGCCGCCCTCCACGCTCGGGAACAGGGCAATGCCGAACTTGTCGCCTTCGTCATTGTTAATCCGGATTCTCGCATCAACGGTGGAGGAAGAGATGTGCATAGCTGCTTTTCCCTGAATGAAATAATCCTGCCCTTGCACCGAATCCATATTGTTGGCGTCGGTATTGAAGGCCCCCAGCTTGGTCAGCTCATCAATGACGGCAATCGCTTTGACGAAATCCGGGTCGGTAAACTTCGCTTCCTTATTGATCACCTTGGTGAGGAAGTCACTGCCGGTAAAGCGGTCCCCGATAATGGACAGATAGGAGGACTGCAGCGGCCATTGCTCCTTATTGCCCAGCGAGATTGGGGTAATTCCCGCCGCTTTCAGCTTGGTCACTGCATCGATGAGCTTATCGTACGTATCAGGGAATTCTGTATAACCTACTTGCGCGAACATATCTTTGTTGTAATAAATAATGTCTACGAAGGTCTGCTTGGTCGGTACCGCATACTGCTTGCCGCCGATATTGAACCCGGCCAATGCGCTCTCCGGCAAAATCGATTTCCAGTTATCCATCAGACCATCGATCGGCTCCACCAGACTTCCTTCGACCAGCGGCTCCAGATCCGCTCCGGGCCATACCACATTGATGTCTGCCAGATTGTTGGCGGCGGCCAGGGTGCGCAGCTTGGTTTTGTATTGTGCGGAAGGCACTCCGTCCTGCTTGATGACAATGTTCGGGTGCTCCGCTTCAAATTTGGCGATCCGTGCCTTGTACACTTCGTTATCTACATTGGGCGATGTCCAGGGATGCATCATATTCAGGGTGATGGTCTCTTCGCCATTTCCGCCCGCTCCAGTATTCCCTGCATTGCCGGTGTTGCCGTTGCCGCATGCTGCTGTGAACAAAGCCAGCGCGCCGGTTAAGCCAAGTAACGCTGCTTTTTTGGTCTGTTTCATTGTCACCATATTCGACCCTCTTTCTACTATTATAGTATCAGCTATTCCCGCACCTCAGATTCCCTGTTGGGTAGTTGGCTGAGTGGTTACGTTAATTATAAAAGCTATCGGCTGCCGTCTATATCCTACAAATGTTAGATTATATCCGTTATTCTACAGCTTGTTTGTAAAATTCATAGAAAATAGCTGAAAACAAGTCAATTTACATTACATTTCATGTTATATAAATCGTATTTTCCTGGATGTCTCTCCGGGTAAACGCTTCCAACAGAATAGTTATGTTAACCGCCTGAACATGTTCAAGCGGTTAGTGCTTCACAATTGCAGTTCATTTACAATACCGCCCTGTCCCAGCAGATGCTCCAGCATGTCGGAGAGCGGAACAGTTGCCAGCGCAATCGCCGTATCGGTTACGCCATAGTAGATGTGCAGGATGCCGTCATCCAGCACACAGCCGGTGGGGAAAATAACATTGGGAATCTGATAGCCGAACTTCTCATAGTACGTCTCAGGCTCCATGATGAATTCCTTCGTTCTGGCGAGCACCTTGGACGGGTCCTCCAGATCGAGCAGCATTGCGCCAAGGCGGTATACGGTATCATCATCTACACCGTGGTACAGCAGCAGCCAGCCCTGCTCCGTACGAATGGGCGGAGTGGAGGCACCGATCTTTTTGTTCTCCCAGCTGTTCTCTGCTTTGGCCAGCAGACTCGGGGCCTCCCAGTTCTTCAGATCCTCTGAATAAGAGATCCAGATTGCCGCCTGCTCCGTTCCGTAAGCCTCACCGATGTATTCCTCGGGTCTGCGGAGCAGCGCGTATTTGCCGCCTATTTTCTCCGGGAACAGCATATTGTTGCGGTCGTTGATCTCGATGGGAGTTGTAGTGCTGACATACTCCCAGTCCGTCAGATTGCGGGAGGACATCAGAATGGAGCGGGTCAGCCAGTGGCCTTCCTCTTCTCCCCAGCCGTCGGGATATTTAGGAATCGAACGCTCCGGAATACCGGTTCCTGTCGGATAATAATTCATGGCACAGGGACGGAGTGCGAAGCTCATGTAGAACACATCCCCTATTTTCACAATTCTCGGGTCCTGTACACTGCCGTACGGAAAGCCGAGCATATCCGGGGTAACCACCGGCTCGTCCTTCACATGGGTGAAATGCACACCGTCTTCGCTTTCCAGCAGACCCAGGTAATTTTTACACGGCGTCAGGGAGCCTGCCGTCCGTTCAATCATATAGAATTTCCCGTTATCCTTAATCACTGCCGGATTAAATACCGTAGCCAGACGCCAGTCATACTTGCCGGGCACCACAATCGGATTCTCCGGATGTCTGTTGATTCTCAATTGCTTCTCCTCCTCAGATTAGCCTGTGCTTGAATGGATTATCCCCATCATAGCCCGGCCCCGCCGTAAGAAATATCCCATAGAATTGCGATTATATCTGCAAAATATCAGCTGATGTCACAAACACAAAAAAGCAGAGATCCTCCGGCTATCGGAGAATCTCTGCTGACTTTTACATTCTTATAATCAATGAACGGCCGTTGCTCCAGGCAGTTCAGCGTTAAGCGCCAAATCCTCTTCCCGCATCCGCTCCTGCGGCACCGGCTTCTGCGGATGCCGGCAGTTCATCTGGTCCAGCAGCTGCGATACCGGCAACAGCATCATCTTGGGCACCAGCTGGTCACTGCGCACCTTGAGTCTCGCCCCGCCTGACGGATGAAGCACTCCCATCAGGATTCTGAGGTAGAACTTGGTGCTGCTGGCGAACAGCCCGCCCGGCAGATCCAGCACCATGAAGCCGAATTTCTCCGGCCCGCGGTTAATCATGCTGACGCCGTAGAGCGCCTTGGCCTCAGCCAGCTCCACATCACCGGCAATCCGCTCGGCCAGCAGCGGCAGATCCTTCTCCATCCGGCGGATCAGGCGGATTGCCAGCTGGGCGATGGAACGGGAATTCACCCCTAGCTCGAACAGCTGTCTGTTATCGAAATGCAGCTCGATCACCTTGTCGCCTTTGATGAGGGACTCACCGTTATCCATCAGGACCGTTCTGCCCTGATACTTGCGTACGCGGTAATGCAGGAACGGCTCTTGCGGCGTAACCGTCTTGATCTGGAACAGCAGCTGAAAGAGCTTCTCCCAGCCCAGCCATAGTCCGACGAGCAGCCGCTTGCCGAACGACAGGCCGGTGACAGGGGAGCTGCGCACCGCCCGGATCATCTCATCAATCCGCACGCTCTTCAGGCCGCGCTGCTCGGCCTCCTCCAGCATCCGCTCCAGCGCAATCAGCATATGCTCCGGCGCATTCGGATCAGCGCCGAGCGTGGTGCCGCAGTCATGAAGCAGCATAACTTCGCCAGGTCCCAGCTTGGCAAGCAGCTTCTCAGTCAGCCGCTCAACCCCGAGCTTCTCTTTCCAGTCGCCGAACATCGCCGACCACAGCACAATCTGCACCTGCCGGCGCTTGGAGAAATCAAACAGGTTCACAATTCCCCAAGGCGGGCGGTAATACGTACTGCGCTCGCCGGTAATCGCGAAGATGATGTCGCTGGTCTGGTCAATCTGCTTCCTTACCGTGGCCGGACGCATCAGCCAGTTCGTCTTATGGACATAATTATGAATCCCGATCAGATGCCCTTCCTCATGCATGCGCTTGATAATCCCGGGGTGCTGCTCCGCATGGGAGCCGACAACGAAGAAGGTGGCCTTCACCCCGTAGCGCTTCAGCAGATCGAGCAGTAATGGTGTATAATGCGGATCAGGCCCGTCATCGAAGGTCAGGCAATAATCCGTACGGCCGATTCCTTTGCGGAAGACACGATAGCCAAACAAGCGGCTGATCATGCCGGGAATAAAAGCATAAAAGGTAGAAATGTAAAATAGCCAGAGCAGCAAAGTCTGCATGTATATTCACCGCTTTTCCTGAGTTGACTTTGGCTCGACCTACGTCTGCAAACATCTAGATGTGATACGGCCAAAAACATCACCCCCTATTTTAACACAGGTGCCAAAGAAATAGACGGTTTTTATTAAAATCGTGTACAATGAGTTGAAGGTCGGACTACAAATCAACTATAAAAAGGGGTCGTTTATATCTATGCTGCCACTGTACAAAAAATATTGGCGCACCTTTTTCGACATCGGGCTGGTCATTCTTACGGTATACCTCGTGATGCTTGCCTTCAGCAAGCTGTACCAGCTGGCCGCACCGGTATTTCTGTCCTTTTTTGTCTTTCTGCTGATAGAGCCGCTGGCCCGCTTCCTGAACCGCAAGGGGATGGCCAAGCCTTTTGCCTCCGCAATCTCGGTGGTGTTGTTCCTGGTGATCCTGCTGGGCGTGCTGTTCGGTGCAGGCCTGCTCATTACGACCCAGGTGATCCGCCTTCAGCACAATCTGCCTCACTATACATACATCATTCAGCAGCATTTCACCGATACGACCAATTATCTTCAGCATAAGATTGATGCGCTCCCGGCTGATGTGACGGATAAGCTGAACGGCTACTTCACGGATGCCACCAATATTCTCTCGAAGTGGATGGTTGCCTTCTTCAAGTATATGGTCGGAGTGCTTGGTTCTTTCTCCTCCTTCATGGCCAACTTCGGGATTGCGATCATTCTGGCCTTCTTCCTGAGCATGGAGATCAAGGACTGGCGAAGAATAGCCCATGAGAAGCTGCCGAGAACGTTCAAGAACGCTTATGCGTTCCTTCAGGGCAATGTATTCAAGGCCATCGGTTCTTATCTGAAAGCCCAGCTGATCCTGATCAGCATCACCTTCGTCATTATACTGGTAGGCTTGCTAATTCTGCGCACAGGCAATGTGATCACCATCGCACTGGTCTGCGCACTGGTTGATGTGCTGCCGCTGCTCGGCGTACCGGCGGTGCTGATCCCCTGGATCATCTACCTGTTCATTGTCGGCAACACGCCGCTGGCCATCGGCCTGATTGTGCTGCTGGCGGTGGTGATGGTGGTAAGACAGCTGCTTGAGCCCAAAATCACCGGGAACTCGATCGGCGTCTCCTCCGCCTTCCTGATGCTCTCGTTCGTCATTCTCTCCTCGTCCCTGTTCGGGATCGCCGGACTTATCCTGTCGCCGATTCTGCTCATTCTCCTGAAGGAGCTGATTCAGCAGGGCTATCTCCAGCAATGGATTCACCTGCCGGAGGAGGAATTCGTCGTGTCTCCCTTCGCCGCCTCCCAGGCTTCTACTGCGGGCGGTCCGGTGAGCGGTGATCCGGCGGCAGAGGTTCCTGCGGAGCCGTCGCCAGCCAGACAGGGTACTCAGACTCCGGTGGAACCGGGCTCGGGCTCTGACAATAATCCAAATACCTGACCGAACAGCCGGGTGGCCAGATGCGAACTGCCCGGAGCGACATTCTCAACGGCAACGGATACCGCATAGCGCGGATGGTCTACCGGACCGTAGCCGATGAACCATTGGTTGTTGCGGGCCGCGCCCCGGACCAGCGTCTGGGCTGTACCTGATTTGCCCGCAAGCGGCCAGGGGGAATGCTTCAGGCTTCGGCCGGTTCCCTCTGTCACCACGCTGCGCATCATATCCAGCAGCACATGCGCGGTGGCCTTGGAGATTCTGCCTCCCGGCATCGGCGCCAGATGTGCCGGAAGCTCCTTCAGCGTCTGCCCGTTGGCAAAAGCAACCCGCTGGAGGATTCGCGGCGCCCGAACCTCACCGCCGTGCAGCAGCGTAACGACCAGATTCGCCGCCTGCAGCGGGGTGATCCGCACATCGCGCTGCCCGATGGCAGTCTGGACCCTGGCCCCGCCGTCATCGGGCAGCAGGGTGGTGAAGATCGTGCCCGCCTGCTCACCGGAGAGCGGGCGGAGCAGCGGCAGGCCCAATGTGTTCTCGGCCTGCCAGCCGATATCCCGGCCCAGGCCCAGGGCCAGCGCAGCCGATTGAAGCTGCATCCCGCTCAGCCGCTCGGCCAGGGTGGCGAATACGGTATTACAGGACACGGCGAACCCTTGCGCCATCGTAAGGGCGCCGTGTCCTTTGCCGTGCAGGCAGGTCAGCCCGTATTTGCCGTAGTCCCCGCTGCAGAAGAATGGCTCCGCCGGTTCCGTCAGGCCCGCTTCGAGCGCCGCAGCAGCCGTCACGATCTTGAAGATGGAGCCGGGGGCCGCCGCCTGCAGTGCACGGTTGTTCCATTCCCCGCCCTGCGGAGAGATCTGCTGCGGATTATAGAAGGGCAGGGAGACCATCGCCGCGATATCTCCGGTCTCGCTGTCCAGGACGACAATCGCCCCTTCCTTCACCCCCGCATCTCTCGCCAGCTGTTCAATGCCCTCCTGAAGCTTAAGATCAATGGTGGTATATAAAGACAACGGATAATACGGATTACCCGGCGCCTTGATGGTAATCGGGCTGCCCGGAACCCGTTTCCCGCGCGCATCGACCTGCGCCACCGCCTCGGTGTGCCCTACGCCCTGGAGCAGCGGCTCCAGCGTCTTCTCCAGCCCGCCGGTGCCTACTCTCGGAACTCTCAGGCCAGTAGGCGATTGCCGGAGCGCTTCGCCTGACGCCTCGGAGAGATACCCGAGCCATTGCCGGCCTGTGGTGAGGCCGTCATACCGGCGCGCGAACGGCAGCGCCCGCACGCCGTCAAGCTTCAGCCCTTCCACCTCCCTGGCCTGCGGCAATGTCAGGGCTAATGGTCCCGGCCCCTGGCTGGAGGGCCAGAGCAGCGGCTCCTTCAGACCGGTGCGTCTGGCCTTCAGCTCGCTGAAGCTGACGCCGAGAATCTCTGCCAGCCGGTGGAGCTGCCGGTCGTCGTTAGGCTCACTGGCACCATGATGTTGGGCAGGCTGCTCCTCCTGCGGGAACAGGGCAGCCGTCCAGACCGTCTCGCCGGCCAGCGCTTTTCCGTGCTTATCGTAGAGCCGTCCTCTTCCGCTGTCCAGCACCGTTTCCCGTTCACTCTGGATTTCCGCCATCTGGGTCATTGTATACCGGGTTCCGCCAACCCGCTGATCCTTCAGCAGCAGTTGAACCCAGGCCAGCCTGATAATCAGACCGGCCAGCAGGATACACAGAATCAGCCATCCCCAAAAGATACGTTTATGAATCAGCTTGTGCAAGTACTATTCCTCCATCCGGTGGGCTGAAAACCATGGCTACTAGTATACCCCAGCTGAAATAACAAAATAACCGCCCTCCATATAGGAAAGCGGTCTAAGAAGTTAGGCTCACACGCTGAATTTGGATAAACGCTCCCCGAGCTTTGCCGATGCGCTTGCCAGCTTGGCGGAGAGATTGACCAGATATTCGCTGACATTCTCCTGTTCGCCCGTAAGGGAGGCTACCTCTTCGGAGGCGGCAGAGGATTCTTCGGCGAAGGAGCTGACATTGCCGATCGTCTCCGACAGCACCTTCTGCGAATGGTCCAGTCCGTCAATCGAGACAGACACCGAATCCAGCCGGGTAATCAGATGATGCATCTGCTCCTGGACATTCGTGAAAATGTCGCTGGCGTTCTGAACGTACGCGATCTGTTCTCCAAACAGCGGAGCCACCTCGGACAATGCGTCTACGGTCTCATGAATGTCCTTGCGGATACTGTCCGTAATCCCGGCCACGACAGCAATTGAACGCTTGGACTGCTCTGCCAGCCCGCGGATCTCATCGGCCACAACAGTGAAGCCTTTGCCGGCCTCACCTGCCCGGGCCGCTTCAATAGAAGCGTTCAAGGCCAGAATGTTGGTCTGCTGCGCAATGCCCTGCATGACCTCCAGCACTTGGACGACAGACGCGGCCGATTCCTTCAGTTCATTCACCTTAATCACCAGATTGCTGGTCCGCTCGCCCGTCTCCTGTGTCCGGCCCAGCAGCTCCTGCAGCTTGACTACCCCTTCACTGCTTGCCTGCTCGACATGATGGGCGGTTCCGCCGATCTCATGGGCCGCAGCCGTAACGGCATCCATCCGCTCCGTGATGAGCGAGGTCATCTCATTGCCGCGGTCTGCCTCCAGCGACAGGCTGCCTGCGCCTCCGGCAATCTCTTCGGTCGCAGCAGCGATATCCTTCGCAGCCACCGCCGTCTCATGTGAGGCGTGACTCAGCGCATCCGCCGTCTCCAGCACCTCGCGTGCCGTCTCGTTGGTGTGTACGACCAGCTCTGTAATCTGCTCCATCATCGTATTGAAGGAGCCGGACAGCTGGCCGATCTCATCCCGTGAGACGGCCTGTGTGCGTACACGCAAATCCCCCGCCGCACCCTTGACCATCAGATCCCGCAGGCAGGACAGCGGACGCGAGACCATCCGGACCATCCAGAAGCCGATCAGCACAGCCACGGCAGCAGCGGCAGCCACCGCAATGTATGTAGTATTCAGAATCCGGCCCGCATCCTTGATCAGATTGGCGGAAGGAACTACGCCGAGCAGCCTCCAGCCTGAGCTCTGCAGCGTGCCGTATACAGCCAGAATCGAGTTGCCCTTCTCGTCCTTGGTCGGCAGCGAGCCGGACTGCTTGCTGAGCCCCTTGAATAAGGTTCCGCCAAGCCGCAGATAAGTATCGGCCTCATCATGCCGGGAGGAGGCGATCAGCTCATCCGCAGCAGTCAGCAGCTGGACATAAGAATTCTGGCCCAGATCAACCATGCCAAGATGGCTGTCAAGCTCTGTCGTCTTGATATCGCAGACGGCCAGATAACCTGAACCTCCGGCTTCAGCAACGGCCGATTTCGCAAAACGGACCACCCCGGATGCTTCGCCCTGCCCCAGCGCCTCGGTGATCCACAGCCTCTGCGGTTCCTTCTCCAGCTGCTTGTACCATTCAGCCTTGCGCACCCCCGTCAGAAATTCCTGGTCGGATGCGCCGGCAGCGGCAACAGGCAAGGCTTCATTCAGCGGAATCAGATAGACCGCCTGCACACTGGGCACAGCCGAGAGCCAATGGCTCAGCTCAGCAGTAATCACACTAGACAGCTCCAGGCGCTCCTTGGAGCCTTCAGCGGCGGGACCTCCCGCAGCGAGGGCCTGCTGAATGTCCTTGTTATAGATCAGCTGGCTGAGATTATCTTCGAAGCGCTGCAGAACTACATCCAGCTTCTCGGCGGTCTGTTCAACCGTCTGCTGATTGGCAGACAAGGCATTATTCTCAATGGTTTGTTTAGCAACGGAGTATGAGGTGTAGCCCAGAGACAGCACAATGCCCATAGTCGCAACGAAAAACACAAGAAAGAGCCGCATCCCCAGCGACTTGGAGGGACGCAGCCGAGAAAGAAAACGTTTACTTCCAACTGTTGACTTGCTCAAAAAATCACCGCCAGATTCTATGAATATATTCATAACTCTATTTATGATATAACAATAGATCTTGTGTGGCTGTGATTTTGTTCTACGTGTTATTTGACCGACCCTTGGGCAAAGCCGTTATAAATGTATTTCTGCAGCGCCACAAACGCGATCAGCGTCGGAATGATGGCGATCATAATCGCGGCGCAGATGACCTCCCACTGGGAGCCGTAGGGTCCTTTGAATTTGAAGAGTGCGGTGGACACGACCTGCAGGCTGCTTTTGGGCATATACAGAAAAGGGGTGTAGAAATCGTTGTAGATATTAACGCCCTTCACAATAATCACCGTCACAATGGCCGGACTCAGCAACGGAAGAATAATTCTCCAGTAGATCGTCCAGTAGGAGGCCCCGTCCAGCATGGCCGATTCGTCCAGCGATTCAGAGATCGAGTCCAGGAACTGCATGAAGATATAGACAGCGATAATATCGGTCCCCAGATACATCAGGATCGGCGCCCAGCGGGTGTTGAACAAATCCAGGGCGTTGATGATCTGAAAGGTTGCAACTTGCGTTGTGACTCCGGGAATCAGTGTTGCCAGCAGAAAAGCGCCCATAAGCAGCTTACTGCCTCTGAATTTGAACCGGGCCAGAATATAAGCCATCATCGAACCGGTAAACGTAGCGCCCGCGATGGAAATAAGGACGATAATGATCGTGTTCATGAAGCCCAGCAGCATGTTTCCGTCCACGAAGGCCTTAGAATAGTTGGCAAAATTCATCCAGTTCTCCGGCAGGGTCAGCGGACCAGTTGAGGCGTATTCGGCATTGGTCTTCAAGGAGGCGAAAAAGACGACGACAATCGGAATTAGCGCCATCAGCGCACCCAGCACCAGGGAGAGATATTTGAAGAACGCGGCCAGATTGTATTTCAAGGTATGCATCGATCTATGTCTCCTCCTTGATCAGAATGCGCTGCAGGATGGTAACCAGAACAACGATTCCGAGCAGCACCACAGCCATTGCCGAAGCCAGCCCCAGCTTGCTGTATTTGAAGGCCACATCGACCGTCTGGATGACAAAAGTGCCGCTGCCGTTCGAGCCGCCGGTCATGACATACGGGATTTCGAACACACCGATTGCCCCGCTGACCGCAAGAATCAGATTAAGCTGCAGGATGCGCTTGATGCTGGGCAGGATAATATGCCGGAACTGATGCCAGCGGTTCGCGCCGTCGATGTCCGAGGCCTCATAGATCTCGCTGCCGATCGAGGAGATTGCGCCAAGGAAGATAATAAAGTTCATGCCCATATAACGCCATACCGAGGCAAAGGCCAGAGAAACGTTGATAAGCTGCGGATTCAGCAGCCATTTCTGCTGTAACGCCCCGAGTCCGAGCAGATCAAGAATCGTATTCAGCGTGCCTTCCGGCTTGAAAAAGAACAGAAAGATGAACCCGATGGCCACCCCGTTCAGCAGGGTCGGAAAGAACAGAATTCCTTTGAACCAGTTCTTCATCCGGACATTGAAGCTGAGGATCGTGGCAAAATAAAGCGCCAGCCCCATCTGCACAAAGGTAGCGAAAAAATAATACAGGCTGACCTTAAACACGGCGAAGTACTCCGGCTTGGTGAAGATCGTCTTATAGTTGTCGAAGCCGATGTACTCCATCTTTTTGCTGAGACCGTCCCAGCTTGTGAAGCTGTACTGGAACATTTTGAATACCGGCAGATAAGAGAACGTTACCAGCAGAGCTACAGGTATTAGCGAGAATAAAAAGATGATCAGAATCCGTTGATTTTTATAGCTCAGATTAGACAATTTGGGCACTCCCCCACCTCCTGAACTTCAGGCGCCCATGCTACTTGGCACTAACAATTTTGGCTCTGGCCGCTTTCCATTTATCATTAAGCTCTTTCATGATGTCGTCATAGGATTGTTTGCGGTTGCCAATTGCCGCTTCGATGATAACCTTCTTGAAGTCAGGCTGCCACAGGCCGATTTCAGCCTCTTTGTCAATGGCATCCACCCAGCCTTCTTCACCGGCTTTGGCAGGAGCAAGCGTGTCAAAGGTAATGTCCGTGCCTTCAAATTGCTTGAGGATCTCCGGCAGCTCTGCTCCTTTGACCGGGCTCATCCCTCCGCCTTCCACCGTCGGATAACCGGACTCATTGATGAACCAGTCCACCCATGCTCTGGCGGCTTCTTTATGCTTGCTGTGAATGCTAATGCCCAGGTTATAGTCGTCAGACAGCGGAACCAGGATCTTATCGGCATTGGTCGGGAACGGCATGAAGCCTACATCGTCCGGGTTCGCGGCCAGCCCTTTAATCTGCCCGATGGCCCAGGAGCCGAGCATCATTGTACCGATTTTGCCGCTTGCCAGGTCCGCCTTGGAGGATTCCCAGTCTGTGGTTGTCGGGTCCTCTTCGATCAGGCCGTCTTTGGCGGCATCGTACATCACTTTGTACAGCTCATAGTGCGGCTGGCCCGGCACGAAGTTATCGTCAGAAGCCACCTGCCCGATGTTGACATATTCACGGTCCCCGGCAACGGTCGCCAGATCCGCTTCCCACTGCGTCAACGCCCAGCCTGAGGCGTAGTTCGTATAGAGCGGAACAGCATCCGTCTTCTCCTTGATGCTCTTCAGTGCGGCGGAGAACTGGTCGAAGGTTCTTGGAACCTCGGTCACTCCCGCATCCTGGAAGACCTTCTTGTTGTAGATCACGCCGGAGAAATTAACCGTAATCGGAATGCCGTACGAGATTCCGTCTACTGTCCGCTCTTCAAGGCCCGTATACTGCTGCTCAAGCTCAGACTTTTTACCCAGCGGCTCGAAAAAGTCCGGCAGATCCTTGATCGCAATGCTGGTCGGCAGCAGCAGAACATCCCCGTAATCATTGGTGCTCATGCGGATTTTGATCTGGTCCTCATAGTTGGATAAGGCCTCGAAATTCACCTTGATATTCGGATATTTCTCATTGAACTTGGCGGCGTATTCTTTGAATACGGTATCCACGATATCCGTCCGCTGTGTGATCACCGTGATATCACCCTTGATGTCCTTAGCCGCATCTCCCTCTGGAGCTGCCGTTGCCTCCGTCGCGGTATCTGTGCTGCCGCCTGCATTGGTTGCTGCCGCATTTGTGGCATTGTTATTGCCCGATGTACAGCCGGAGAATAGCCCGGCCATCAGTGCCAGCGCTGCCAATCCGGTAACTGCTTTGGTTTTGTTCATAGTCTTTCTGACCCCTCTCTTCATATTAGAAGCGGATGTAATACTAACAAACACAATAACAATAGCGCTTACATAACCCATTGTTATCGCTTACAAAACAATTATAGTCTGCTAAAATACCTAAAACGATGGTTTGAATTGCTTTTTCTGGTCTTGTATTTGTTATTTTTGTTATTCAAAATATAGCATTTAAGGAAAAACCGCCTTGCGGGCGACAGATGCTGGCGCTTATGCACGAACAATGTGTTCGGTTTTTCGATTACACCACAAAGAAAAACACTACCCCATCACTCCTTGAGGAAGTGAACAGGTAGTGCCCATATGTAGTATCGTTAAAGTCACGCCTGTCAGGATCTGTACCGGCCTTTATACTCCTTGGGAGTCATGCCGCACATCCTTTTGAACAGCTTATTGAAATAGACCGGATCACTGTAGCCGACTCTGTCAGCGATTTCATAATTCTTCAGATCGGGATGATCGAGCAGCATCTTCTTGGCCTCCGTAATCCGGATGCCGATCAGGTAGTCGGTAATGGTCTGCCCTGTCTTATGCTTGAACAAGCGGCTGATATAGCTCGCATTCATTCCTACGAGCTCGGCCAGACGCTCCAGCTCGAAGTTAAGCCCGTATTCCTGCTCCAGAATGCTCTTCATCTGCTCGACCACATAATGCTCCCCGCCTTCGGACGGCTGCGGCGGTACTTGACCCTGTACAGCCGCCGCAGCGGTCTGCTTATTCTCGCCTACACTCTGGAGCAAATCATATAATTGCGCCTTATCAATGGGCTTCAGCAGATAATCGAGCACCCCGAAGCGCATGGCCTTGCGGGCGTAATCGAATTCGCTGAAGCCGCTCAGTACTGCTATAGGCAACGTCTTAAGATGTGCTCTCGCCGCTTCGATCAGCTTGAATCCATCCATTCTTGGCATCTTGATATCTGTAACCAGAAGATCAAGCTCATTCAGGCTTAGCTTCTGCAGATGATTCCAGGCTTCGTGCCCGTTGCCGTATGAACCAATCACCTTGACCTCCAAATCCATTCTGGAAGCAATCTTCTCAAGCCCGCGGCGGATCACTTCCTCATCATCCGCAATCATGATCCGGATTACCACCCTATCGCCCCCATCATCTTATCCGCTATGATAGCGCTCTCAACTCAATTATAGACTTAACAGGTACAGTAGAAAATGTGTCCGTATGCACTTTTATAGTCTTCAATTTACTTTATTGATTTCCCGCTTGAATTGCTGCCTGAAAAGGGTTATAACATAATTATACTTCGTTATTATTATTCACTAACATAACTATAACAAAAAGAAGAGTATAAACTCCACTGCCAGTAGAACATTCCAGTCAGAACATTAAGGAGTGAACAGATCGTGATGAATCATTCATTGGAGAAATGGCGGGACAAACTGGAAGCAGAGCTGAAGACGAATATTCTGGACTTCTGGATGAAGCACACGCTGGATGAGACGTATGGCGGCTTTATCGGTGAAATGGATAGCCAGCTGAAGGTGATCCCCGGTGCTGACAAAAGCCTTGTCCTGAACGCAAGGATTCTCTGGACTTTTGCAAGTGCTTACAGAGTGTACAATGCCCCGGAATATCTGGCCGCCGCTGAACGTGCCTATGACTATCTTATCCGGCATTTCACAGATCAGAAGTTCGGCGGATTCTTCTGGATGGTGGATGAACATGGCGCTGCTGCCCAGCCGAAGAAACAAATCTATGGACTTGCTTTTACCGTGTACGCCTTGGCGGAATTTCATCATGCCACCGGACGGGAGGACCCGCTTCAGCATGCTGTTGATCTCTTCCACCTGATTGAGAGGTACGGCTACGATCCTGTGCACCAAGGGTATATTGAAGCCTTGTCACGGGAGTGGGAGATGACCGATGCCTTAAGTCTCAGTGCGAAGGATATGAATGAGAAAAAATCCATGAACACGCATCTGCATGTGCTGGAAGGGTACACCGGCTTGTACCGGGTATGGAAGTCAGAGCTTCTTCGGAGCAAGCTGGCTGAGCTGATCGGAACGATGCTGGACCATATCCTGGATGCAGACGGCAGGCACTTCCACCTGTTCATGGATGAAGAGTGGCAGGTGAAGTCCGAGCTTATTTCCTTCGGCCACGATATAGAGGGAAGCTGGCTGCTCTATGAAGCTGCGGAACTGCTTGGGGACAAAGCATTGCTTGGGCGTGTGCGCAAGGCGGCGCTTTCTATGGCCGAAGCCGCGCTGGCAGAGGGAGTAGAGCCGGACGGCGGAATCTGGAATGAGGCTGATCGCAGCGGCTTCATTGACAAAGCCCATGAGACCAGAGACTGGTGGCCGCAGGCGGAAGCCATGGTCGGATTCTACAATGCATATCAGTTAACCGGAGATTTGCGTTTCCTGCAGGCTGCCGAGAACTCATGGCGCTTCATCGACAACTATATCATTGATCATAAGCTGGGCGAATGGCATTGGGGCGTGGATACATCCCTGCAGCCGCTGTCCTCAGCACCCAAGGTCAGCGCCTGGAAATGTCCTTACCACAACAGCCGGGCCTGCTTCGAGATGATCAGACGGCTTGGCGAGCCATTACATTGACCGAATAACAGTTGTAATAGCCTATGAAGCAGAAGGCCTGCGGACTCCCGCAGGCCTTCTGCTTCAAGCCCGGGGTTTCCCCACAGAGTCCCGGTGAACGATATCTGCCGCGATCAGAATTTTCTCCAGCGGCGCAGCGGGATTCTGAATCCGGCTTAACAGCTTCTGGACCGCAGCCCGGCCCATAGCCTCCTTAGGCACATGAACGGTGGTGAGCGGAGTGACTCCCCGCAGGGAATCCTCGATATTGTCAAAGCCGGTCACTGATACATCCCCAGGGATGTTAAGCCCGGCTTCCCGCAGCACTTCGCTGACCGTAAGGGCTATGAGGTCGTTCGCACATACGAGTGCAGTCGGCAGGGTACCCGATTCCTTCCCCTCGGCAGCCCAGAGTCTGAATTGTTCGCGCAGCACTTCGTCAACCATCCCCTCCATCAGCAATTCATCGCCGATCACCGGCGCCTTCAGCCCGTTCTCCTCCAGCGCACTGCGGAAGCCGATCCAGCGGTCCCGGAAGCTGCGGGAGTAACGGATATTGCCGACGAAACGAAAGGATGTATGACCGGTGCCAATCAGATGATTGACCAGCCGGGCCAGCGAATCGATGTTGTTCGCAAACACCGTATCACTTGGAATTAGTGCATCCTCATGGTCAATCATGACCATCGGCAGCCCGATCCGGCGTACCTCCAGCAGCTGCGCGGTAGAGATCTGCCCGACTCCAATCAGGCCAAGCAGACCGTCGGGATTAAGGACATTGACGAAATGATCCGCCCGGTGCTCGGAGATGATGACCATCCCCAGCCCTTCCTGATCGAGAGCCAGCGCAATGCCGTCAACAATTTTGCCCCAATACAGGGAATCCTGGGTCTGGGAGCGGATATTGGGCATCAGCACCAGCACGGATTGCTTGTTGCGGTCATGCTCTCCGGTCAGTGCCCGGCGCAGCGGATTTTGCCCATAGGCGTTTTTTTGAGTGAAATACCCCAGCTGGGAGGCGGCCTCAATCACCCGCTCCCGGGTGGTCTCATTGACCCCCTCCTTGCCGGAGAGCGCTTTGGAGACCACGAACTTGGATACGCCCAGGTGGTCGGCTATTTTTTGCATCGTTACTTTTTTGGCCACAACAATACCTCCAGAATGTGAACTTGCTTGCTGCGCAGAGCCCGCGGTTACGGAGACGCCTGCTGGCTTATGCGCGCTTCCTTCCATTTCGAATTCAACTGGTCAAAGGCCTTCTGCAGATCCGGCGCGGCTAACAAATCCTGAATATAATCGCCCGACCAGAAGCTGAGCTTCGCCCGGTTCGCCATGTCAATGAAGGCATCGGACTGCACCGTAGCCTCAATCAGCTTCGGATCGTAGGAGAGGAACTCGCTGTACTGCTCTAAGGCGGGCCCGTCCGAATCATCCGCTGGCAGGAACCCCCAGTCTTTTGCATACGTGGTTTCTGTAATGAAAAATTTCAGCCAAGCCATCGCCAGCTCCTTATGGCTGCTGAACCTGCTGACACCCATGAACCAATCGGGGTTAAGCGCAGCATAATGGGCCGGATCATTGTTATATGGAAAAGGAAAGAAGCCTATATCCTCCGGGGAAGCGCCTGCATCCATGATCTGCCGGATCGTCCAGTTCCCCTGCAGATACATCCCTGCCTCGCCTTTGGCCAGCTTGGTCTTGGAGATCTCCCAGTTGTTCGAGAAAAGCTGCTCCTCGACATAGCCCTTAGCCAGCAGCGTTCTGGCAATGCCCAGCGCCTGCCCCCATTCATTCCCGGTCTCCCAGGGACTGTCCTCATGCACCATATCGTTCAGATAATCGGGGTTGCCCGTCATATAATTAACCAGATTATTCCCCCACTCCCGCAGCGGCCAGACGGCCCCGTAGTTCATATACAGCGGGATGATGTCCGCCTGCTTCAGCTTGGCACAGGCAGCGTAGAATTCATCCAGCGTCTGAGGCACCCGTTCAATCCCCGCTTGTGCAAAAGCCTTCTTGTTATACACGATGCCGCTCGTAGTGGTGCCCGTAGACAGCCCGTACCGCTTGCCGTCATAGGTGGCGAAGGTTGTGAATCTCTCCCCTGCCGCCAGCTCCTCACTCAGAGGCTCAAAGAACAGCTCCAGCTCCTTCGCAGGCAGATTGACCGGAAGCAGCAGAACATCCCCTGTATCTTTGGTGGACAAGCGGACCAGAATATCCGTGGCATAGCTGGACAATCCCTCGAATTCCACCTTAGCCTCAGGATACCGCTTCCTGAATTCATCCGCGTAGCGCTTAAAGGTCCCGTTCTCTATCAGGTCGATCCGGTTCGTCAGCATCACGATGGTACCGGACAGCCTGGAAGACTCATCATCTCCGGCAGAAGACGTTAAGGCTGGTGCCTGCCCCTTGCCGCCCAAGCTGTTACAGCCGGTTACCAGCAGAATCAGCAGCAGAAAAGTATACACCCGAAAGTATACAATCATCCTTTTCAAGCCTATTCCCCCTCAGTGGAACTTTCCTTGAATTAACGTTGCACCGTCCCCCGCAGCGGCAGCGATAAAATAACATCCGTACCCTCGCCCGGCTTGCTGAACACCTCAATCCCATAGGCCGGTCCATAATGAAGCTGTATCCGCTGGTGCACGTTGATCATGCCAATACCGCCATTGATGCTTGCCTTCGGCGGGGCTTCGTATCTCAGCCTATGATTGAGCTTATCCAGCGTGATCTGCTCCATGCCGCAGCCGTCATCCCGGATATGGAACAGCAGCTTCTGCCCGGTTCGTTCACAGGTGATGCTCAAATGCATGAGCGGCTTGGTATCGTCCAGCCCGTGATAAGCGGCATTCTCTATGATCGGCTGAAACACCAGCTTAATCATGGAATAGCTGTCAAGCTCCTCAGGGACATCAATCGTCAGCTCGAATCTCCCGGGATACCGGCAGCCCAGCAGCTCCACATAGTTACGTACATAGAGCAGCTCCTGCTTCATTGTAGTCCAGCCCGACAGATCACTGGTGCTGTAGCGGAGAAGCTTTCCCAGAATGGAGATCATGTCAGCCGCGTCCGTATCATCGTTAATCTCCGCCGTCATCCGGATGGATTCGAGCGTGTTATAGATAAAATGCGGATTGATCTGGCTCTGAAGCGCCTGCAGCTCCGCCTCCTTCTTCTGCTCCTCCATCCGGTAAATATCCTGAATCAATTGACGGATGCGGGCCAGCATACGGTTGAATTGATGCCCCAGGAGACCGATCTCATCACGGCGTTTCACGCGGAAGGTCACATCCAGATCACCGCCCTGCACCTGCTTCATAAGCTGGATCATCCGGGTCAGCGGCTTGGTCAGGGCAAACGACAGAATAAGGGAGATGATCAGGGCCAGCACAATGATGACCAGAGTGGCGCCTATCGTGGCGTTACGGGTCAGCTTCACCCCATGGGTTAATTCGTCCACCGGAATGGAGATAATGACCTTCCAGTTTGTTTTGGATGAGCTGGAATAGATATTCAGCCGGTCCTTTCCGGATACCGTATCATAAAAGCTGCCGGAGCTCCCCACAGCAGACTGGAACAAGGAGGAACGGGAGATATCCTTCGTCAGCAGCTTCTGGTCACTGTCATAGATCACTTTGCCGGACTGATCCACAATCACAGACTTCCCGCGGGTAACCTTATCCAGCTCCGCCACCTGGGTCTCCAGATTACTGAAGTTGGCCTCCACCGCGATCAGTCCGACCGGCTTCCATAACCCGTCCAGAATGTTGCGCACCACGGTAAAAGCATAACGCGTACTCTGCAAATTGCTCGTATATGCCTGTGTTCCCAGGAGGGTTGCTTCTCCGCCGGAGTCTTTGGTCTGCCCGCTCCAGAACCTGTAGCTCTGCATCAGATCCAGCCGGACGCCTCCATCCTTGGCTGAATAATAACCATTCCCGTAGTTATCAAAAATATAGACAGAATTGGTCCCCCGCTTGATGTTGTTAATAAACGAAATATTCTCTTCAATGCCCCGCTGAATGGACAGCAGGAGGTCCAGGTCGCCGGGAGCAACCGGAGCCGTACCGGCATCGCCCTTCATCATCTGCTTCTGCTCATAATAACGGTTCGAGCGGATCAGATTCTGCTTGATATCATTCACGTAGGCGGGCATGGAAGAAATCCGTTTCATATCTTCTATGTAATCATCGATGGAATCCATCATCTGATCAATCAGCTTCTCCGAATAGGCAACCGTGTTCGCCTGGATGGATGCGGAATAGCTCCTGAAGCTGATCACACTGATAAAAGACAGCGGGAGCGTAATAATCACCAGAAAGACCAGGAACAGCTTCCGTTCCATGGACATGTCGGCGATATATGACCACCCGTTGGAGCTGCGGGTTACTTTCACTCTGCCTTCTCCCTGGTTCAGATTCCCTAACTAATCCAGCAAACAAGATAACAAAACCCTAACAAAATCATTATACGCATTCGCTTAAGGATGTACAAGGAAGGATAGTTTGGTAGCTTCCTTGAATTAAAAAGGTAATATAAAAAATAGCCGTATTCGCTAATGGTTCGGCTTCTCTGGAAAGTAGGATGGGTATGAAACTTAAAGGGACTTTAACTGAACAAGCATATAGAGAAGAATTAAAAGCCTCGAAATTTCATTTGTTCAATGATATGTCCAAGCGCAGGTTCTTAAACATTATTAGAAAAACATTTCCGGCTATGAGAACAGCACACGTGTTATCTTGGATACCCGATCAGGGTGAGGATATAATTAGCTTCCTTGTGGATACTCATTCAGTTATTAAAATTGAACTGGACCGTTATGATGACACAGTCACTCCGGTAGTCGATGTGTATCCAATTGAACATTGGATGAAGGGACTTAGTAAAACGTTTCAGATCAAAATCTTAGTAGCATTGGATATGGCTAAAAACGATATGTATCAAAGCAATTGAAGCAAAACAAAGTATAAACAGAGGCACTCATACTTTCATCATCGTGGTACGGCGCTTAAGACGCATAGTAAACCGCTGAGACAGACCAACTAATGGATAAAATCACTCTACGGGTGAAAGATGCTGGTGCCTTCTCTCTCTGGCCGCTTGTAAGGAGCAGTAATGTTGCAATTTTTGCAGGATTCTTTAAAAAAATGGTACTGGCTAAGCTACATTGTTGCATAATTTGCACAAATTCCGGCCTTTAGAGCAAGTCAGCGCTGGATTTGTTGCAATTTATGCAGGATTTCTTTATAGATGTTACTAACTGTGAAGTAAGCGGACCATCCCTCGGCGCAGCATTCCTAAACAACAACTAAAAAAGGGCGCCACGCAGCCAATTACCGGCTTGCGTGACGCCCCTGAATCAGAACGGCTCTGAGTCTTATTTGATCGTAAACAGCGACAATTTGTTCTCCAGCTGGGTGGAAGCACTCTCCAGCTTGCCGGACAGTGATACCAGATGATCGCTGACATTCTGCTGCTCACTGCTCAGCGAAGCTACCTCTTCGGAGGTGGCTGAGGACTGCTGCGCTACGGCACTGACATTCCCCATGGCCTCAGACAGCACAACCTGCGAATGGTTCAGGCTGTCGATCGCACCGGTAACGGACTCCAGGCTGGTGATGAAGTCTTCCATCTGGCCCTTCACGGATACGAAGATATCGCTGGTATCCTTCACAGATGCCATCTGCTGCTTGAACAGTGGAGCGACCTCTGAGAGCACCACCACAGTCTCATCCATCTCAGCGATAATTTTGTCCGTAATTCCGGCCACCAGGGCAATGGACTGCTTGGACTGGTCTGCAAGCTCGCGCACTTCCCCGGCTACAACCATGAAGCCGCGGCCGGCTTCGCCCGCTCTTGCCGCTTCAATCGTAGCATTCAGCGACAGAATATTCGTCTGCTGGGTGATATTCTTCATCACATCCAGCACCTTAATAACGGAATATACCGTTTCCTTGAGGTTATTGACTCTCTCTACGAGGGCAGAGGTCATCTCGCCGGTGCGTCCGGTCTGCTCCAGCAGCTCTTCCAGCTGAGATGCTCCCTGTCCGCTGGCTTCACCGACACCGCGGGCGGCCTGATCCATCTCGGCATTCGCCGCAATCACGCTCTGCATCTGCGTACCGATCAGATCGGTCAGCTCATTGCCGCGCTCTGCCTCCTGGGCCAGGCTTCCGGCCCCTCCGGCAATCTCTTCTGTAGCCGCAGCGATCTCCTTGGCCGAGATGGCCGTCTTGCGGGAAGCCTCGCCAAGCTCGCCGGCGGTCTCCAGCACTTCACGGGCCGTATCGGTCGTCTGGGCGACCAGATCGGTAATCCGTTCCATCATAAGGTTGAACGAAGCCGACAGCTGGCCGATTTCATCCTTCGAGACGAACTCGGTGCGGACGCTCAGATCGCCTTCGGAGCCCTTCAGCATCAGATCCTTCAGGCGCGCCAGCGGCTTGGCAATCAGCTGCACCATCCAGAAGCCGACCAGAATGGCCAGGACTGCTGCAGCTCCGGCAGCCAAGAAGGTCGTGAAAAGAATCGGGGTCGCCGCTTCAACCAGCTCGCCGGTTGGCACTGCCCCGGCAAGCTTCCAGTCTGCCTTCTGCATCGGATTGTATACGGCAAGGATATCCTTGCCGTTCTCATCCTTGGCTTCCTTGCTGTTATTGTTCTGCTTGCTCTCCTGAATGAAGGTCAGCTCGGAGACTTTGCCGTCCTCTTCCGGCTGTGAAGAAGCAACTACGGTTCCATCCGGAGCTACCAGTTGAATCCGCGAGCCATCCCCAAGCTGCACACTCTTGAACGCCTCCTCCAGAAGGCTGCTCTTAAGCTCCAGTAAGACGACATAGGTCGCATTGGAGCCCAGGTTCTTGAGCGTTCTCACCATGGCAATATTCTTCCCGCCGCTGCCGGCAACGGAGGTCGGGAACCAGTAGTTCTGGGCAGATTTGGCTTCTCCTGTATAGTATGGTTCATAGGCAGAGGAGTTCTCAACCACCTTCTTGAACCATTCCTGGTCTCTCAGATCATCCTCATTGAAGCCCGAGCTACCGCTGGAGATGATCGCCATCTTCGTGTCCTGCGGAACTAGCGAGATAGCAACAATGTTGGAATCGGTTGTGGTCTGGCTGGACAGCTTCTTGCTGATGGCATCTGTGGCCACGAAGCTGTCATAGCTGTTCTTTGCTGTAGACAGCTCTGTCAGCGTTGCCTGCATCTGTGTATCGAAATAGAGCTGGAGCGCAAGATTCTCATACTGCTTCAAGGTAATATCGAGCTTCTCCGAGGTCTGAATAATTGTCTGACGGTTGGCTTCAGATACATTGTCTTTGATCGTATTCTTGGCTTTGTTGTACGACAGAAGACCCAAGAACAGCACGACAACGACAATGGATGATAAAAAGATCAGAAACAGCTTCACCCCGACAGATTTCATCGGGTTCACTCTCTTCACCTGACGTAAGGAGCCGTTCAATACCTTCATGAAACCAGCCTTTTCTTCCGTTTGCTTTGCTTTCTGTGATTCGCCTGTACGTCCTGCTTCGGTCTTTTGGACAGCCTTTGGCTTTTTGTTGTTTTTTGCCACTTTAATCCTTCTCTCCTTCAGTTTGTCTCTCTTACTTTCCGGTTGGGGAGCCTCCATTACATCACCTGCCTATCCCTTAGATTAGAAGACGTATGTAAGCGTTACCTGACTTATATCGGCACAAAGACTCATATTTCTTAGCATTTTTAGATATTTTGCTTCAATATTTCATTATTTTTGTCGAAATGCATAAGACATTTGGCATATAAAAAGGAATGCCCTATTGTAAACGGACATTCCATAGTTTGTAAGCGGATTATTTACGTTTGCGCATCATATCAAAATAAGCGACCGGGTGATCCACCTTCATGCGCACCCGCTGCAGCGGGTGGCGGGCCGCATCCAGCGGATTGCCGTCCTCATCCCACAGCCCGCCTACGGTCTGCTTGAAGAAGGTGTTATCCGGGCCGAAGAATTCGACTTCCTGCCCCGGCTTGAAGTGATTGCGCTGCTGAACCAGCGCCATGCCGCTCTCCGCATCATACTCCAGCACCAGACCGGCGAAGTCATACGGAGCAGCCTTCTCTTCCGGCTCGTAGATATGATCCTCATGGTCCGGCGTGTCATAGAAAAAGCCTGTGTTCAGCGGGCGGTTCGCCGCCTTTTGCAGCTCCTCCAGCCATTCCGGCTTCAGTACATACCCTTCCGGGTCAGCCATATATGCATCGATAGCCTTGCGGTAAGCATTCACCACAGTAGCCACGTAATGAATGGATTTCATCCGGCCTTCGATCTTGAAGCTGTCAATTCCGGCTTCGATCAGGTCAGGAATGCTCTCCAGCATACAGAGGTCCTTCGATCCCATTGTGAACGGGTTATCCTCCGGCTGGTGCAGCGGCAATTGGGTGATTCCCGGTTGCAAGGCCTGAGGCGCGTCTGCCTGCTCCTCCTCCGATACCCATGTTCCTTCCGGACGGGCATCCTCGAACAGATCATACTTCCAGCGGCAGGACTGGCAGCAGCCCCCGCGGTTGGAGTCACGGTCCGTGAAGTGGTTGGACAGCACACAGCGGCCGGAATAAGAGGAACACATCGCCCCGTGGATGAAGCTCTCAATCTCGATGTCCACATGCTGCTTGATCTCTGCGATCTCCTCCAGGCTGGTCTCCCGGCCCAGAACTACGCGCGGCAGCCCCTCCTGCTTCCAGTAGGAGACGGCCTGCCAGTTGAGCGTGGACTGCTGGGTGCTGAGATGCACCTCCAGACCCGGCACCAGGCGGAGCGCGGTATCGACAATTACCGGATCGGCTACAATAATGGCGGCAATGCCAACCTCATACAGGTTGCGCAGGTATTCTTCAATGCCGGCGATATCTTCATTGTGCGCATAGATGTTGGTGGCCACGAATACTTTGGCTCCGTATTTCTTCGCAAACTCCACGCCCTCGCGCATTTCCTCGAAGGTGAAGTTATCCGCGCCTGAGCGCAGACCATATTTCTGTCCTCCAATATATACTGCATCCGCGCCATAATGCACGGCGAATTTCAATTTCTCCAGATTCCCTGCCGGAGCCAGGAGCTCCGGTTTGTCCAGACGGTAACGCTTGCCCTTGAATTGGGGCCTCGTCATAGTACCCATTCCTGTTCTCCTTTCTGTGTCTCATCTTGTGCAAGATAAAAGACTAACATCGGGTATAAACGCTGCTGCGGTGAATTTGGACTTTCGGCCGCTGTTGTCTCCAGATGTTTGATTATTCCACTTAGCGGATAACATCCGGACACAAAGGCGGACGCTGGCGCTCCTACAGTTCCAAATTCCCCTCCGCTGCTGCCCCTTAGTTGCCGGGATAAACCTTGCAAGAGCTGAGACCATTTCTTTTGATATATTAATAGACCTGCTCTTTGTAGAAAAAGCCGAACGACAGCTCGCGCTCCGGGTCCTGCAAGGCCCGGATCTCCTCCAGCCAAGCCTCATCGAAGGCATATCCGGCCGGATCGGCGGCGTATACGTCCATGGCATGACGGTAGGCCTTAACGACAGCGGCATTGTAGGCTACCGGCTTCAGCAGTCCCTCAATCTTCAGGCTGTGTACACCGGCCTTCAATAAGAAATGCAGGTCCTCTAGTATGCAAATGTCATCCGAGCTCATAATATGCGTGCCGTTCTCATCTTCATAGATCGGGAACTTCTCATTCGGGCGCTCGGCCTCAATCAGGAACAGCCCGCGCTCCTTGCCCAGGCTCCCGCCGTCGCTCGGACGGCCCTGATGGGTCATATAGCTGGCAACCAGCTTGCGCTTGGAATGATAGATATTGGTCATGCCATGCACCTGTACCTGGGCTTCAACCTCCAGATGCGGCACCATCTCAGTCATTTCATCCATATTCAGCTCACGGGCCAGGACGACCCGCGAAGCCCCCTTGCGGCCCCAATAATTCGCCGTAGCGTAGTTGGTTGAGGTCATCTCTGCATTCCAGTGCAGCTTCATCCCCGGCGCTTCCGCCTTCACTGCCGCAAGGACAGCCGGGTCTCCGAACTCAACGCCGTCCACTCCAATCTCCCCGATCGCCTTCACATAAGCCGGAAGCTCCTCCAGCATGGAATTGGCGATCAGTCCGTTAATGCTGGCGTATACCTTACCGCCCCGCTCATGGGCGAGCTTCACCACGGCTGCGGTATCCTCCAGCGTGAAGTGTCCGGCCAGCCGCATTCCGAAGCGGTCATCGCCGATCAGTAGCGCCGTGGCACCCGCATCCAGCAGCGCTGCAGCTTCCTCCAGAGAAGCTGCTGTTGCCAGCAGCTCCGGTGTATTATTCATTGTGTTACCTCCTGTGCCCAGCGCATCTATACCATTCTACGCCTGTTGCTATTGATTTTGCTTGCTTTTCTGAATATTGGCTAAATGTTCCTTGTAGGTCTTCGCAAACAAATGGCCTTGAGAACCATCTTTCTTGGTGACATAGAAGAAATAATCAGATATTTCGGGAGTCATTGCCGCTTCAATAGAAGCAAGGCCGGGGCTGCTGATCGGCCCGGGCGGCAAGCCTGCCTGCTTATACGTATTATAAGGGCTGTCTACCTTCAGATCCTTCTCGTACAACCGTTCCTTCTGCTTGTCCAGCAGATACTGGACGGTAGCATCGATCTCTAATTTCTGGCCTTTGTCCAGGCGGTTATAGATAATGCCGGCCACCAGCGGGCGTTCCTTATCCACGACTACCTCACGTTCCACCAGTGAAGCCACCGTCAGCAGTTCGTGAAGCGTAAGTCCGCGGTTCGCCAGCTTTGCCTTCCATTCCGGAATGGTATCCAGCTTCTTCACCAGCTGCTCCAGCATAGCCTCGATGACCTCCTGCGGCGTACTGTCTTTTGCCAGCTCATAGGTCTCGGGGAACAAATAGCCCTCCAGCCGGTGGCGCAGCTGCGGATTATCAGGGATTTCCAGCTGGCTTACCGCCTCCAGCCCCTTGCCCGAATCGATCAGCTGCAGGAACACCTCAGGCTTCTGGTTCCAGGCCGCAGCCAGCTTGTCTGCCACCTGCACCGCAGTATATCCTTCGGGGATGGTGAATACTACCGTCGCTTCCTTCACAACATCGCCCGCATTCATCCGGCTAATCAGCGTATCATAGGTGTCGCCGGGACTTAGGCTGTAGGTTCCCGCCTTGAAGCTGGAGCCCTCCTGAACCCATTTCAGATAGCCTTTGAAGAACAGGCTGTTCTTAATAATTCCCTTCTGCTCCAGCAGGTCGGCGATTTGCGCACTGCCCATGCCCTTCTCTATGGTAACCGTCACGGCTGGCCCGGCGGGCTCTACCGGCTGCATTCCCTTCCAAATGTACCATGCCCCTCCCCCGGCCAATAGCACCAGGACAAGAATGAGGATCAGCACAGTGCGGATCACGGCTTTCAAATGTTACGCCTCACTTTCCGACTATAAAGTATAAAATTGTATTGTCTAAAATTCAACTTATTTTTTCAGTCCTAGAATGTTACGTGCAGCAAATAAGCAAAAAGAGCGCGGAAAAAATCCGCCCTCTTCCGTACCCGCTCTACATGAAGCTGCTGCTACCTACTGGCTGTCTTCAGCGGGAAGGGTAAGCTCATCGTACAGCTCGGAAACATCCTCCCACTCATCATCATCCATAATGCTCTCCAGCTCCGGCAGTCCGTCCGGAGAAACCACGATGCGCAGAATCTCCTGCTCCGCTGATCTCCCCGAACCGGCCAGAACCGCATAAGCACGGTCACCAACAGCAAACTCGGCAATAATATTGTAAACGGAAGACTTGCCCTGCTCATCTTCCAGTTCGACTGTATCTCCGTATACTTCTTTGAGCTTCGAGGTCCATACTGCCTCAGCAGCAGAAAACTCAGTCATTCTCCGGGCCTCCGTCCAGCTCATCAACCAGCGTATTGAAGGTCTCCTCCACGATGGCCCATTCCTCATCATTCTCAATCATGAAGAGCTGCAAATCGTCGCCGTCTTCCTCGTAACGGAAAGCGTATACCTCATCCGTCTCCTCATCCTCGGAATCGAGCGGAACCACCATCATATACTTGGCATCCGATCCGTCCACTTCAAACTTCATGATGACCTCGAATTCCTCTTCATTACCTTCCTCGTCGGGAATATAGATAATTTCCGGTTCTTCTTCTTGGCCGATCTGTTCGTTTGTCATATCCGCACACCCCTCACCTTTTACTGTTAGCATCCAAAAAATTTTGCAAAATCAGAGCTGCGGCCATTTTGTCCACAATCCCTTTGCGTTTCTTCCGGCTGACGTCCCCGTCAATCAGCACCCGCTCGGCAGATACCGTCGTCAGACGCTCATCCCATAGGTGTACGGGCAGATCTAATTGCTCCCGTAGCTGTTCGGCGAATTCGATGCATATTTCACCACGGGGTCCTACTGAGCCGTTCATGTTCTTAGGCAGCCCAACGACAATCTCAGCAATCTCGTGCTCCTTGACCAGCTCGCGGATACGGTCGAATTCCTTGCCGTTCCCGCGCCGCTCAATCGTCTCCAGAGCCTGTGCTGTCCATCCGAAAATATCGCTTGTGGCGACACCGATTCTGCGGTCGCCGTAGTCCAGTCCCAGCTTCTTGCTCATTTCGGCTGGTCCACCCGGTGATTAGCCAGATAGAACCGGACCAGTTCTTCAATCAGCTCATCACGCTCTTTCCTCCGGACTAAACTTCTCGCATTGTTGTGGCGCGGAATGTAAGCCGGATCTCCGGAAAGAAGATATCCCACGATCTGATTGATCGGATGATATTCTTTCTCCACCAGTGCATCGTACACAGCGAGCAGTATTTCCTGGGGAGAGGCTTCCTTTTCGTCGCCCTTCACATTGAATTTGACCGTTTTGTCCATGGAGTCCATCTGGTGACACCTTCCTTCTGCAAAATCACCCGCTGCGGGCGGCTTCGCAAAGTTGCTGCTGTACAGCTCACTTGCTGCCTTCATCATAACATATTCAGGCCCCGGCGAGGAAATCCTCCTGCTGTAAAAGCGCTTTTTTTGGCATTTCATCTACAAAACCAGCTGTTTTTTTGGGTTTTAAGCTATTGCAAGCCGGAGGTCAATGATGAATACCCCACAAAAATAACTTTTTTGTGAATAAAGCAGCGGTACTGAGTCCTTGCCCCCCAGTACCGCCTTGTTCCAGATATTAATAGATCCCAACATTTTCTTGCAAAGGGAACTTGTTAATGGTGTTACGCCAGTGCGGCTACCAGCTCTTCCGCCTTCTTCAGGGCTTCGCCCAGCTTGGAGGCATCCTTGCCGCCGGCCTGGGCCATATCCGGCCGGCCGCCGCCGCCGCCGCCGCAGACTGCGGCGATCTCTTTCACCAGCTTGCCGGCGTGGAAGCCCTTCTTGACCAGCTCCTGCGGCACAGCTACTACAAAGTTAACCTTATCTTCCATCACAGCTCCGAGCACCAGTACAGTATCTGGAAGCTTAGACTTCAGCTCATCCGCAGTGGAGCGCAACGCATCCATATTGCCAGCCTGAACAGAGACCGCCAGCAGCGGTGTGCCTCCGCCTACCGTGATGACACTGCCGGTCAGCTCGGCGGCAAAGGTTGCGCTGAGCTTGGACTGCAGCGATTCGTTCTCACGGCCCAGCTCGCGCACCTGGGCATGCAGGGCTTCGATCCGCTTCGGCACATCGGTGAGCGAGGATTTCAGCAGCGCAGCCGATTGCTTCAGCAGATCCAGCTGGCTCTCGGTGAACTGATAGGCGTAGCGGCCGGTTACTGCTTCAATCCGGCGTACCCCGGAGCCGATGCCGCTCTCGCTGAGCAGCTTGAAGATTCCGATCTGCGAGGTATTGGCAACATGGCATCCGCCGCACAGCTCAAGGCTGTAGTCGCCGACCTGCACCACGCGCACGATATTGCCGTATTTCTCGCCGAACAGCGCCATAGCCCCCATTGCCTTGGCTTCATCAATCGGCTTGTTCTCGATCACTACAGGAAGGCTGCGCCAGATCTGGGCGTTCACACGCTGCTCAATATCGCTAAGCTCCTCAGGCGTAATCGCTCCAAAGTGCGAGAAGTCAAACCGCAGACGCGAACCTTCTACTAAAGAGCCTGCCTGATTCACATGGCTGCCCAGCACTTCCTTCAGTGCTTTGTGCAGCAGGTGGGTAGCAGTGTGGTTCTTCACAATATCCTCACGCTCAGCCCGGTTCACTTCAGCGCGGACGGTATCGCCTACCTTCAGATCGCCGGCTTCCACCGTAACGAGGTGAACATGCTGGCCGTGCGGTGCTTTGAACAGCCCGGTCACTTTGGCGGTCACCGATCCGCCGGTCAGTACGCCGGTATCGCTGACTTGACCGCCGCTCTCCGCATAGAACGGAGTGGTTTCCAGAATCACCTGGCACTCGGCGCCTTCGCTTACTGTATCCTGAAGCGCGCCGTCCACTACAATCGCCAGCACCTTGGATTCGGTTACCGTGTCATTATATCCAACAAATTCACTTTTAACCGTCAGGTCGGCCAGCGCACCGCCTTGAACCTTCATGCTGGCGCTGTCCTGGCGGGCCGCTCTGGCCCGGTCGCGCTGCTCCTGCATGGCGGCATCGAAGCCTTCACGGTCAACCGTCAGCCCCTGCTCGGAGGCGAAATCCTCGGTCAGGTCGAACGGGAAGCCGTAGGTGTCATAGAGCTTGAACGCATCGGCACCGGCAATGGTGCTCAGTCCGTCAGCCTTGGCCTTGGCGCTGATCTCTCCGAGGATCGCCAGACCATCGGACAGCGTCTCGTGGAAGCGTTCCTCTTCGAGACGGATGATTTTGGCAATATATTCGCGGTTCTCCACCACGGACGGATAGTACACGCCCATAATCTCGCCGACCGTCTCGGTCAGCTCATGCAGGAACGGACGGTCCAGCCCCAGCGTCTTCCCGTAGCGCACGGCGCGGCGGAGCAGACGGCGGATAATATAGCCGCGGCCTTCATTGGAAGGAAGTACGCCGTCACCAACGGCAAAGGTCACTGTGCGCACATGGTCGGCAATGACTTTTAACGCGATGTCCTGTTCCACATTATCCTTGTAGGTTACCCCGGCAAGCCCGGCAGTCTTCTGGATAATCGGCTGGAACAGATCGGTATCGAAGTTGGAGTCCACATCCTGCAGAATGGATGCGAAGCGCTCCAGACCGGCACCGGTATCAATATTCTTGTTCGGAAGCGGCGTGTAACTGCCGTCCTTATTATGGTTGAACTGCGAGAATACGAGGTTCCATACCTCCAGCCAGCGCTCATTCTCACCGCCGGGATACATCTCGGGATCATTCAGATCACTGCCGTAGGCTTCCCCGCGGTCATAGAAAATCTCCGAGCAAGGGCCGCAAGGGCCTTCGCCGATGTCCCAGAAGTTGTCGTCCCCCAGCTTGATGATGCGCTCAGCCGGCAGGCCGACCTTCTCATTCCACAGCTTGAAGGCTTCTTCATCCTCAGCGTAGACAGTGACAGAGATCCGGTCCGGGTCGAACCCGATCCACTCCTTGCCGGTCAGGAACTCCCAGGCCCAGGTAATCGCTTCTTCCTTGAAGTAGTCGCCGATAGAGAAGTTCCCCAGCATCTCGAAAAAGGTATGGTGGCGGCGCGTCTTGCCCACGTTCTCGATATCATTGGTGCGGATGCACTTCTGCGAGTTGGTCAGGCGGGGATTCTCAGGAACCTCCCGGCCGTCGAAGTACGGCTTCAGCGGCGCCATGCCTGCGTTAATCCACAGCAGCGAAGGGTCATTGTGCGGTACGAGGGAGGCACTTGGTTCAATCTTGTGATTCTTGCTCTCGAAAAACTGCAGCCATTTGGAACGGATTTCACTTGCTTTCATCATGTACAGCTCCTGTCTGTTGGTTAATATGGCACACTTGCCGGAAAATCACGGTTACCCGAAAAATCAAAACAAAAAAACGCCCCTGAATGTTATTCAGGGACGATGATTATCGCGGTACCACCCTGGTTATCGCCCGGACCCGTTATTCACGGGCAACTGGCAGACGATCGCCTTGTGCGGCTGTTAACGGGGGCCCCCGGCGGTTGTTACCGCACTCCGAGAGTAGCTTTCTGCCGGCCTGTCTTCCAGGTTCTCACAGCCAGTTGCGGGAATCCGCAAAGGAACCTGTTCTCTGAGGGAGCCATGCCCCGGCGTACTTCTTCTCATCCACGTATTGTCCGATATGCATCAATAACACCTCAAGTATAGCCAGCGTCCGGGGTTCTGTCAATCAGGACTGGCCCGGGGCCCGCAGCAGACGGATAAGCGCGGCATATCGCTCAGTAAAAAGGGTGTTTACAGCGTTTCCAACCAGGCGTATAATACAAATTGTTCAGACGTCGAGACGTAGCTCAGCTTGGTAGAGCGCTTGCTTCGGGAGTAAGAGGCCGCAGGTTCGAATCCTGTCGTCTCGACCATACACATTTAAGTGATTCGCAGCTTTGGGGCTGCGATTTTTTGCGTCTCAATATGCTTAATTCTATCTTCCATGTTTAAAGGCAGTAATTATGGATGTAGAGCCATCCCCGGATGGCTGATAGGAAACGGTAAACGATCCCTGTGGTGAGAAGTGGATGCTTTCGATCTTGGAGAAGCTCTGGGCCGCACTTTTAGTCCAGACTACCTGCATCAAAGTTGTCCATTCCTTATCATCTCGATCATTTGCTTAGAAGAGATAATTGAACCATGCATAATATCCTGTTTGGACTCCTGGATCATTTTTGCAATTTCGGGATCAGCATCAAGCTCAGCAATCTGCATAGCCGAAAGAGTATCTGAGTTGTCCTGATACATTTCGGATACTTCATACTCTGTGTCATTAATTACAATCACAGTCCAAGTACATACTCACCACTCCTTTGTTCAATATTATATCCTGAATTCGGATGAACGGATACCACTTCAGAATAAAACCAATACAGACTACCTCCGCCCCGACCACAGCCGTCTGCGCAGCTCCATCTCTTCATATACCCGCTCCAGGGACATGCCCATGGACTGGCCTGTAATATTTACAGGAGTGCCGGCGAGGCGGAGGTTGATGGCCATCAGCCACCGTTTCACTCCGCGTTGCCGGGCCAGATAGGCTTTGGGGTCAGCGAGAAAGATGCAGATATTTTTTTGCCCGGAGAAGCGCACCAGGCGGATATCCGTAATGTCCTCCCACAGGATTCGTCCGCCTGGAATTGCGGAAGACTGGTCATCAATGCCCTGGGCGTCCACCACAAGCAGCGGCGAGCGGCGCAGGAGCATGATAAGATAGACCACTACCGCCAGACCGAACAGCACGGTACAGGCAATCCCCAGCGTCCGCAGAAGGATCGCAGGATCGGCCGTGACCTCCCCGGACCATTTTAGCAGCAAGACACCCAGGAGCATAAAAAGCAGCGATCCCGCAAACAGCAGGACAAGCTTCACCTTGGACCTCTTCACTACAAGCGGCTGGTACCCTCCATCGTTATATGCCTGATAATCCATTTCGTCTTCCTCCTTCATGTCCTGCCGTTAAGCCGCAGGCACGGGCGTTCCCCCGTTTCAATTCATTATAGTTCTTACCCGCAATACTGCCATCTGCAACTGGTACGTGTTAGCTTTAAACGTGTGAAAATCATTTTTAACTCATCGCTTGCCGAGGGTTGCCGTGCCTGATTAAGGTGCAAGGGATAGGCTTAATTGCAAACTGTACAACTAAGTCGCCGGATGTGCCACCGAATCTCTGTTTAGCTGTATTTCGTGCGACTAAAATGCTTCTGTACCCGTCTTTTCGCCCATTCCGGGATATTTAGTTGTATGGAATACAGTTAGGAGAGGAATGCCTTGCTTTTCACAGTTTTTAGTTGCACCGGATACACTTATCTCTGAATATTAGCGGTATTCGGTTCAATGGGTAACGGGTGCAGGTTCAGCCCAATATCAGCAAGATGTTCATGCTCAGCCTTTTAACGCCGAGGCCATGCTATCTTCGTATTCTGGGCAGGTACGCTGCGGGAATCAGTCCCAGGACCGAGAAGGCAATCGTCCACATAAACGTATGGTCGAAGGCAACTGTCATAGCGGCCGGGTCGTGCAGCAGCATGGACTGGAGCTGATTCTGCAAAATAACCGCGATGACCGACACCCCAAACGCCCCGCCGATCTGCTGCATAATCCGGGTGGTGCTGCTGGCATGGGGAATCTGTCCGGGCGTCAGGCCCGTATAAGCGGAAGCCATCACCGGCAGGAACACAGCCCCCAGACCAGCCCCCCGCAGGATCAATACCGCACCAGGTGACGATGAATGCGTTCTACGGGCTGGTAGCCGACATGGGCGCCTTGCCGCTCGCCTCCCTGATCTTCCCCGGCGGGCGCCAGAACCGGACGATGACGATCATTCTTCAGCGGGCCGTTGAACGGGGCGAGGTGGCTCCTGAAGCCATTACTCCCCGGATGCTCACCCTGCCGTCCGATCTGGCCCGCCATGAGATTATGCTCTACAACGCCCCGATGTCGGAGGAGACCATTGCCAGTATTGTGGACGAGGTATACCTTCCGCTGGTGTTGAAGCGGTAATTCCCAACGCTAAAAGCCCAGGTTCTCAAGGATGTTCGACCTTGAGAGCCTGAGCTTAGTTATGCTTTCTCCTAATGCTTGTCTTGCTCTAAATCAGACCGGACTGCTGCAGCAGGCGCTGGATCACCGCCGCAACCTCTGCTCTGGTAATGAACGCTTGCGGGTTCAGCGATGAAGCTGTTCTTCCCTTCATCACCTGGGAGGCGACAGAGTAAGCCGCAGCTTCCTTGGCCCACCCGGCTACTGCCGAAGCATCCTTGTAAGGCTGGAGTACCTTCGCAGCATCTGCGCCGGCCACCTTGGCCTTAAGGCCGGTGATGCTCATCGCCCGCGCGGTCATGGTCATGGCTTCCTGCCGTGTAATCTTGCCCTGCGGCCGGAAGGTATTGTCCTCATACCCGGAGATCAGCCCCATCCGGTACGCAGTGTTCACTGCAGAAGCGTACCACTGGGAGCTGTCCACATCGGAGAACGGAGCCGCTCCTTGTTCCAGGCGGAGCCCCAGGCCGCGGACCATAATCGCCGCGAACTCTGCACGCGTAATGTCTGCATTCGGACGGAATGTGCCTTCGCCTACACCGTTAATGACCAGGCGTGAGCCCATGTCGTTGACTGCAGCTTCGGACCAGTGGGCAGCGACATCTGTGAACTCAAGCGGATGCCAGACCACACCGTAGTCACTGTTAGTCAAGCTGTTAATCTGCGCATAATATACATCGTTTACCTTAGTCACCTTGGTAGGCACGTGCCGGAGGGTGCCATCCGGCTCCAGTACGACACCTGTCGTTATCTTGTTCGGATCGATGCCCTGCGGCAGAGCCACCGTCCGTTCAACGTATACGCTATAATCCTTAATTTCAATGCTCTTGCCTGCATAGACCGCATTGACAGTGAAGGTCACCGGCGCCGCAATCAGGGTAGCCCCCTGCTTGGCAGCCTGGGCTTCCCCGGCCTTGGCAGCCTCTGCGCCGCCAAGCGCAATATGCACCTGCAGCGTAACCTCGTCCAGCTTCACCTGGCTGCCGAACTGGGCGGCCAGTGTGGCCATGCGGATCTGCGCGGCTGGAATCTTGTATGCTCCTGAAGGAGTATCCAGCACAAGCAGGGCTTCCTTGTCCTCCATGTTCTTGATCATTTGGCCTGTCAGCTGTGCAACCACAATATCCGATGCTGCGGTCCAAGGAATTGTCACAACCGCTCCCCGGCCCTCTGCGTCCAGCTTGGCCTGCAGCTTGGCCTGGTCCACATCAATCGTGGTCAGCACCTGCTGGTTCTCGGTGGTAATGGTTGCGATGCCCGCATACTCCACCTTGCCGTTAACCAGCACTTCAACCCCGCGGGTATTTGGCTTGGCAGAAGCAGCCGGTGTTGCTGTTGCCGCCGGAACCGGTGCTCCGCCCGGCGCTGGAGCTCCCGTCGGGGTCGGTACCGGCGTCGGGGTTGGGGTTGGCGGATTCTCTACCGGAGGCTCTTCAGCCGGTTCATCCGTCACTACCGCTGTTACCCAGCCAAAGCGCACGACTCTGCCGGAGGCATCCACCTCGGCTACAGCAATACGGTCGCCTTCCTTGGCCGCAATTAAGCCGTTCTCCGGCAACGCGGAGTAACCGGTCAGAATCACGCCCTTATCCGGGGTAAGGAGCTGGCCTTGCCCGAAATTAACGTACAGCAGTGTATTTCCTGCCTCCGCCTTGGCACTGACGAGCGTTTTGCCGTCATTGGCTGTGCCCGCGGGATCTGCCGAGGTTACTGTAAGTCCGTCAGCAGCAGAGTCTGAGGTAACTTTGGCAGTGGCTACGCCATACTTGACCACCTTGCCGCTGGCATCAATTTCTGCAACCCCAATGTAGTCTCCGTCATCTGCAGCAATCATTCCGTCCTCAGGGACAGGAAGATAGCCGTTCAGGGTGTCGCCAACGCTTGGCTGCTGGACACCATCCTTGCCGAAGTTCAGATAGACCCGCTTGTTCCCCGGGCTGATTGCCGTCTGGCTGGCCAGCTTGGTCTGTCCGTCGGTGCCTTCTCCCGCCGGATCGGTGGCCGATACGTCAAGTCCCTTGGCCGCATCCTCCGCTTCCACAACGGCCTTCACGGCTGCGAACCGAACTACCTTGCCGCTCGCATCCACCTCGGCGATGGCCAGATTGTCCCCGTTCCGCGCATCAATGAGACCGTTCTCCGGCAGTTCGCTGTAGCCGCTGAGCACCGCTCCGTTCTCCGGCACGCGGACAGCTCCTTTGCCTGCATTCATGTAGACCAGCTTGTTGCCGCTGCCCACTGCGGCTCCGGTCAGTGTCACCTTCGTCTGGCCGTCCGTTTCCGCTCCGGTAGGGTCAGTGCTTACCGCCGTCAGCGGCTTCGCCGCATTCGCCGGCACGACCACCGCTTCGGTTACGCCATACTTCACAACTTTGCCGTCCGGTCCGATCTCGGCAATCCCGATCCGGTCGCCGGCCTTTGCCTCAACCCGTCCGTCTCCCGGAACCTCCGTGTATCCGGACAGCGTCTCTCCCACGCCAGGCACGTTCACTGCACCTTCGCCGAAGTTCACATACACCAGCCGGTTCCCTTCTCCGGCCTTGCTGACCAGCTTCGTCTGGTTTCCGGCTCCTGATCCGCCCGGATCGGTCGCGACCACCGGCAGGCCTTTGGCCGCTGCTTCCGGCGCTACAACTGCGCGGGTCGTGCCGAACCTCACGACATTGCCTTGCTCGTCTACTTCCGCAACGCCCAGCAGATCGCCGTTCTTGGCCTCCACAACGCCGCCCGCCTGCACCTCTGCATAGCCGCTGCCTGCCGGCTGGCCTGCCGCCGGCGCTGTAACCGGGCCTTCGCCGAAGTTCATATACACCAGTTTATTTCCTGCACCTACGTTCGCAGTAAGCTGGGTCTTGCCTTCGGCGCCGCTGCCCTCCCAACGCTTCGCGCCTACACTCAGGCCCTTTGCCGCCGATTCCGGCGCTACCTCAGCCGGTACAGTGACATAACGTACCACCTTGCCGGACGGATCTACCTCCGCGATTCCCAGCAGATCACCGTTGCCCGCGTCTACGAGACCGCTGGACGGCAGCCCGGCATATCCCAGCCCTTCCAGGCTGCTTCCGGTATCCGGGATACTGGCCTGCTGATCTTTGAAGTTCACATACACCAGCTTGTTGCCGCTAGCGGCGCTGGCGCTTACCCGGGTCTTGCCTTCGGTGCCGCTTCCTGAAGGGTCAGTAGCTGCTGCGCTGAGGCCCTTCGCCTCCGCTTCGGCAGACACCTTCGCCTCAGCCACGCCATAGCGCACGACCTTGCCGTCAGCATCTACCTCGGCAATGCCGATTTTGTCCCCCCACTCAGCGGCAATGATACCGCCGTCAGGCAGATCCGTATAGCCCGTCAGCAACTCGCCCTGGCTTGGCTCTGTAATCTCACCCTTGCCAAAATTCACATACACCAGCTTGTTGCCGCTGCCGGCACCGGCGACCATCTGGGTCTTACCGTTGTTCTCGATTCCCGCCGGATCAACGGAGGCTACCGGAAGCGCTGCTGCTGCAGGCAATACCTTGGCGGCCGTCTGGCCGAACCGCACGACCTTGCCGCTTGCATCCACTTCAGCAACAGCAATCTTGTCGCCGTTGGCCGCTTCCACTAGGCCATTGGACGGAATGTCGGCATAGCCGCTTAATTCCTCGCCGACAGCAGGAATCTCCACACTGCCGTCCTTGACATTCAGGTACACCAGCCGGTTGCCCGGCATCACGGTCTCTAGAACGGACAATTTTGTTTTGCCGTCATTGCTCTTGCCCGCAGGATCGGTGGACACCGCTGTCAAGCCGGAAGCATCCGAATTGAACGGAAGCGTGTAGACCTGCGAGATATTGCCGGCACGGTCAATCGTTTTAATGTGCGCGTAATAGGTTACTCCCCGGTCGAGAGTACCCGGGATTGCGTAGCTGTAGGTTGCAGTAGTCACCGTATTGCCGGGATCGTTACCCTCCGGGTCAATGTCAACCGTAACAGCGTACCCTTGTACACCTGTTGTTACCGTGGCAGTGGTCTCTGACGACTGACGGCTGCTGCCGTCTACATAGGATGTTGCCTTCAGATAGTAAGCATAGCTGCTGCCATTATCCTTAGGTTCATTCCACGTGAGCACCGGTCTGCCGGAGGCACTGTCATAAGTGAGGCTGGCCTGACCGCTAACCGGATCGGGAGCTGCCACATCCTGTGACATCCGGTCGTCGAAGCTGTTCGAGGTGGAGGTCTGCGCCAGGTAGAACAGCGTGTTGGCCAGGATTTTCTGCTCATCTTCTGTGGCACTGCCATTGCTGTGGCCGGTCTGAATCAGAGCCGCATTGTTCCAGGTAGTCAAATAGAAGTTGTTCGTGCCGGGCTTGCCGTTATACGTATTGATCTCCTGAGTGCTTCCCCAATCCGGAAAAGCATACTTGAACCATACATCGCCTTTGGCAAACTGGAAATAGCTATGGGATTGCGGAACACTCAGAATCGTCCCGACATCTCCCAGCGCATACGGGTAGTTCATCGGGAAGCCGCGGCGTTGTACAACCACCTTCGTTCCCCCGGTTGTCGGAATGTCAGGATTGTAATACCCCTCCTGGAATTTCACATCCAGGTTAAGATATTTGGTTGCCAGATCGATCAGATGCTCATGGTAAAAGCTGGCCGTGTCATGTCCCATCAGTACACCGCCGCCGTAGCGGATGAAGGCCTCTACTGCCTCATGGGACGCTTCAGACAGGTCGCGCCGGTTATTGGCATCCCATGCGCCGAAGTACAGCACATCATAGGCATAAGCCCCGCTCTCATCCTTCGCCAGGTAATGGGTGTAGTTGGTCGCGGGATCATCGCCGTTGAAGTCGCTCATGGACACCTTGTCCACCTGCATCGTATAACCGCTCGGATTTCCCCATGTGCTCATCCAGTTCTGCAAGCCGTCAGAGCCGGGCATATCCGGGTACACATTCAGCACCTTAATATCGTTCTTCAGCGGAATGGATTGGAATTCGTCCAGCCCGTCCCCGCCGGTGTCTCTCTGATACACCATGTAATACTCCTGGCCTGCCAGAGAAGAGGTCCAGTTCAGCTTCACCAGGTTGTTCTCGTTATCACCCACCGCTGTCAGAGCGGGGGGAACCATAACTCCTACAGTTACCTCAATTGCCGCTGAAGCAAAGGAGGTCGTGGTAGCCGCCGTACGCACCTCATAGGTGCCAGACTCAAGTCCGGTAGCGGCCGGGCCGGTTGCAGTGATCCACGGGCCGGTCCCCTTGATCCGGTACTGCATATTCACGTTCAAGCCCGTGAGCTTGCCGTCAGCTGCACCTGCTTCCGACACACTCCCGGCGTTAACGCCGGTTGGTGCAGCGGGCCGGGGCGGAAGGCCGATCGACCAGGCTGGCGTTCCTTCTTCGGTGCCTTCTTCCAGTGACCATGTGCCGCTAAGCCAGGCTTCCTCAATGGCAATTTTACCGGATGCATCAGCGGTCACATAAGTGGCCCCGGTTACACTTGATGCATCAGTGAGCTTATAGCCTGCGCCAGGGGTCAGGCCGCTTAATTGCTCTGTCTTATAATCAATGCCCGGTCCCCGGTACTGTGCATACACAGTCATATCCCGGTTGAAAATGTAGTCCGCTGTAACCTGCTCTCCCCCGGCTGCCGCAGTGAACCAGCCGATGAACTCGGCTCCGCTCTTGACAGCAGCTCCAGGAAGTGCGTCCAGCTTACCGGACAGATTGGTCACCAGCGTTGCCACCGGGCTATCGCCGCCATTGCCGTCAAAGGCGATCGTACGCGGCATCGTCAGGTGATATTTGTACTCCGTAGCTCCTGAGATGGCAGCATAGGTCTGGGTAACATCCAATTCAGTCACTTGACCCTGTGTTACGAAGTTGGCAATCTCCTTCTGTCCGCCATCGCTGTAGTATTTGGAGGTGAAATACCCTCCGGTGATGCTCCAGTACGCCGGGTCAAGGGCTGCTCCGCTCCAGATCATCGCCGCATCAGGGTTCTTCGTCCCGATATAACCGCCGGAAATCGTCACATAAGCGCCGGATACGGCTGCAATCGCCTCCGAGCCTGAATGGGCTCCGCTGCCGTACACTACACCGCCGCTCATCTCGAAGCGGCTGTCCGCATCATGGGCGAACACGCTCTGGCCGGTCCCCAGAATACCGCCGGACAGCAGCTTCACCGTCCCGCCTGCTCCCAGGTTAAGCCCGCTTCCGCTGTAGCCTGCATTATTTATATAATCAATATATCCATCCGCAGCGGCTGAGGTATCGCGGATTGTCAATACCCCGGCCGAGACGTAGACCGCTCCGTCTGTGCCGGTCTCACCGCCGCCATATACCTCGCGGACCATCCGGTAACCGTTCAGATCGAGCGTTACCCCAACGCCCGGACGGCTGTAGGTGACCGCATTTCCAAGAGATACATCTGAGATCAGGGCCACGGTCTGGCCGTCTGCCGCAGCACTCAGTGCTGTCTCCACATCGGCGTACCGGACACCGGTGGTTGTGTTCTCAATGACATTGGTCGCTTCCCCTGCAAACGCTATCCCGCCTCCCCCAACTTGCAGGCTGAAGGCCATCACAACGGACAGCAGCAACGCAAGAGAACGGTTGAACCTTCTCCATTTCATCCCAAATCCATCCCCTCATCTTAAGTATTCTAGACGTGCCTATATCCGCGTTCATTATATCCGGGCCTAATTACAAACCAATTACAAATTCCGACACGATTCGAGCCTGAAAATAAAAAAAGCCTGCCTATCGGCAGACGGATCATGCGTAAACGGTATAATTATGAAATATCCTCGGCAGCCAGCATTAACTCCTCATATTGGCAGATGTACGCCTCCCGCCGCAGAGCAGACCAGAGCCAATCCTCGCTCTCCAGATACTCGCCGCCGTAACAGCTCAGGGCCTGCTTCGCCGCCTCAGGGGAATTCGACGTTTTGAACCGCTGGTACGCCTCTTCAAACTGTCTGACATCCCAATCAACATCACTGACGGTCAGAGCGTATTTGCCGTTGCTGTACGCAAGAAGAATCCGTGATTTCCCGGCATCCTTCAGATTTTTGCGGAGCGCATGCAGACACACCTGGAGATACGTCTGGGCCCGCTCGGGCGAAGAATCCGGCCACAGATCATCGCACAGCTTGTATTTGGAAATCCACTTCCCTTCATGCTGCAAAAAATAAGCAAACAGCTCGCGCGCCCGGTTGCGGTTCCATTTCAGCACCTGATGGTCGACCGATATCTCGAATGATCCCAGGCAGCGAATCCGGCAGCTCGAAGGGGCGGGGGCGGGATTTGCCGCAAGCCGCTTCAAAAGCTTGTTCACCGTCTGCTCCAGCCGCTCGGGACGGATCGGCTTCAACAGATAATCAATGGCGTTCACCTCGAACGCCTGGGCAGCATAGTGATTATACGCAGTTACAAACACCACCTGCAGCTCCGGGTTCCGTGCGCTTAATTGCTCCGCCAGCTCAATCCCGTTCATGCCCGGCAGATCAATATCCAGAAACGCGCCGTCAGCCCTGTGCTGCTCCATACCTTCAAGCGCCTTGACGGGGTCTGTGTAAGTGGCGACGATTTCAACTTCATTGCAATTCTCAAGCATGATTTCGAGATCCTCCAGAATGGACGGCTCGTCATCGACCAGTATCACCCGCAGCATCTATTTGCTCCCCCCGGCTCCCATACCTTCACGGTGCATTCACAATTCATCCACAAATTATCACACCCGCACCTGATCCGTCAATCAATCGAAAGGGCTAAAACAGGCACCGCAAACTGTTATTTTTATAACGTCAAACAGCGGTGCACCCGTTATGGGGACACCGCTGTCCGGCTGTTCACTTCAATATTCGGGCCAGGCTACAGCTTCCAGATCCGGTACAGAATCGCCGCTGCTTCCGCACGCGAGAGTGTATCGCCCGGAGCAAGCTTGCCGTTCTTTCCGTTCACCACGCCGTACTTCAGCAGGGCGGACACGCTGTCCCTGGCATAGGCGGAGACCTGACCGGCATCGGAGTAGCCCTCTGCCGATACATTGCCCTGCGCCTCAATTCCTGCCGCCTTCAAAGCGCGCGCCGCAAGCACCATCATCTCCTGGCGGGAGATGGGGGCGGCCGGCTTGAAGGTATTGTCCGCGTAGCCGGTCACGATGCCGAGCTGCTTCGCGGCGGCCAGCTCTGTGCTGTAGGCAGCGCTGCCCAGGACATCGCTGAAGCCTGCACCTGCTTCAGCAGCAGCCTTCAGCTCCAGCACCTTCACCAGAGAGGCGGTGAAGTCTGCCCGGTTCACCTCGGCTCCCGGCATGAAGCTGTCTCCGGCCGGCAGGATGCCGCGCGCAGCCATGGCAGCGGCCGCTTGCTTGGCCCAGGACAGGCTGCCCAGATCAGTGGACGTCAGCGGCGCATAGGCCGCAGCAAATGTGCCAAATTCAGAGGTCTGGAACACCAGGGCCTCCTGCGCGGTATCATAACGGCTGTTCACCACCGCAGACAGCGCACCGCTGCCGCTCAGTGAACGGACCAGAAGGGATTCCTGGTTCTCCAGCTCTTCCGCTGAAGGCTGATAAGGAATAGCAACGGTCAGCTTGCCGGTACCAGTCAGGGACAGCTTCTGTCCGCCTGCGAGCAGGCTCAGCTCCACCACCGGACGGCTGCCGGTCTGCTGGAGGGCAGCGGCATTCAGCCCCTCGGCTGCTCCAGCCCGGATGCTGACATATTCAGCCGTTGCAGTAATCCCGGCGAACTGCTCACCCGGAATGGACAGCGTAGCCAGCCCATTGCGGAGGACAAGCAGATACTTCTCCTGGCTCTTCAGGGCTTGAAGCGGCAGTTGGACCTCATAGGAGGCAACGCCCGTCTGCTTCGGCAGCTCAACAACGATCTGCTTGCGTCCGTCTGCCGCCGGAGCCGCCTGCTTCAGGGCTTGCTGCAACTGCTCGCCCGTTACCGTGGCTTTGGCGGCTGTGCCTTCGGTCTTCACCTCTGGTCTGAGCGTAACCACACCCTCCTTGCTCTCTATCTGTGCAGGCTTAGGCGCAGGTGTGCTGCTGCTGTAGCTGGTGCCGCCGGAATCCGGTGTTGGCGTAGGTACCGGCGTTGGCTCCGGAGTCGGTGTTGGCGTCGGCTCTGTTGACGGCTCATCGCCGCCCTTGCCCTTAAGCGTCAGCACGCCGAAGACAGAGGTGTCCTGATAGCCGTTGCCGGTGGTATCATTCCAGGCGGCCACGCTTTGCCGGGCACCGCTCTTGGCGTCGTTGATCTGTGCGTCGAAGCCGATCTTGGCGCCGCCGGCCGGGGTAATCTTTTTGAACGGAATCTTCATTTCGATCGTATAGTTGGTTCCGTTAACCTTGGTGACCGACTCGAAGCCTGCACCGATGGCTGCCGGACTGAAGGAGGCTTCATTGTCATAATTGACCCGGTATTGTCCGTCATCCTCCTCATAGAAGGTTGTCCGGCCGAAATTCTCATCCACGAAAATCTCAACAGAGTCCTGCTCCCAGGCATTGGCGTTACTCTTGTCCAATTGGGCGTCATTCACCTGGATCAGCACATACAGATTCTGGTCATCCCACAGGGCACGTGCCTTTCCGCTGGCGCCCTGCCAGGCCATCTGATAACGGTTCACGGACATCTCCGGCGCTGAGGCCCAGAGTTCATCCGCTGTCCCGTCCAGCACAGGTGTGCCGTAGACCGCCTCCGACACGTTGGCCTCTGCCGTATCCGGCTTATGCTCGGCCATGAATTTTACCGGATCAATGACCGCATAATAAGCCGGCTTCGCCTGCAGATCCCTGTCGAACAGCAGCGGGCTTGACTCCGCTCTCCAGCTTGTGCGGTCATCCATGCCCCAGAAGGTCACCCGCGCGATATGGTCGGCATGGGCCTTGTAGAGATCCATCAGCTTCGCATACAGATAACCCTGGGCAATCCGTTCCTTCTCCGTCTGCTGATTTCCGCTGCCGGCCGTAATATCCAGCTCGGTAATGCTGACTTCTACACCAAGCGAGATGAACTTCTCCAGCGACAGCTTCACATTATCAGGGTTCGTATTGATATTGTAATGCGCCTGCATTCCTATGCCGTCTATCAGCATTTTCCCGGGATGGGTCAGCGCATATTTGTCATTCAGCTCCTTGACCATGCTGTAGATGGCCTGGGCCTTGTTCTGGTTATCATCATTGTAATCATTGTAATACAGCTTGATATCCCACTCGGGATGCTCATCCAGCACCTCTCTGGCTGCCAGGAAGGCCTGCTCCAGATAGTCCGGGCCGATCGCCTCATACCACGGAGCCTTGCGCAGCGCCGCTTGCCAGTTGTCCGGATTGGACGGATTATCATTCATCGCCTCGTTGACAACATCCCAGGAGATGACCCGGTCCCCGAAATGCTTCATGACCCCCCGGATGTGGCTGCGGAGGTTAGCCAGCGCTTCGTCACGCCCCAGCGGAACGCTGTTGCCTGCCGTATCCGTGGTTGTGTTCATCCAGGCAGGTGACTGCTGATGCCATACCAGCACATGCCCGTGCATCTTCATCCCTTCAGCCCGCACCTTGTCCACCATCGCGTCTGCCGCAGTGAAGGTGAAGTTGCCCTTGGTCGGCTGCAGCGCATCCGGCTTCATGGCATTGCCTGCGGTCGCAGCATTGTGATGCAGCTTCAGCAGATCCAGCCGCACGCCTTCCAGATCCTCCGCAGAGAGCGCGTTGCCGATCAGGAAGTCATTCTGGTAGACTGTTTTGATCGGCAGCAGGTCGCGCTGGATATCCACCGGTTCGCTGCCTGTATGCTCAAAGCTGATATCATCGATATAAAAGGAAGCGGTTGCATTATTGGAGCTCTCCACATAAATAGTCAGATATTCGCCGCCCACGCTGTTATAGCGGTAGGTGCCCTCGAATAGCACCCAGCCGTCAGCAGTGCTGATCGTCTTGGGGGACAGCGCCACATAGCTTGCACTGCTGTCCGTGCCTACCTGTGTCGAGAGCTGGAGCTGCGCACTGGACGGCTCAATCAGCTTCACCCAGGCCGAGACTTTATATTCGCTGCCCTTGTCCACATATTTCTCTACACGCAAGGAAGGACCGTGCCAGCTAGTGGTTCTGCCCTCCACCTTCAGGGAATAGGACCCGTCCGCCGTATGATTGGCTTCATTGGTTACGGTCAGCTTCTCCGTTCCGGCTCTCCCTGTGAAGCCGCCTTCCGTCCCGTCTTCAAAGGTTACCGTGCTGAACGGCAAAGCCGGTTCACGCACGGGCTCTTCCCCGCCTCCTGTCGTATCCTCTGTCGTAATCAGCAGGTCGCCAATGTAAAAGGGTACTGTGGCACCCTTATCATCTGACTGGATGCGCAGCTTCTGCTCTGCGTCCACCGTGAAGGTCCTGGTCAAGGTCACGGCTTGACCCGCATGATAATCGCTACCGGCGTAATTGCCGTAACCGTCCAGTGTCAGCATCACTGCCTGGGCGCCTTCCGGCACAGCTACGCTGCCATCCACATAGACCACCGCTGTCACGGTATAGGTGCTGCCCTTCTTCATCCCCATATCCGCGAGGTTGAAATCTGCCGCATCCCAGCTATCCTTCCGGTTGCTTACGTGCAGTGCTGCCCCGTCGCTATTTCCGTCAAAAACAACGCCCGTAACCGCCTCCAGCTTGGCGCCGCCCGACTGGACGGCCTTGCCTGCGCCGTTCGCGAAGGTCTCGTGATATACCGTGGTCTTTGCCTCCGCTGCCCCGGCCGCCGGAAGATACCCGCCTGCCGGAAGCAGCAGAATAGCCGCCAGCAGCACCAGAGAGACTTGCTTGATTATTCTCTTCATGCATTGCACTCCTCTGTATGAATTTTGGGTTCAATGAGTTAAGCGCTTACAGTTAATGTGGAAGCCTCCCCCTTCACCACCCAAATCGTAGCATACCGGCAAAAACGCGTCTTACCTGAAACTAAAGGTTGTGTCGAACTTTTTATAGGTGATTCTGTCTTACTGCACAGCAAAGAAGACCCCTGGATCAGGGGTCTTCGTGCCGGAAGCTTCTATATCAGCTTGTGTGCATACCACTTCGTGCCCCGGAAGCGCCAGAGGAATACCGCTCCGCGGACCGCCCATTCACAGTTCATCGCCAGCCATACGCCGAGCACGCCGTAGCCCAGCACAATCCCGAGAATATAGCCGAAGACAACCCGGAACAGCCACATCGTCAGCATGGAGGCGATTGAGGTGAAGCGGGAATCTCCCGCTGCCCGCAGCGCGGACGGCAGAATGAAGCTGAACGCCCACAGCGGAATCTGGGCAATCGCATTCACCAGCAGCACCACGAACAGATCACCGATAATCTCCTTAGGCGGCGAGAAAATCGACACCAGCGGATAGAACATCGGCATCAGGATCAGGGCGATCAGGACATAGGAGGCGGACCCGAGCCAGAGGAACGACTTGATGAACTTCCGGGCATCGGCCACATCCCCGCGTCCGATACACTGGCCGACTACGGTGACAATGGTCAGCGACATGGCACTGGCCGGAATCTGGAAGACCATCGCCAGAGACCCGGCAATCGCATTAGTGGCAATCGCATAGGTTCCCATGCTGACAATGAAGATCTGGGTCAGCAGCTTGCCCCCGTTGAAGAACATCTGCTCCGCCGCGAACGGCAGGCCGATGAACATAATTTTGCGCAGCATCTCGATCGGCACATGGAACAGGTCCTTGACGCGCACGCGCAGCACGGTATCCATCTTGAACAGGTACACCAGGGCGAAGATCAATCCCGAGTACCGGGCGATATTGACTGCAAGCGTCATGCCCAGCACGCCCATGTTCAGCAGATTAATGAAGACCACATTCAAGAGGACATACAGCAGGTTCATCATCAGCGACAGCATCAGCGAGGCCCGCGTCCGGCCCACACCGCGCAGTGCACCGCAGACAGCCTGGACTACGGCAATCCCCAGATAGGAGATACTGCTGCCGATCATATAGATCCGGGCATTATCCAGCACATCGGCGGAGGCCGTCCCGAACAGCAGATTCAGAATTGGCGTATGGAAGGCCATGAGCAGCAGCCCGATGCCCACTGCCATCAGCGACACTGAGGTAACGGAGCCGGCCGTGGCCTGGGAGACCATCCGGTCGTTGCCGCTGCCCTTATACTGCGCTACCACCACCGTCCCCCCGGTCGCAATCGCCACGAACACATTAACGAGGAAAATATTCAGTGAATCCACCATATTCACCGCACTGACCGCCGCCATCCCGGACGAGCTGATCATGGCGGTGTTGACCAGATTCAGCCCGATAATGAAGGCCTGGTCAATCAGAATCGGGATAAACAAAGCGATAATTTGCCGATAATCCATACTTTGCCCGGACAGATATTTCTCCAGCCATTTCCTGGCCGGTTGAGGCGCTTGAAGCTGCATACACGGATCACATTCTTTTCTGTAGAATAATTGCAGGCTTACTATACATTCCTTCCAGTTTACTACAGAATCGGTTTAAAGTCTGTGCAAAGAGTGAAATTCGTCCATATCACTGTTTAGAAGTTCTTGCTCCTAAGTAAAATCCCAGGTCCGGCCGACATATAGGATGAGACTATTTACTATCGGAAGGAGGAGCCCGCTTATGAATAACGAGATCGTCAAAAGTCTGATCCAGCAGGTTACGGAAGAAGTCTTATCCGAGAACCAGGCTGCCTTAGAGCAGAATGGGAACAACCAGGCCAGCATCCAATTAGCTGTACAGCTATCCGCCGTCACCACCATCAAAATCCTCGAAAAGCTGGAGCTGATCGATAAGGATTAACCGCACAGCCTGGCTTATGCTACATACCCGTAGGGCACACATCGATCGCCAAAACCCCGCAGGAAGAGAGTTCTCTCCTGCGGGGTTTTGGCGCGGCTATGGCACTATGGTATGGAATTCAGGTGCACTAATGCACCTCATTCGCTCGTTTCGCCAACTATTCACGAATTCTGGTGCACTAATGCACCTCGTTCTGGCGGCTCAGAGGGAATTATCCCTTTCATTTCCGCTCACTGCCCGCCTCCAGCTCCCGCCTAAGCTCAAGCGCTTCAATACCGGCCAGCAGCACAATGCCGATTCCGTGGGTATCGTTGAGCTGCCAGGTGAGCTGTTCCTTGTAATATAGCGGATTGAACGAATAGCCCGATCCCCGGCAGACGCCATAGACGTTCCCCTGATGGTCGATGCAGTACTCGGCCAGCGCCGTCCAGCCGCGCAGTGCTGCATCGGCATATGGATAAGGCTCCGGCAGCCAACCTCTGCGCACGCCGCGGGCCAAAGCATACACAAACATCGACGAGCAGGATGCCTCCGCATAGGATTCAGGATCAGTCAGAACCTGATGCCATAAGCCTGCGGCGTCCTGCAGCCGTAGATATCCTTCGCACAGCAGCCGGTAATAATCCAGCAGCTCTTCCCGCTGCGGATGCTGCTCCGGCAGTACCTCCAGCAGCTCAGTCAGCGAGAACAGTACCCAGCCGTTGCCTCGGCCCCAGGCTACACCATTAGGTTTACCGAATTTGTAGTCATACACATGATGCATAATGCCAAGCTCCGGCTGGAACAGGCGGTTACGGTAATACCGGAATTGAGATATTGCATCATCCAGATAAGCGGTATCTCCCGTCAGCAGATAATACCGGCTCAGGAACGGAGTGCTCATATAGAGATCATCGCACCACATCGTGCCCTGCATGAAGTCGGTGGTGCCCCGTGTACGGTAGAGCGCCCCCTCCGCATCGCGGGACTGCGTCTCATGAATATACCGGGCGATGTACGCCGCTGCTTCGGGCGCTCCTTGCAATGGCTGTCCGGCATGAGCGGCCAGCATCGCCGCACCGAAGGAGCCGCAGTCATCCAGTGAATCCATAAGCGCCAGCTGCTGGTTAATCCCCGGAGCACCGTAGCGGCTGCAGTCCCAGAGCGCATACGCATGAAGCCGGGTACACTGTTCAATATGTCCCCTGGCATAAGCGGAATAGTGGATCTCGCCCAGAGCCTGACCGGTACGCAGCAGGCCATAGAGGGTCACACCCAGCGGATAGTTCCAGCGTCCGTACAGTGTACTCTCCAGATATGGCCTGACTGCGCCGCCAGGGCGGTCCACCCGCCAAAAGCATTCCTCCGCCCCTTCCCCAAAGGGAATATCCATAGAAGCTGCATCCATAGGCAGTGGTGCCGCCGATTGCAGGAACGGGCCCAGGTATAGCCACGGTCCGGTCTGCCCTTCCACCGGATAGGGACTCACCAGAGCTGCCCCCGCCGCTTCCAGGCGGAAGCCCCAGCCGGGGCCGCCGCACACGGCCTCGACCAGCAGCTCATGGCTGCCGAAGCTCAGCGGCAGCACACACTCGGCACTCTCTTCGGGCTGGATGGCGGCAAGCCTGCCATCCACATAGACCTTGAGTGCCGCTACCTCCCGGCTGCGGAGAATCAGCCGGACGTCAGCTCCGCCCGGCGCACTCACCGCCAGCCGGCTCCAGGCCAACGCCGCCGCGCCGGGCACCGCCGCGCCGAGTGTGCGCGCGAGGTTCCCGCTCTGCGCCTGGGTATCCGGCCATCCGGCCGCCGGATACCAGGTACAGCGGGCCGCCAGCGCAGCTTCGGCGGCCTCTGCGGCTTCACCGCCCTCCCTGGCTTCGGCGGCCTCCCCAGCCTCCGGCAGCACCGCCCACCTGCGCTGCTGCGGTTCGCTGTAGATCCAGCCCTCACAGCCGCTCCGCTCCGCAGTCGGGGCCAGGAAATGCAGCGGCGCACCCTTCACACTCCCGGTGCCGAAGATCCCGCCGCAGCCGGTGCCTACGGCGGTGCATTCCAGCAGGAAGTGATTCCAGCCTGCCTTCAGCCCGGTACGAAAGAACGCCTTGCGGTCCGGGAACACATCATCGTTCAGATTGGACGCGAACACGGCAACGCCGCCCACATAGACCGTCACCGGGCCGAAGCAGCTGAGCGCGAGCGGGATTTCGCTGTCTGCATCGCTCCACAGCTTCCCCCAGGCATAGACAAATTCCCCGTCCTGCAAATCGGGCAGCCGCTGCTTCAGGTTCATCTCGTACCGGCAATCCGCCAGACGCGGGAAGCTATCCTCCAGATGCACACGGTAGACCGGAGGCTGCGGCGGATTCGCACCAATATAGCGGTTCGCAATGATGGCAAGTATTGCTTCCGTATGGTCTCCGGCTGTACGGACGATAGAAAGACGCGGATGAAAGTAGGAGGGAACTTCACCGCCCCCCATCACAACACCACCTCACCGCCAGGGTACAGGGTGGAGCTGTACAGCCGTTTAGGCTGGGGCAGCGGCTGTCCGGGGCGGACGGCTTGCAGCGGGAGCGGTTCACCGGCGTAGACGGCGGCAAGTTCATCTGTGTATACAATGACCTGCTCCGTTCCGCTGCCCAGCAGATCCCCGTGCACGGCGTAGCCCTGCTCGGCGAATTCGGCTACGATATTCATATGGCCGTCATAGAGGGCAGGAAGCACAGACTCTCCCCGGCGGTAGGCCAGAATATAGTCCGGTGCCTCCGGCGAGAACCGGCTGACGGCTTCGACAATGGTCAGCCAGCCGTCGGTGGTACGCTCTTCCTTCCATAGCTCCCGGCCGGATTGGTCCAGCAGGAACATGGCGTCCTTGCCCCGCAGACCCTTGCCGTCATCCTCGCGGACCAGACGGTCAAGGCCCGCAATCTGCAGGCCAGGCAGGTCGGGGCGGAACCGCCCGAGTGCCAGATGCTGCGACTCGACAGAGCCTTCGTACCGCCACAGCTCACGCCCGTTGCGGTCGTACATCACCGTCACACTGCCGCCGATGACCAGCTCCGGCAGTCCGTCTCCGTTGACATCGCCCACCCACAGGCAATCCGCGTGATCCTCCAGATCCTTGCAGCTCCATAGCAGCTTGCCCTCCGCGCTCAGCAGATCATATCCGGCCATCACCTCGTCGCGCCCGTCACCGTCCAGATCGTACACCCAGGGATAATGCCCTACATTGCCCTGACGGGTCCAGAGCAGCCGGAGGTCCCGGTCCAGCGCCCACAGCTGATGGTAGCGGTCTTTGAGAATGATGTCGGAAGGATAGTCCCCGCCTGACAGGTTGGCAATAATGATGCAGTCATGAGCCTCCTTCGCCGGCAGCGGATGAACCGCTTTGACTTTGCCCGTCGCCCCCTCCAGAATATGCAGCTGATCCTCCATCACACACAGCACCTCCAGCGCCCCGTCCCCATCGATATCGGCAATCTGCGCCGGATAATCCGAGCCTTGGCTGCCCGCACCCGGGTCCGGCTTCCCCGTCTGCCACAGCAGACGGCCGTCCAGATTATAGGCCGTCAGGCATTGCACCTGATGCGGAATATAACGGACATCCTGGCGGTTATCCGGCTGCACCAGCAGCAGCTCAGCCCGGCCGTCACCGTCCAGATCGCCGAGCAGCATTTTGCATCTTGGACCGGCGGCGGAGATATCCAGCCCGGCCAGCCGGTGCAGCTTTTGACTATGATCCGTATGATTCACAGTATTTCCTCCTTCACTCTATTCCTGTTCTGTATCAGCCCAGATCGACAGTCTGTCCCCCGGGCACCTCGACTACCGTACCGTCAACCTCCAGCCAGACAGCAGCCGCTCCCGGATTATAGACAAAGTCCCTTGCCGCCGAGAACAGCAGCCCCCGGCAGGCCTTCATGTAATGCACCAGCTCCAGATTGGTCGCATACCAGATGTCGCCGCGTCCGCCCGCCATGGCGCAGAAGCACTCCATCAGGTCCCAGTTGTTGTCATTGTCGAACTCGTAGCTATGTCCCCATACAACCATCAGGTACAGATACTGCCGCTTATGAAGCCCCACAAAAGCCTCCCCGTGAGCCAGCAGCTCCCGGTTATGATGACAGGTCGCCTGCCATTCCAGCCAGTCCTCCGGGAGAGCGAACCCGCCGGCAGACTGCACTGTGCGGGCATATTCAATGCCCAGATGCGGCAGCAGCGCCTTGATCTCCTGCGTATAGGAGCCGTTAGGGTAAGACATCCCGCGCACAGGCTGGCGGACCAGCCCTTCCAGCACCCTGCGGTCCTCCATAATCTCCTCCACGGCCAGCTCCTGCGGGCAGCGCGCCAGCGTCGGATGACTCCGCGTATGCACGCTGACCTCATGTCCGTGGTAGAGTCCTGCAACCTCATCCGCCCTGATGCGGTCCCCTTCGCCAAGCAGCCCGGAATTCAGATGGAAGTTGCCCTTGATTCCATATTGATTGAACAGGCCGACCAGCCGTTCATCCGCCCAGCCAGCATCCTCATGGAGCAAAGACAATCAGGTCGCTATATTCCGCTATCAGCGGAGCCATTTGCCGGAAGCCAAGTCTGCCTGCGCCGAGCAGCGGACCGAAGGACGAGCCGTCATCCACCCAGTGCAGCACCGGCAATTCATTGATGCTAAAGGTCACCGCAGCCCCCCGCTTCACCAACAGCATCCGGTAGGCCTCCGTCATATCGGCGGTATCCGGGAGCGGATCAGCGCCTTGAGCGACAAGGTGGAAGCCGTAGCTTTTGCGCAGATTACAGGTGTGAAAAGCCCGCTCCACCTCCCACATCCGGCGAAAATACGAGATATGATAGGCATCCATCTCCCCATGATGGTACTGGTCATATTCGCCCGTGCGGATCAGCAGGGACGGGTCGAACAGATCCTTGCCCCCGGCACCGGCAGCCGCGAAGAACAGAATGGCCAGCCCCGGCTCCCGCAGCGGACGGAAACGCCAGGATACAGCCAGCTCCGCCGGAAAAATCTCAGGACACCAGTAAACCACGTTCGCCTTCTGACCTTCCTCAGCCCCCCGGGTGCTCTCCAGCCGCAGCCGCCCCTGCGGAAACGAAACTGCACCATCGCCTTCCATCCGGAAGCCTTCCACCTGCGCGGGACCCTCCAGCGTATTGCGGTAGATCTCCCGCCAGCCCTCAGGAATTCCGGTTCTATCCTGTAGCGTAGTCATTGAACCACCTCACCTTTCCCAGCACCGGTATTATTGTCAGCTCTGACAGCGGCCCTAGCGCTAATCCCAGCTTCTGCACCAGTTCATGAACCAGCCTTATCAGCAATTCACGCACCATTCCCAGCACTTCCTCCATCTTTCACATTAGCTAAGCTACTAGTAGACCATCCGAATATAACAAGTGATTTCATTCCATAAATGGGGTAAGGGATGAAGCTGCGTTCGTAGCGAAGCAACAGGGATAAGTGTCTTCTGTACAACTAAAAACAGTGAAACAGGTGGACTTCCCCATCTAATTGTAGTCTGTGCAACTAAATTTGCCCGGATGGGCGAAAATCCAGAACTAGTGGCATTTTAAGTGCAGGAAATACAACTAAGCGGAGATTCGGCCGCACATCCGGCAATTTAGTTGTACAAATTACAACTAAGGCTACCCCTTGCAGCCTAATCAGGGTGAGTTAAACCCGATCCTGCTTCCCGTGCAGGCAGGGCCTCAGCAATCAGCTCCAGTGCAATGATTGTGTTGAGCGACCACTGCGAGGCTTCATTCGTATTCATCCAGTCAATCTCATCGAGCGCTTCCGTATACATAACCCGCTTCAGTTCCTCCTCCAGCCGGAGCTTCCCGAACGGATTCTCAAGCAAGATGCTCCAGCAAAGCTCCGCCGTAGCCCGGTCATCCTTGACCCATGCGCCATAGGCGGCAATAGCCACACTCAGCACCGGATGCTCGAAGCGCTGCTTGCCTGTAATCGCTCCCCCGGATCTAAGCCGCTGCTCTTCCTCAGGCAAGTTATAGAAGACGCCGAACTCAGCGAGCATGTCTTCCCACTCCGGGTCCTCCAGCATCATCGCCAGCTCGAACCACACCTGCGGCCCGCCCATGCAGATTGCCAGGTGCCGTCCCCAGTTGTCATCGCCCATCGGACTGAGAATTCCCGTGGCCGGATCATAACCATAGGTTGGACCGGAGATCAGCCGCAGATTGGCTGCTTTGATGCAGCCGATGCCGGTTAGGATTTTGTCACGGTAGGCCGTATCCTCATAACGTTCCCAGCGGGTCATCCAATTGGAGCTGAACGCAGCCCAGTCCGGTCCCACCCGCACATGGGTCTTGAATTCATCCTTCGCAAAATAAGCCCGCATCGGGTCCAGATTCACCGTGGAATAATCGGCATCCTTCACACTGTCCATGATGTCGCCCGTCCGCTCATCCCCGGTAAGATAATAGTAATAGCGGTGCAGTCCGGCCATGGCAATCCGTGCCTCCTTGCAGCCGCAGCCCCAATGCACGACATTATGCCGCGAGCCGAGGCCTGCATATTCCCCGAAATGATACACATCCACCTCGCTGGTATGCCGGGTCATCGCCTCGGCCATCCGGTAGATATCCGCGCGCCCGGTCCGCAGGAAGCTCACCCACAGCCACATATTCGGCACCAGCTCGGCATTCTGCCAGGCACAGCCGCCCAGATCATAATTCCAGACATGGCGGACCGGATCATAGCTGTGCATGAAGTCGCCGTAATCCCACAGGCCGTACCACTTGCGCTGCTCAATCTCCTTCTGGTAAAAGCCGATAATCCCGTCCAGCCGCTCCTCAAGATACGCCTTGACCGGGGTGCTCCGGTCCGGCAGGCTCCACAGTCCAAACGCCCGGCTGCGGTGGTAATACTCCGGCTTGCAGACCAGCAGCGGCGGTTCATCCGCCTGCTGCTGCATCACCCGAAGCTGCCCGGAATCCGGAGTCCGCGCAGTACACCACAAGGTCAGCTCATTCGTATTGGCGATACCGTAAGGGGTTGCCCGCAGCTCCTCCGCTCCTTCGTAGGAAGACTCGACATGCGTCTTCGTATCGTAGTGGCGCAGGTCCATCGCCGGAGCCTCCGGCGTCCAGAACCAGACGGTTAACGCCGCTTCCGCGCCGGAGGTACCGCTGATCTCCAGCCCGGACGGGTGCTTTTGCCAGAAATCCTTCACTCCGGCCGCCAGTCCTCCGCCGTCACAGCCGACATAGCCCAGTCCTCCTGCCCTCCGGCCTTCCGCTCCTTTAATCCAGGTGCACTCCGGTCCGGTACGCTTATGCACAACATAATGCTCGGACGAATCCTGTACCAGCCGGAAATCATCCCATACCGCAGAATCCTGAAGCAATCCCATGAAGTATGCATCCTCAACAGGATCGAACTGCTGGCTCTGCCCCTCAAGCTGACCGGCGAACATCTCGGCATATTTGCCCCGGGTTCTGCGGGTCTGGAGCGTCTTGGGGGATTCGCTGAAGAATCCCCCGCTGCCCGCCAGCCGGACATGGCGGTTATACAGCGGACCGCTGAGCGGCACCTTGAACAGCAGGCCCAGCCCCTTAATGAAATCCTGCTGCGGGTTGCCGTCATAATGAAAGGTATGCACCAGACGGATGGACGCAAGCCCGGCATAGAAATAGAGCCGCAACGTATAAGGAAGCCATTCCCTGGCTCCCCTTGTGCTTCGGTGCCGCCCGTCCAGCCGGATCACGGCACGCACCGGTCCCCGCTCCTCCAGCCTGGCCTTCAGCGTCACTCCGGTGAACCGCTCCTGCCGCAGCGTCAGCTCCCCGCTGAGGATGTCCCGCTGCTCACGGAGACAGACCAGCTCGCTTCCGCTGCACACCAGCTTACCCGCACCAGATCCTAACCCAGCCCCCGTAGCTCTGTAATATCCGCGATCGCCCTCGGCTCCCCCGGATTCCGCCGTCTCCCGGCGGATGATCCGCGAGATCACGCCCGGGCCGTGCTTGACCACGGTGCATACAATGCTGCCGGTATCAACAATATAAGCCTCCTCCGTTTCTTCAACGGATACCCGGAAGGCTGCGGGCACAACACTCTGCCCGGCAGAGCGTTCCAGCGTATATCCTGCCGGATTCCCTTCAGGGCATACGGCAGAATGCAGGGACCATTTGATGCTGCCGTCCGGCCAATACGCGGCCGGGCGGCTCTGCAGCGGCAGACAGGAGCCATCGTCTGCTCTGCTAAGACATAGCGCAGCCAGTTCGCCGCGCTTCAGATCGCCCTTAGACCAGGGGACACCCCAGGTCACCCCCGCAGCCGCAGCAGGCGGGTTCAGCCACCGTAATGGAACCGGCGGGGCCGAGGACATAGCGGTCATTTTCGGTCATCTCCTTATTATGGTGACATCACTTGGGCAGAGAGCAGGCTCAGCCGTTCTCCCCTTGCCCTCTCCGCACCCGGGTCCCGTTCGCCTTCTCCCCCTCCTGCCGGCTTAGCTCACGGTAACGTGTCGGCGTGATGTCCTCCTGTTTTTTGAAAATCCGGTTGAAATAGCTCTGCTGATAGCCGACCTGCAAGGCGACATCGTTCATCTTCAGGTCCGTGTCCCGCAGCAGCTCCTTCGCCTTGGTAATCCGTAATTCCGTTAGATAATCAATGAAGTTCTGCCCGGTGACCCGCTTGAACGACTTGCTGAGCAGAAAAGGGCTGGTACCTGTATGATCCGCACAGCTGTCCAGCGAGATATTGTCCATATAATGGTGCTGAATGTACAGCATCGCCTGATCAATCGTCCGTCTTATACCGGCGTCAGACCGTTCACACAGCTCCTTCAGGAAGGGAGCGGTCACCTGCGTGCGGAACCAGGAGAGAATCAGGCCCGGCTCATGAATCTGTGAGAGGCTGGCATACAGATTCCTGCCGCGCAGCAGCTCGCTCTGGGTTATCCCGGCCTCCATCACCGCATGAAGGATCGCGCCGAGCAGATGCAGCATGCCCTGCTGTACGTCGATCACCTTCGCGCCGCCTGCGGAGAGCGTCTCCAGGAATTCCTCCAGCAGCCGGTCCGCCTCCTCCGCCTCGCCGGTCCGCAACGCCTGAATCAGCCCGCGCTCCAGCGCGAAGGAATACTGCGGCAATGGGGCGCCCTGCCCCTCCCGCTCCAGCTGCTCCAGGCTGATGATCTGGTTCCCGCCGCCGTACCTGCTGTGGCTGGCCGCTTGCTTCGCCGCCTCGAACGCCCGCGGAATCGCGGAGATGCTCCCGATCCTTGCACTGTACGCCACCGTAGCCTGAAGCTTAAGCATCCGGCTCAGGGTAGCCGCCAGCTCTTCACCGAAGGCGGCCACGCGGGCCGGGTCGGGGCCGCTGCCCGGCTCCATCAGCAGCATGCCGGAGGTCAGGTCATGCAGATTGACCGTCTCCGCCCGCCCGAAATGCTCCCGGGCAAGCTCCAAGGTAATATTTACAGCCGCGAACGATACGAGACTCTCGTCACCGCTGCGGAATTTGGCCTCCAGGCTGGAGATGCCGGTCAGCTGGATATACAGCACTACGAATGTACAGTTCTCCACTTCCCATTTATACTGCTTCATCCGGCTCTGCAGATCCTGCTCGGAATAGGCATACAGATACCCCTGGAACAACTGATGCAGGAAGCTCTGCTGCACATGCGGCAGCTGCTCCGAGAGCGTGTACTGGAGGGCATGCTGCTGCCCGTGCAGATTCTGCCAGTGCCGCTCGATCAGTGTCAGCTCATCCACCCGGCCGCCTGCGGCCGCATGCTCCGGGAGCAGCGTCTGCAGCAGGCGGCGGACCGGCGAATAGATTCGGCGGGAAGCAATCCAGGACAGGACCGCCGCCAGCAGCAAGGCGCACAGGCTGACCAAAATAATCATCCGGGACAGCCGAACCACCGGAGCGGTGACGCTGGAGATCGGCGAAGCCGACACATACCGCCATTCACTGGCAATCCGCGAGAAATCACCGTAGGTCACCGCATAAGTAACCCCGTTCCAGTCGTACAGAAATGATCCGCTGGCCCGGCTGCCCCTGGCTTTGATAGCAGCCTGCAGCGCCGCAATCAGCGGCGTGGGCGCATCCGTCCCGCTGCCCGAGATGAACAGCCCGCCGGTGGTCTGCTCCATGAACACCTCCCCCGTGCTGTACGGGGTCATGGTCCGCAGCATGCCGGACACCTTCTCTGTATCCATCCGCAGCAGCAGCGCCCCGAAGGGCTCCAGACTGCCGCCGGGGATATGGTGCACCAGCGTCAGCTCCTTCTGCTCCGGCTTCTCCGGATCAATGCTCCACTGCGTCCAGTACGTGCTCCGCTCCTGCTTCAGCAGCTGCCCGTACAGCGCATCCTCCTCCGCAGACAACGTCCCGTATTCCGGACCGAAGCGCACCGGCTGATTGCCGTCCAGATACAGCTCGACCTGCCGCACCATGGAATTCGAGCCCTGCATCACAACCAGCGTCTTGGTAATATCCCAGGCCCGTTCATGATTCTTGATGAAATCCATATGGCTTAATCCGTAGTCGAACTTCGGATCGAAGGCCCAGTGGGCCAGCATCTGCTCCAGATTGGATAATTGATCATTAATGTTGTCCGCCCGCTGCTCAATCTGCCGGTTATGCATCCGCAGCAGCTCCTTCTCAAGACTCCCCCCGGCCATAAAATAGACCAGCAGCCCGATGATCAGCCCGGGAATGGACGAGACGATCAGCACAATAATGAGATTATTGCGGTAATAACGGCCCTTGCGTCCCGCCCGGCCTCCGGTATACCTGTTCCGTGCTCCTGCCGCTTCATTCTCCATTCGTTTCACCAGCCGAATCCTTAGTTTAGAGTTGCTGCCGGCCGGAGACTGGAGCAGGGCCGGACTTTACTTGCCGCCTGAGGCGTACAATTCATTCATTTCCTTCACCAGCTCATCCCCGCCAGTCTTCCGCCATACCTCAAAAGCAGCCTTCAACCCGGCCTCATCCATCTGGCCGACTATGAATTTGATGCGCGCATCGTTGATCACGTTATCGAGCTGCGAGCCCTTCTGCGTATAGACCGCCGAGATCAGCGCTTCCGCCGGATTGGTCACAATCGTCGCTTCATTCGTCTTCTGTACCTCGGTCTGCTTCAGCCGCAGCGGCGTCTGCTTCACCTGCTTCGCCTTGTCCTCCGGGATGAACGGCAGCATCTGGTTCAGGCCTTCCACTTCCGATTCCAGCAGAACCGTATCGCTGGAGCGTTCAATATATCCATCCACCAGCTTGTAATGAACACCTTCAATTCCATAGTTCAGCATCGTCTGCAGATCCTCATCATTCAGCCGGCCCAGGAAGGCGAGCACCCGCTTCAGCTCCTCCTCGGTTTTGACCGAGGACTTCGGAATCGCCAGCATCCCGGAGAAGCCGGAGGTCGGTAGGGTGTGCAGCGCGCCGTCCGCTCCGGTCACACCGCCGATGACATCCATATAGTGGCGTTCCGGCTCGTCTTTGCCTTCCTTTTGCAGAGCGGCATGAATCTTGTCATCCAGTCGGGCCGCATTATCGACCACATCGACGATGACGCCGGCCTTGTTGTTGACAACGGGATCATTCCATTTGGAGCTGTCCATCACCGCGAAGTCGGCGTTGATCAGCTGCTCGTCGTACAGCTTTTTCATAAATTTAAGCGCTTCCAAATACTCGGGGTATTCATGCTCCGGCACCAGCTTCCCGTCCTGCACGCCCCACTTGTTCGGAGCTCCGAACCACAGCTTCATCGTATCGAAGCCGCTGGCCCACTGGCCGGTCCACTTGACCAGCACCATGCCGTACGTATCCGCCTGGCCGTTGCCGTCGGGGTCCTGCTCCTTGAACGCCCGCAGCATATTATAGAAATCGTCCACGGTCTGCGGGGTCTCAAGCCCCAGCTTCTCCATCCAGTCCTTGCGGAAGACCACGCCGTTGCGTCCCAGCGCCCGCCCTCTGTAGATGCCGTAATTCTTGCCGTCGATGGCCGAGTTATTCAGAATGACCTCCTTCGCCCCGCTGAGATTCGGATAATCCTTCAGATACGGACCCACCTCCCAAAAAGCGCCTGATCTGGCCGCATTGACGAAGCTCGACGCCTTCACATCACCTACATACATAATATCAGGCAGCTTGCCGGAAGCCAGCGTAATGTTGAATTTGTCGGCATAGGACGCATTCGGCACCCATTCGAAATGGATTTTGGTATTGGTCAGCTCCTCCAGCTTGGCGGCGACCGGACTGCCGTCCTTTGGATAATTGGTTTTGAAAATCGGCAGCATCAGTGTCAGCGCAAGCGGCTGCTCGGCCTTGGCGGTGCTGTCCGCCTTCCCGCTGTCCCCGGCAGGCTCCTTCTGTCCCGCACCCGCATTCTCGCCATTCCCGCCGCAGCCGGACAATACACTTAGAATCATAAGCATAGCCAGCAGCATGAACAACCCTTTTCTCGCAGACCATGAACCTTCACTCCGCATCATCTTCATCATCACTTGGCCTCCCTTGATCTGTTGTATGTTGACTAACCGGTTACCCTTTGACTGAACCCAGCATCACCCCTTTGGCAAAATGCTTTTGCAGAAACGGATAGACGCACATAATCGGCAGGGTGCCGACCACGATGACAGCCATTTTGACGGACTGCTCAGGCGGCTGCACGAAATTCGGGTCCATGGAGCTGAGATCCCCCGCTGCCGACTGGGACAGCATAACGATCTGGCGCAGCATCACCTGCAGCGGCCACTTGGACGGATCATTGATGTAGAGCAGCGCCGAGAAGAAGTTATTCCAGTGTCCGACCGCATAAAAGAGCGTGAACGTCGCCAGCACCGGCTTCGACAGCGGCAGCACAATCCGCCACAGCAGCCCCAGCTCCGTGCAGCCGTCGATACGGGCCGCCTCCTCCATCTCGGCGGGAAGCTCCTGGAAGAAGTTTTTGACGATAATCAGGTTGAAGGCGCTGATCGCCCCCGGAAGAATCAAGGCATTCAGCGTATCGAGCAGATGCAGCTCGCGGATCACCAGATAGGTGGGAATCATTCCGCCCCCGAACAGCATGGTGAAGATGACCAGATTGAGGATCAGATTGCGGCCCATCAGGTACCGCTTCGCCATCGGATACGCCATGGTGACCGTGAAGAACAGATTGACTGCCGTCCCGATCACCGTCACATACAGCGACACCCCGATGCTGCGGACAATGGTATCCGTGGAGAAAATAAACCGGTACGCGTCCAGCGAGATGGTCGTCGGAACCAGAAACACAGCGCGCTTCGTAATTTCCGCCTCGGTGGCGAAGGAACCGGCGACGACAAACAGGAACGGCAGGATGGCCGCAATCCCGATAATGCCCAGCACCACGTAATTAAAAACGTCAAAGGTGATCTCTCTGGCGCTGCGGTAACGTTTAGCCACACTTTTGGCCTCCTTTTCAATATAATCCGGATTCGCCCGACTTCTTGGCGAGCCAGTTGGTGCCGAGCACCAGCACGACCCCGATGACCGATTTGAACAAGCCGACGGCGGTGCTGTAGCTGAACGCCCCCTGGGTAATCCCCAGCGCATACACATAGGTATCGAAGACCTCGGCCACCTCACGGTTCAGCGCATTCATCATCAGATAGATCTGCTCGAAGCCGTTATCCAGAATTGTGCCCATCCGCAGAATCAGCAGAATGACAATCGTGCTGCGGATCGCGGGCAATGTAATATGCCAGGTCTGGCGCCAGCGGCTGGCCCCGTCCACCACGGCTGCTTCATATTGCTCCACATCGACTCCGGCCAGGGCAGCGAGGAAAATAATCGTCCCCCAGCCGCATTCCTTCCAGATGGTCTGCAGAATAATCATCGGGCGGAACCAGTCGGGACTGGCGAGGAAATCGATTTTGCGCCCGGTAACCGTGAAGAGGAATTCGTTGACCGCACCGCCCTGTGTCGTAAGGAACACATAGGAGATACTGGCGACGATGACCATGGAGATGAAGTGGGGCACGTAGATCAGCGTCTGAATCGTTCTTTTGTAAAAAGATAGCCGGATCTCATTCAGCAGCAGGGCCAGGATAATCGGCGCCGGGAAAAAGAACACCAGATTATACAGCGACAGCACCAGTGTATTGCGCAGCAGCATGAAGAAATCAGGATTCTGAAAAAACGTGCGGAAATGCTCGAAGCCGACCCAGCTGCTCTTCCAGAAGCCGAGAAACGGCTGAAAGTCTTTGAAGGCGAGCAGCACTCCCCACATCGGCACATATTTGAACAGCAGGAAATACAGGAGTCCGGGGCTGAGCAGAATGTAGAGCCATTTGTCCCGCTTGAGACGTCTGAAGCGCTGCTCGCGCCTGCTGCGGCGGAAGCCTGTACCCGCGCTGATCTCTGCTGCCCCCATTGCCGCTCCTTGCTTCATGTACATTCACCTCCGTATGGATAAGCAGCCTTAGCACTGCACTGCTTTGGTTGCGCTTTCTATTATGGTTGGCGGGTGTTTTTCCGGCAATCGGACTTTTTGGACAGTGCTTTGCACGCCCTCAGCGCCGCTTCCGCAATAAAGTCCAAAACCGGCAAAACTTTACTATTGCCTGCGGAGGCAGGGGGCGGCTATATTGCTTGGATATGGGGAATAGAAAAAATACAGAGCCTGTGCGGGGCTTTGTCCAGGAGGTTAAAATGATGCAGCAAAAGCTATATTACGGTGCCGCATGGTACCCGGAGCTGTGGGGGGAGGCTGAGCGGCGGCAGGATCTCCGGCTCATGCAGGAGACCGGGATTAATCTGGTCCGCATGGGCGAATTCATCTGGTCGCTGCTGGAACCGGAGGAGGACGTTATCGATGTCCGGCCGTTCGCTGAGCATATCCGGCAGCTGCACGAGCACGGCATCAATACGGTCATGTGCACGCCGACCGCGACTCCACCGGTCTGGCTGACCCACGGGCACCCGGAACGCCTGCATATCCGGGCGGATGGGGCGGTGATGAGCCACGGGTCCAGGCAGCATGTCTGCACGAATAACCCTTATTTCCGGCAGCGGGCGGCGCTGATCACGGAAGAGCTGGCCCGGGTGCTGGGGCAGCTCCCGGGCCTTGCCGCCTGGCAGCTCGACAATGAGCTGAAGGCGCATGTGGCGGAATGCATGTGCGGGTCCTGCCGCTCCCTGTGGCATGAGTGGCTGGAGCGCCGCTACGGCAGCATCGGAGAGCTGAATGATGCCTGGGGAACCGGTGTGTGGAGCCAGACCTACCAGCGGTTTGACCAGGTGCCGCAGCCGGTAGCTACGCCTTTTCTGCATAATTCATCACTCGTCACCCAGTACCGGCTGTTCCAGATGGAGAAGGTCGCAGAGTTCGCGGGGGAACAGGCAGCGATCATCCGCCGCTATTCGGCGGCTCCGGTCACGCACAACAGCAACGTCCCTTTTCATCTGGACAATGAGCAGCTGTTCCGGGAGCTTGATTTCGCATCGTTCGATACCTATGCCTCTCAGGTCAACAGGCACGCTTATCTGCTGAACTGTGACCTGTGGCGCGGGCTGAAGCCCGGGCGGGATTTCTGGCTGATGGAGACCGGCCCGGCCTATGCCGCTTCGCTTACCAGCTACGGCGAGCCGCACCCGGACGGCTATCTCACCGCCGAAGCTGTAGCCGCCTACGCGCTGGGGGCAGGCGCCTTCTGCTATTGGCTGTGGCGGCAGCAGCGCACGGGCAGCGAGCAGACGCACAGCTCAATCATCAGTGCCTGGGGCCAGCCTGCGCTCGGGTATGACAATGTGCGCGCAGCTTCCGCCGCCAGGCTGCAGATCGAGCCGCACATGCTGAATACCCGGCCGGTGCAGGCCGAGGTGGCGATTACTTATTCGGACCGGGCCAAGGCGTTCCTGGCTACGGAACCGCACCGGCAGCTGAACTACCGTTCCTTGTTCGGCGACTTCTACCGGCGGATTCTCGAGCTGGGCATTCACCGTGACCTGCTGCCAGAAGGCGGCAATTTAAGCGGCTATAAGCTGCTGTTCACGCCTTTCATCCATTATCTATCGCCGGAATACATGCACAAGGCGCTCGCCTTCACTGAAGCCGGCGGCATCTGGATCGTTGGCCCGCTTAGCGGAGGGCGCACGGCGGAGCATACGCTGCATACGGATGCTGCGCTGGGGGTTCTGGAACGCCTGGCCGGCGTCTGCGCTAAATTCGTTTACCCGATGGAGGGGACGGGCAGCATCGGGAAGGCCTTCGGCTGCTCCGCGCCGCTGTCGCTGTGGAGCGCGGTGTTCGAGCCGCTGCCGGGCGGAGCCTCCGTGACCGGCGTCATTACGGAGGGCCGGACGCCGGGCCTGGCCTACCTGACCGAGCAGCCCTATGGCCGGGGAGCCATTGTCATGCTCGGCTCCCTGCCCTCGGGCAGTGAGGGCGACAAGCAGCTGTGCGCGCTGATTGAGCATTATGCCGCGCGCGCCGGAGTCACCCTGCGCAGCGATGTCACACCGGGCACCATTCTCTGCCCGAGACGCGGCGCTGCCGGAGAGCTGTGGACGCTCGTCAACATGAACGGGCTTGGCGGCAGCGTCACCCTGCCGCGCAGCGGGCAGGATGTGCTGACCGACACCCCTGTGCCTGCCGGTCCGCTGCCGATTGGCGCTTATGAATACAGGCTGATTGCGATGTAGTAGCGGAGCATGCTCCTACTGATGGCTGACAACAACTATTCATACCCGTTTAGGCCAGTTTGGGGGAATTGAGTGCATTTATGTGCTGTTTATCCAATTGCGGTTTTGGCAGAGGGCGTTTGCCGGTCAGCAGGTGGAGTTTATCCAACTCTTTCCCTCCCGCATCATACGCGAGTTGGTTACCTGTGCCCATGCCGGGCGCAACACCAAAACCCCCGGCAGTATCTCCCGCCGCCGGGGGTTTTCATTTTACCATATCAGCTTATGCGCCGGTCTTCTCCGTCTCCTCCAGCTCCCGCAGCAGGCCGATCTGATGCAGATGGTTCAGCAGCCGCTGGTAGTGGTCGGCCTTCTTCTGGACGGTGAGCACCAGCAGCTGGAACTGCTCCGTATCCTGCCCCGATTTCTCCAGAATGCGCAGCAGGTCGCTGTTGATCTGCCCGACATCCTCCATGCTGCTGTCCTGGGACTCCTGGATTTTCTCCAGATGCTCGAAGACCTGCTCCTCCGCCTCTACAATCTCATTCATATATACCGTGGATTCGCTGATCTTCGCGGTGGTCTCATTCATCGCTGCTGTCCCGTCCCCGGATTTACTGTGAAGCTGCTCCATTACAGAGGTCATGCCCGAGAGCGACCCCATAATTTCCTTCACATGGCTGCGGGTGCTGTCGGCAAGCTTGCGGATTTCTGTGGCAACCACGGCGAAGCCCAGCCCCTGATCCCCGGCCCGCGCAGCCTCAATCGCTGCATTCAGCGACAGCAGATTCGTCTGCTCAGCAATCTCTGTAATAATCTTCGCCAGCTGTTCGATGCTATGGAAATGCTGCCGCAGCTCCTCATTCAAGGTGACGAATTCAGTGAATACCGCCGAGGCCTTCTGCATTTCTGCGGAGATCTGGAGATTGGCTTCCTTGGCGAATTCGATTTTGTTGGAGGAATAGGACAAGCTGCCATACATCTCGTTAATCAGTTCCTCCGTCTGCCCGCTGTTGGCCTTCAGGTGCTCCAACAGCTGCTGCGTCCCGCCGATCTGGCTGATCAGCTCCCCGCCGCCTGCCCGCAGAGCTTCGAACTCCTCCACCATCCGGGCCTCCTCCTTCAGGACCGCTTCGGTCTCAAGGCGGATCTGCTCGGCCAGAGCATAGGCATGTTCGCCGTAGGATACGATGCCTGAATCGCGGGCGGACGGTTGAGATACAGGCGGATTGGCGGCTGTCCCCTCCGGCACGGTCATCCTTCTTTCCGCTGCCCGTTCTTCGGTTCCGCTCATCGTACTCTGGCTGCTGCTGTGACTCTCAACGCCAGCGGCAGAGGGAGTTCTCCCCCAGGCTGTGCGCAGTTTGCTTAACCACTGCATTCTTGTTCAACTCTCCCTTATTCAACCAGCAGCAGAATCATCGTCTGGTTGGCGTGCTTGGTATAATACTGCTCTCCGTAGCTGATGAAGCCTGTCGTGTTGCTGCAGAAGCCGAGCATAGCCTGGTCGAAATCCGCCCATAGGCCTTCCCGCCTAAATAACTCGTCCCGCAGCGTACAATTAATATTGAGGACGAAGGAGGGCTTGAACGGGCTGCCGCCCAGTGTCTCCTCCAGCACGGCGAGCGGATCGGCCGCATTCAGCACCTCTACGTACGTACTGGACATGACCTGGCTGTAAAAAGTAACCGAGCCGTCCGGGCGAACCTCCTTCGGGGAGGCGATAATCAGATCATCCTCATATCTCCTGCCCAGCGGGCTGCTCAGGAAATGCGCGACCAGCTCCTTCTCCGGCACGCCAAGCACGCGGGCATACTCCCCGGCTGCCGGACGTCCGTTGAAGGAATAGACCGTTCTGCCGGATACATCCGCTTCAGTCACCAGCAGCGTCTTCCCGGCGGGAATATAGATATTCTCCTTGATCAGGGCGGTACGGGCCGGCATATCGTAAAAGATCCCCACATTCCGTACCCGGCGGTCCCCGATATAAATATAAGTCTCACCGTCCGCATCATCTGCGGCACTGCCCCCGGCGACTTTGAACTGCGGGGCGATGAAGTACAGCGAGGACAGCAGCATCTCTTCCATTCCGCCTGTGCCGTCACACAGGAGCAGCAGGAAGGCATTCGTATTGTCTTGCACCTTGCGGTAAGCTGCCTCCATGCGGGCGGTGCTGAGCACGGGCGGATGGAGAATTTCCACAATATCCGCCAGACCTGCGTCGTATTCAAACCCCGTGATCACTCCATTACGGTAGCCCTGCGGAGTATACTCGCCTTTGGTGGAGCATAAGACCGCCCTGGAGGGGGCATGTTGAGACAATTCCCGGACAGCCGCCGCCGAAGCGAACAGCACCAGTCCCCGGCTGCTGTCCAGCTCTTGCAGATGGCGTCCGGCTTCGTCCAGTGTGTTAAATGATACAGCAAACATTATGTATATCAACCTTCCTTTGCGGGGATTGGCCCCGCCTCCTGTTACTGAAAAATAAACTATCATTTTCAATACTTCCTATGGTAAAACCAGAACCCGGCTCATTGTCTGTGAACAATGTCGCAGCCTGCGTGTCACCGCCCCCTTTCTGAAGCGGGGTTGAGCCGCTCCTGTGAAGCCTGTATTATGAATATAACATAGAACCCCGAAAGGATGAGCCTCATTATGACTTATTCCCAGCGCTCCAGCCACCCTGCCGCCGCATCGGATTACACGTATCTGGAATATCAGCTCGGCCAGGCTTCGGACGAACTGGCAATGGCGGTGGAGGCTCAGGATGAACCCCGGGCAGCAGCCCTGCGGGCGCAGATTGCTGAACTGGAAGACCAGCTTGCGCTGCTGGAGGATTAAGCGGCTGAACTCACAACACAATAATGGAAGGATGGCGACACTATGGCGATACGCGGACATTATTTTGCAGCGGAGGATGAGCTTGTTGAGCAGATTGCGGCAGGCAGTATCAAGTTGGAGAGCCTGGATGTGAACGCATACCCCGGGCTGGACATCGACCGGTCCTGGGAAGCGATTCACTACCTGCTCTGCGGAGATATATCGGACGGGCCGGCCCCGCTGGGTTATGTGGTTCCGCTGCACTCGGATCAGGGCCTTGAGTTCGGCAGCTACGGAGCCTTCGCCCTGCGCGCCGAACAAGTGGCTGAAGCGCTTGCGGCGATCTCCGGGCTGGATGAGGCAGAGTTGCGCCAGCGGTACGATTTCCAGACCATGGCTGAGGAGGAGGTCTACCCGCTGGACCCTGATTCGGTGTCTGACGATGACGCGGACGAATTCTTCGCCTACCTGCTCCAGTTCTTCACAGACATCCGGCAATTCTACAGCACGGCTGCTGCTTCCGGCAAAGGCGTTATATTCTATCTGGCTTGAAGCTTGGCTCGCCCGACTGATAGGGAGCCGCCCTACCACCCGGCAGCCTACATCCCGCGACCACCAAAAAAGGCTATCCCCGTCACTGCTGACAGCGGGATAGCCCAATCACATTAGTTAGTTAACACCATTCTCACCCTAGCTCAACTAGCCAAATCTCACTCATCTGCTCACTCTAACTCATCCATTTCACTCTAGCCACCATCAACCTCGTTCCAGTTCACCCTCAGCCTCGTTCCAGTCTAATACCACTCTAGTTCTGGCTCGACATCCGGCGAATTGTACGAACCCTTCCGGGAATTTCCCCGTCAGCTTGCGCCTAAACCAGCTTCACCAGGCTGTAGTTCTTCTTGCCCTTGCGGACGATGATGAACTTGCCGCCGATGGCGTCCCCGGCTGTAATCTCTGTCTCCAGCTCATTTACGCGCTCGCCGTTGATCGAGATTGCGCCTTTGGTGATATCCTCACGCGCCTGGCGTTTGGACGGCTCAATGCCGAGTTCCACCAGCCAGTCTACAATGTTCTTCGTCTCTTTGCCTGCTGTGAAGGTCGGCATTTCCTTAAAGCCTTCCTCGATCTCATCCGCAGTCAGGGAACGGATATCGCCGCTGAACAGCGCCGCGCTGATGCGCTTGGCCTGCTCCAGCAGCTCTTCGCCGTGCACGAAGCGGGTCATTTCCTCGGCCAGTGCTTTTTGCGCCTCACGTTTATGCGGCTCGGTCGCTACCTTCTCCTCCAGCGCTTCTATCTCCTCTTTGCTCAGGAAGGTGAAGTACTTCAGGTATTTGACCACATCGCGGTCATCGGTGTTCGCCCAGAACTGGTAGAACTCGTAAGGCGTGGTCTGCTTCGGATCGAGCCAGATGGCGCCGCCGGCGGTTTTGCCGAACTTCGTGCCGTCCGCCTTCAGCATCAGCGGGATGGTCAGGCCGAAGGCTTTGGCCTCATTGCCTTCCTTCTTGCGGATCAGATCCAGGCCGCTGGTGATGTTGCCCCATTGGTCCGAACCGCCAACCTGGAGCTGCACATCCTCATGCTGGTACAGATGCAGGTAGTCAATGGACTGCAGAATCTGGTACGAGAACTCGGTGAACGAGATCCCGCTGTCCAGACGGCTGGCGACTACATCCTTGGCCAGCATCGTGTTGATGCTGAAGTTTTTGCCGAAATCGCGCAGGAATTCAATGACATTCATATCCTTCGTCCAGTCGTAGTTGTTGACCAGCCGGACCTGGTTGTCGTTGTCAGTGAGGAACAGCTTCTTCATCTGCGCCGTCAGCGCGTCCACATTCTCCTGCACCTGCTCCAACGTCTGCAAAGAGCGCTCGCTCTGGCGTCCGCTCGGATCGCCGATTGTTCCCGTCGCTCCCCCGATCAGAATGACCGGACGGTGGCCGGCCAGCTGGAAGCGCCGCAGCACCATGAACGGAATCAGGTGGCCGATATGCATACTGTTGCCCGTAGGGTCTACGCCGCAATACAGCGATACCGATTTACTCTCTGTCAATTCACGCAGCCCGTCTGCATCCGTCTGCTGGTTGATGGCCTCGCGCCACAATAGCTCATCGATAATGTTCAACATGTACAGCCCCTTTGGTGTTAGTTCTATATCCCTTGGTATCCGTCAAAAAAACAACAGCTATACCGCAATCAGCCACAGAAGCCCGAGCACGCGCCAAGCCGATAACACAGCTACACAGCAACAAAAAAATCGCCCCTTGTCTATTCAGACACAGGGACGATTAGTATTAACCGTGTTACCACCCAAATTGCACAGACCATATGCACGCAGGTCCGTACCACTCTCAGGCGAGTTATCGTTCGCTTAGCTCCGCTTGGCATTACCCAAGATACTCCCGAGGCGTAATTCGCAGTCCGCTTGTGTGTACCGGGTTCCATCGACCCCCGGCTCTCTGGGAACAGGGACAAGGCTGCTACTGGCTCGTTCAACGTATACCAACTATAAGATTACAGAAAGTATAGCCGCTTCAGAAATGGTTGTCAATGCGTCTCGCCAAGGTTCGGAGTCAGGTGATTGCATTCACTGACCGGACGTAACTTATGCCCTCGGTTGTCGGTACACCAGGATTGTGACTGGAAGGCGAGGAACAGGCCCTGCCATTTGTTCTCCCGCCCGAAATGAATCACGATTCCGCCATCCTGCCAGATGCCGTCGTCTGCTCTGTATTTTTCAACGTTACCTTGATTCATATGAATGTCGTGTACACCGCCCGGAAACATTTCGCCGAATGCGTAGATAGTGGCTGTCTTATCTCGGATGGCGCGTCCAAGGTAGGTATCGACCTTCTCATTCAGATCATTATCCGGACCGTCTGCGTGGTAGGGAAGGGCAACCATCTTGGCAGGGTCAAACAATCCTCCGCGGATGTAGTCCAAGGCAATATCCTCCCGGTTGGATTCGTCAATGATAGTGACTCCGTTCTCCAGACTCTGCAGATGGGTAAGCTGCTCCGCTCTGAACTGATCACCAACCAGATATAGCAGTTCCGAAGGCTTTTCTCTGGACAGAACGTTGATCGCTAATGTGTAGTATGTACCGGCAGCCCGGACCACTGCCTGATAATGCGCGGTACGGTTCCCCGAGGGGGGTGCAGGTGTACCTTTGATGATGGTTCCTTTCAACACTCCGTATGGATTAAGCGGCATATTGATCATCTCCTTCTGTAGCTGTTGCAGTGAAAGTTTCAACCTCACGGCCTCGTGTGGTATCTTGGATATAGTTACATAAACTTTGGCAAAGGAGTGTCAGCATCTTTATGAAAAGTATAGCTGTATTCTGCGGCTCCAGTGAAGGGGCTTCGCCCGTGTACAAGGAATGCGCCATTCAGCTCGGCAAGAAACTGGCTGCCCGCAATCTTACGCTGATCTACGGCGGGGCTACGGTCGGCCTGATGGGCGCGGTGGCAGATAGTGTGATGCAGGCCGGAGGGCGGGTGATCGGGGTGCTGCCGCATTTCCTGAAGCAGCGGGAGATCGAGCATACCCGACTGACGGAGCTGATTATGGTTGACTCTATGCACGAACGGAAGCTTAAGATGTCTGAGCTGGCAGACGGGTTCATCGCCCTGCCGGGCGGGCCGGGCACGATGGAGGAGTATTTCGAGATCTTCACCTGGGCGCAGCTCGGCCTGCATCAGAAGCCCTGCGGACTGCTTAATGTGAATCATTATTATGATCCGCTGATTGCGCTTTTTGATAACATGGTCCGGGAAAAATTCTTGCAGGAGAAGCATCACTCCATCATGCTGAACGATGTCACGCCGGAGGGCATTCTGCGCCAGCTGGCCGGTTACACGCCTCCTCCGGTCAAACAATATTTGACGGAAGACCGTACTTGAAAAGCCTCTGCCATCCTGTAAACACAACTAACTAATTATTATACGCGAGACTGCAGCAATAGCTTAACCGCTAATTCGCCTGCCTGTTCCTGCCGGAAAGAGGTTATTTCTATGCCGTTCTCTGCTTATTCGGGTTATGATGCCCTGGGGCTGGCCGCCCTGGTGAAGGCGCGGGAGGTGTCTCCCCGGGAGCTTGTCGAAGCCGCCTTCGCCCGGCTGGATGAAGTGAATCCGCTGCTGAATGCGGTGGTGCGCACCCGCCGGGAGGCCGCGCTGAAGGAGGCTGCGGAGATGCCCCTTGATCCCGGGGATACGTCCCGCCCGTTCGCCGGCGTCCCCTTTCTGCTGAAGGATATCTCGCAGGCGCTCGGCGGCGAACCGCTGACCTCCGGCGCGCTGCTGATGAAGGACAATATGGCCAAGCGGGACTCCAATTATGTAGCCCGCATCCGGCGCGGCGGCTTCATTCCGCTCGGTCACACGAACACGCCTGAATTCGGCCTCAAAAATATCACCGAGCCCCTGCTTCACGGCCCGGCGCGCAACCCGTGGAATCCCGCTTATTCGCCCGGCGGCTCCAGCGGGGGGGCGGCGGCCGCAGTGGCCGCCGGGATCGTTCCCGCCGCCGGAGCCAGTGACGGCGGCGGCTCCATCCGCATACCGGCCTCGTTCACCGGCCTGTTCGGGCTGAAGCCGACGCGCGGGCGCACGCCGGTCGGCCCGGGGGTGGGACGCCAGTGGCAGGGGGCGTCCATCGATTTCGCGCTGACACGGACGGTGCGGGACAGCGCGGCAATGCTGGATCTGCTGCAGGTGGTGCAGCCGGAAGCGGCTTTTCAGACCCCGCTGTATCCGGGGGTCTACCTGGATGATCTGCGGAAGCCGGCCCGGCGGAAGCTGCGGATTGCCTTCACCACCGCTTCGCCGGTGGGAACACCGGTATCCGCCGAGGCGGTGAAGGCCGTGCTGAAGACGGTCAAGTGGCTGGAGGCCGAAGGCTGTGAGGTAGAGGAGAAGCTAAGCCCGGTCAACGGGGTGCGGCTGATGGATAACTACTATACGATGAATGCCGGAGAGGTGTCCGCGATGTTCCTCTCGCTGGAGAGCGCGATGGGCCGGACGATACGGGCAGAGGAAGTGGATATTGTCACCTGGGTGCTGGCCGAGGCCGGGAAGCAGGTGTCGGCGGCAGAATTCGTGCACAGTCTGCACGAATGGGACGTAGCTGCTGCCCAGATGGCCGCGCTGATGGACCGCTTCGATCTGTACATTACCCCGGCCAATGCCGACTCCGCGCCGAAGGTCGGGGAGCTGACCCAGAACGCGGAGGAAATTAGCGAGCTGATGCAGGTGAGCGGACTTCCGAAGGATGCGCAGCGGCGGATGATCTACGAGATGTTCGAGCCAAGCCTGACGTACACACCGTTCACCCAGCTTGCCAACCTGACCGGCCAGCCGGCCATGAGCGTTCCGCTGCATCTTACGCCGGAGGGCATGCCGATCGGGGTCCAGGTCATGGCCGCCAAGGGGCGCGAGGACCTGCTGCTGCAGCTCGCCGCCGCTCTGGAGCAGTCCCCGCTGTGGGTGGGGATGACGGGGAATCCGGGATTTGCCTGATGCTTGTTCGAGCCTGGAGCGGGAATGAAGCAGGTGGTTGTATTTTATACAGCAGAATCTGTGTAAAAGCCTCTAAAAACACATTCTGCTGTATTTGCTGCAATAGAATTCTGCAAATTCGTCCGGTTCAGGCTGTATCACAAAAATCTAATGTACGAAGTTCAATCGCGGGCTGAAATGGAGCCTTTCCGGCTCATCTGACTGTACAAAATACAATAGAACACTTCCGGGCCGGGTAACCTTCACAACTCTCCTGGCCCGGTTCTTTTCCCCTCCCGGCCCCTCAGTTACGTAAGCACTTTCTGATACATTAGGCTACCCTATCAGCCCTCTTCCAGAAAAGCTGCATTGAACTTCCGCAGCAGCTCGCCGAACAGATGCCCCTCTTCCTCCGACCAGCCGCTGAGCAATTGAGAGATCATCTCCTGCCGGACCTGCTGGTTCTCCTCAAGACTCGCTTGGCCCGTCTCCGTAATCTGCAGCGAATAAGCCCGCCCGTCAACAGGGTCCGGTACCCGGGTGATGAATCCCTTACTCTCCAGTGAGGCAGCCTGCCGGCTGACCGTAGAAATATCCAGCTGAAACTCATCGGAGATTGCCTTAATCCCGGCAGTTCCCTCACGATATGCAATGTGATGCAGCAGCAGGTAGGCCGCACGGTCCAGATTGCCGATTTTTTTGAACGTGGTAATCGAAGTGAGACGGCGAAACAGAACCGCCATTTCCAGCTCTATTGTCTCGATTGAATGTTTGTCCATGCCGGTTGCCCCTCTTCTCTTTTATTCATTGACTTTACTCTTTCCACTTGTATAATACAAGTATATACTTTCATGATACAACTTATTTTTGTGCAAGAGATTTATGCCAGGGGGAACGTCCATGAAGGCCCATGAATTTATGATCCGCCAGGTCTACAAGGTCAAGCAGGAAGACACTGTGCGGACTTTTATCGAGAAGTGTATCGCTCACCGGATCAGCGGAATGCCTGTCGTGAATGACCGGAACGAGATTGTTGCCTACCTCAGCGACGGGGATATTATGCGCTATATTGGCAGGCATGAGGATCTGATTGTGGATTCTTTTTTTCAGATTAATGTGTTCGTTGGAGACAATGATCTGTTTGAGGAGCGGGCGCGGAAGCTGCTGAACCTGAACGTCATGGCCATTGCGAAGAAGAAAGTCATCACGGTGCACGCGGAAGAAGACATTGAACGGATCGCCACCATCCTCGGCAAAAAACAGATCAAAAAAGTCCCCGTCGAACGCAACCACGTGCTGGTCGGCATCATCAGCCGCGGCGATGTGATCCGCCATTCCTTCAAGGCTATGCTCTAGCCTGCGGTTCTGCTATGCAAGCAGCTGTCTTAACAGGCGGCTGCCGGCGCCGTATCTATTGCGGCTCCCGGCCGCATAAGCCATAGAAGAAGATATGGATCAGCTCCTCCACGAACGCCTCACTGTCCTCATGCGCTGCCTGACTGTCCAGCATCTCTCCCGTGCTTTTCATATAGATCTGAATAGCCAGCAGCACCGCCCGCACCGATACTTTACCGGTAATCTCCCCGCGTGCTTGTCCTTCTTCCACCATCTGCACCATTAACGGCCTAATATGAGCTTCGTACTGCTGCTGAATATACTGATACATCTCCTGATTATCGACCACAATCTCCTTGATCACCGCCGGCGGCAGGTGCGAATAGGTCTCTTTCTCCTTATGGATACAATAGGCAATCAGTTCCTTCAGAGATTTCTGCTGTCTCATTTCCTCCCGGAACTCATGAATGCCCTGCTGGATAAAATCCTTGAAAGACTCGCTGATCAGCGCCTCTTTACTGCCGAAATAATTATAAATCGTCACCTGAGACACTCCGGCTTCCCGGGCAATATCCGCAATCTTCAGCCGCTTAGGCTCCCAGGTGCCCAGCATGGAGAAGGTTGTTTTCATGATTTTGCTCCTGATCAGAGCCTTTCGTTTCTCAAAGCCGTTCATATCTTCCTCCCCAGAAAAAATAATGAAATATATTAGTGATAATATTTCATAATTATATTGACTTGGGCATAACCCGGGACTATTATAACATATGAAATATGGATACTATAATATTTCATTATTATCTGCCGGAGGTGGCATCATGCTGCAAGTAGAAGGCTTAACGAAACAATTTTCAAACGGCAAGGGGATTCGCGATGTCTCATTCACTGTGCATAAAGGTGAAGTATTCGGCTTCCTCGGTCCCAATGGCGCCGGCAAAACAACAACCATCCGGCATATTATGGGCTTCATGCGCCCGGACCACGGCTCAGTAACCATAGGCGGTCTGGATACCTGGAAGGGTCAGGGGAACGTGCAACGCCACATCGGATATCTGCCGGGCGAGATCAGCTTTATCGACGGCATGACCGGCTCAGGCTTCCTGCAGTTCATGGCCTCCATGCAGGGAGTGAAGGACACTGCCAAGCGAGAACAGCTGATCCGGCGCCTGCAGTTCGATGCAGCCACCCCGATCCGCAAAATGTCCAAGGGCATGAAACAGAAGGTCGGCATTGTCGCAGCCTTCATGCACAGCCCCGAAGTGATCATACTTGATGAGCCCACCTCCGGTCTGGACCCGCTGATGCAGAAGGTCTTCATCGAACTGGTACTGGAGGAGAAATCCGCCGGAACCACCTTCCTCATGTCCTCGCATAGCTTTCAGGAGATTGAACGGACCTGCGACCGTGCAGCGATTATCAGGGACGGCCGCATCGTGGCCGTGAAGAACATACATGAGCTGCAATCCATGCAGCGTAAGCTGTTTGAGGTACTATTCGAGACACCGGAAGATGCGCAGCGGTTCGCCGACTCCGGCCTGGTCATAGATTCTATAACAGGGAGCCGGGTGAGAATTGCCGTTCAGGGCAATTACAATCAGCTCAATGCTGAGCTTGCGAAATATCCGGTCCGCAGCATGGATATCTCTACCCAGAATCTTGAGGATATCTTCATGAACTATTATGACCGGGAGGCGAAGCTGCAATGAATCTGGCCTTATATAAAGAAATGATGCGCGTCAACCTGCGGGGGATTATGAATTACGCGGGGGGATCGGCTTTTTACATTCTGTTCATGATCTGGCTCTATCCCGGACTGGCAGACAACACGAAGGCGCTGAACGATCTGGTACAGGCGATGCCCGAAGGCGTAGGCAATGCGTTCAGGCTGAATAACGGCTTTTCCAGTGCGGAGGGGTTCATCTCGGGCGAATACTACGGGCTGATTCTTGTCCTGATTCTGGCTATAGTATGTGTGCAGATGTCTACCCAACTCGTAGCCAAACTTGTAGACCGAGGCTCCATGGCTTACCTGCTGGCAACACCGACAACACGCAGCAAGGTGTCCTTCACCCAGGCGATGGTGCTGATTACCTCCTTGTTCATCATCATGGCTGTGACTACACTATCCGGCTTCGCAGGCAAAGCCTGGTTCCTCGGCAGCGGCTATGAGTTCGGAATGGCCCGCTTCAACCAGCTCAACCTTGTCGCGTTCCTGCTCTTCTTCGCCATTGGTGGTCTCTGCTTCCTGGTCTCCTGTGCCTGCAATGACGAGAAGAAGGCGCTGGGAATCTCCGGGACCATTACTTTCGGGATGTTCACGCTTGATATCCTTGGCAAAATCAGTGATAAGCTTCAGGCGCTGCGCTTCTTCACCCTCTTCAGCTTCTACCGTCCCGGCGAGATTGTCCAGGGAACGGCAGCATGGACAGAAGTCTCCTTCATCCTGCTGCTGACCGGACTGGCTTGCTTCCTTCTGGGCATTCTGCTCTTCAGACGGCGTGATTTGCCGCTATAGACGAATAATGCCCTGTAGGCGCAGTAAGTCCTGTAAGCTCATGCTCTTCTGTCGCCAGTTGCAGCCCTCTTCTATTTATGTCATTGTAAAAGCAGATTGAGTACATAGATAAGGAGAGGACTGTCTGTGCAGCTTCAGCCAATCATCGCGAGTCCCAAAGCCAGGGACATCTATACAACCGTGAGCAGACACGGCACCGTCTCCAAGCAGACGCTTCTGGAGGAGAGCGGTCTGACGATCAGCACTCTGACCCGCATCCTGGAGGAGCTGCTGGCTCCGGGGCTGCTGCTGGAGGCTGGCTTCGGCGATTCCACGGGGGGCCGCAGGCCCATTTTATATAAGACGAATCCCGACTACGCCTATCTGCTGGGCCTGGAGATCTCCCGCACCCGTACCAAGCTGGTGCTGACAGACTTCCATCTGCAATTGCTTGGCGAATATACCTGGAGCATGGATGCCGGACTTACCCCGGAGTATCTGATGGCTTCTCTTGAGGAGCAGGCTCTGCGGCTGCTTGAAGCCGCCTCGCTCAGCTTCAGCCGGGTAGCCGGACTAGGCATCGGCGCTGTTGGTCCGCTAGACCGTACCGCCGGAGTCATTCTGAATCCGGCGCGGTTCCCTGCGCCGGGCTGGTCGCAGGTACGCATTAAGGAGCAGCTTGAGCAGCAGCTTCAGCTGCCGGTGTACCTGGATAACGGGGCCAACACGGCACTCCTCGGCGAATACTGGGCCAGCCGCAGCCGGATGCAGCATCATCTGCTCTATCTCCATGCCGGAATCGGCTTGCGCTCAGCGATCATGAACGACGGGCGGCTGCTCTATGGCATGACCGATACTGAAGGGGCGGTCGGGCAGATGATCATTGACCGCCCGGGAGTGCCGCCGCAGATTCCCGGCGGCAACGCCGGGGCCTGGGAGAGCTACGTGTCGGTGCAGACGCTGGAGGGGCAGGCCCGCGAAGCCTGGCGGCTGGGCAGCAGCACAAGCCTCCGTGCTCTGGCAGAGCAAGCGGAGGCTTTGGAATTCGCCCATCTGCTGGAAGCGCTCGAGGGGCGCGATCCGGTGATGGTCCGGTTATTCGATGAGATGGCGGTGGCCTGCGGCATCGGGCTGGCGAATCTGATCAACATCCTCCACCCGGAGGAGGTCATTCTGGGCGGCCCGCTGTTCCTGGCCGCAGATTTCTACGAGACCGCTACCCGGATCGCCCTGGAGCGGACTTATTACCGCGGACAGTATAACGTCCGCTTCACCCGGAGCAGCCTGGGCGAGCGCGCAGTCGCAACAGGCGCATGTGCGCTGGTGCTGCACCAGTTGACGAGTTGACGGAGCGTACCGGCATTCCCGCCCTGCGCCCGCTTTAGGCCGGGATAAGGTGCACTTCTGCATCTCATTCCCGCCCAACGCCAACTTTTGGCTTATTCAGGTGCACTTCTGCACCTCATTCCCGCCGAATGCCAACTTTCGGCCAATTCAAGTGTACTTTTACACCTCATTCCCGCCCCAATTCCCGCTTTCAGTTAGCGGGTTTGGCTGGGTTCCGGCAATGTTGCACATTTTGCAGGATTTCTTTACATTGGTTACTGGCTGTGGAGCTATTGTTGCAACTTTTGCAGGAATTTCGGCGAACCGGTGCTAGTTGGAGCTGTATTGTTGCAATTTGTGCAGGATTTCTGCGCTGGCTGCTTCTATTGAGCTGCATTGTTGCACTTTATGCACATTCTGCCCACGGTCGCTGCTATCGTGCTAGTATTGTTGCACTTTATGCACAATATCCACACGGGCGTTCCCTTTAAGCTAACATTGTTGCACTTAACGCACCATCCCACCACTATCGCTCCACATCCCCGCCCTCAACCAGCTTCCATCCTTATTTACTCCCCGGCTCCAGACAGAGCCGGAGCAAATCATCCACATGCGCAGTCGCCAGACATTCCACCGTATCAGCTGCACCGTAATAGATCTTGACCTCACCGTCATCCTCCAGAATCATCCCGCCGGGAAAAATCACATGATTGCGGAAGCCCCCGCTAATCTCATAATCCGCCTCCGGCGCCAGCAGCGGCTGGCTGCTCATGCCGATCACCTTGCGGGGATCTTCGAGATCCAGCAGCATAATTCCGGCGGTATAACGCTTCTTCCAGGTGTCCTCCCAGCCGTGCTTGCCTCTGGACGGATCCACATCCACTGCATGGAAGGTGGTCAGCCAGCCCTTGTCCGTCCGGACGGGAGGCGCGGCCGGACCGACCTTGTCATTGGCAAACGGCACCTGCTCGACGGCAAGCAGCAGGCTGGAGTTGCCCCAATGCTTGAGGTCCGGCGACTCGGAGATCCAGGCGTCGAAGCGGTCCCGGCCGCCGCGGCTGTACACCGTGAAGGGGCGCTCCAGCCGGACATACTTTCCGCCGATCAGCTCGGGAAACAGCACCATATTGCGCAGGTCCGGTGTGGACAGGCTGAGTACCTCGAAGTGCTCCAGATCATCGGTGACGGCAATCCCGCCGCGGATGCCATGGCGCGTATCCACGGCAAAACACATATAACAGCGGCCGCCGAGCACGGTCAGGCGCGGGTCATAGGCGCGGATAATTTCCTCATCGTACATTTTGAACACCGGCTTCGGGCCGGCGGTCCAGCTCAGCCCGTCATCGCTGTAGGCAATGCCGAGATCCGTAGTGTGGTGTGGCTCAAGCGTCTGATCGGTTAGTGAGCCGTAATCATTGCGGAAGATCATCACATATTTGCCGTTAAATTTCGTTACACCGGCATTGAATACCAGTGCAGTGGGATAAGGAACCTTCGCAGCATCCAGCACCGGGTTGCCCGGATACCGCCGGATGCACGGGGCGGATTGCAGAACCGCCGGAATATGTAGTGTCATGGGGTGTACCTCCTAAAATGTTGAATGTTGCGTGTTTCATGTTGTATATAGTCTGCACAAGGCAGGACAGCTACCCCTTCAGGGAACCGGCCGTCATCTGCATGAAGGATTTGTTGGCAAACAGATAGGCGACGAGAATCGGCAGAATGGATAAGCAGGCGCCTGCCATCATGTAGTGAGTCTGGGAGGCGGCCGAAATCCCGTATTTCAGGTTCGCCAGCCCGACGGTCAGTGTCTGCAGCTCCGGTTTTGTCATCGTGAACACAAGCGGCAGCAGATATTCATTCCACGCGCCGCGGAAGGTGAACAGGGCACCTACGCCAAGTCCGGGTCCGAGCAGCGGCAGAATAATCCGCCAGAAGGTCCGGCCCGGGGAGCAGCCGTCGATTAGCGCCGCCTCGTCCAGCTCGCGGGGAATCCCCTTCATGAAGCTGAACAGAATGAAGAAGATCGAAGCATGGGCAGAGATCAGAATCAATATCACGCCCCACAGGCTGTTGTGCAGATGAAGCTTAACCATCAGATCGAACTGCGGACGCAGCACGACCGCCCCTACAGCCACGAACATGGTGAAGGACTGCAGTCCGATATACAATTTTTTGCCGGCAAAATCCATCCGGTCCACCACATAAGCCGCCATGGATGAAACCAGCAGCGTGCCGGCCACTGTCGCCAGGGAGACAATCAGGCTGTTCAGGGTATACCTGGAGAAATTGGCCTGCGACCAGGCTTCGGCATAGTTCGAGAAGTGCCAGCTCTCCGGCAGGAAGGTTGCTCCCGCAGTCAGCTCAGCATTGGTCTTGAAGGAACCCAGGATGGTGATCACGACCGGAATCACGGTAATAAAAGCAACAGCCAGCAAAAAAATCCACAGGATGATTTTGCCCAGTATGGTTCTTAGTCTCATAATAGCCTCTCTCCTCAATCGGTCTGATTCATGCGTCTGGATGCGTAGAAATAAATGAGTGATATCATCCCTACAATGACCGCAGACACAAAGGCGACCGCACTGCCGTAACCGAACTCCTGCACCTGAACCGCCGCGCTGCCCCCGCCGACAGGGAAAAATAATTTGTACAAATACAGGAACATGACCTCCGTCTTGCCTACAGGACCGCCTTCAGTCAGTACCATGATGCTCTCGTAGCCCTTCAGGGCTGTGATGATCGCCAGCATAATAACCATCTGCATGACAGGCCCGAGCATCGGCAGGGTGACATAGCGGAACTGCTGGATTTTGCCTGCCCCGTCCAGGGAAGAGGCCTCATACACATCCTCAGGAATATTCTGCAGACCGGCGAGGAAGAGCAGCATATAATTGCCGACCGCCCCCCAGGCCGCAACCAGGATGACGGTGAGCATGGCATACTTCGGCCCCAGCCAGTCCACACCTGAATCGGAGAGGCCCGAGCGGATCAGGAACTGGTTGAGAATTCCGTTATACGAGTTGAAAATGGTGAAAAAGACTACGGCCATTACAGCGGTACTGATGACGGTAGGCATGAAGAAAATCCCCCGCAGCAGCTGTCTGCCCCGCAGCCCCCGGTTCAATATGGCGGCCAGCAGCAGGGCCAGCGGAATGGTGATCAGCAGCTTGCCGCCGGCATAGACAAACGTATTCACCACCGAATCCCAGAACTGGGTGTCCTTCAGAATGCGGCTGAAATTGGCCAGACCGGTAAACCGGGCCGTTCCGAACCCTTTGTAATCATAGAACATATAGCGGAACGCCCAGGCAATCGGGTAAATTCCGAGGACCAACGTGAGCAAGGCACTTGGAAAGATAAAGCTGTATGAAAATAAGGCATGTTTCGTTTTGTTCATCTGGTTTCTTCCGGCTCCTTTCCTTTACGGCCAGAGCAGAGGGATGAGGGAGCTGCTCCCTCATCCCCCGTTATCCCGGCCTGTATCTCTATTCCTGACCTTCTGTCTATTTGGCGAACTTGCCGCCCAGAGCGGCGGGATCAAAGCCGGCATCCGGCTCAGCCTTTATGCCGTCATTCGCAATCGCACTGTCCAGCGCAGCGTTATAACGTTTGTTCAGATCAGCGATAACCGCCTTCAGGTCGCCGCCGTTCAGCATATATTTGAAGAAGGCGTCATCCGATTTCATTCCTTCCGGTGCTACGGACGGATAGACCGGCCACACTCCGTCATACTTGTTCGGCAGGAAGCCTTCAATGCCGTTCACATCCGGAGTCTTGGCTGCTGCGCTGATGGCCGGAACCATGGAGATGCCGAAGCCTTTTTCCTGATAATCCGTCAGCACCTGATCGCCGTACATGAACTCCATGAACTTCCAGGCGGCTTCTTTATGCTCTGATTTCGAGCTCAGCGCCAGCCATTGGCCCCCGAGGAAGCCGGAAGCCCCCTTCACATTGCCGTCGATGGTAGGAACCGGAGCGGCCGCCCAGTCAATCTTGGCCGGGAACTGATTCTTGTAGACGCCCGGCTCCGAGGAGTAGGACATGTACATTCCGATCTTGCCTTCCGCAAACTGCGCCCGCAGCGGATCAATATCCAGCGATTCTACGCCCGGCAGCATGCTGCCGTCGTCCCTGATCTGCTTAAAGGCATTGATGATCGGCTCGAAGCCGCTGAAGTCATAGCGGGCCGTCTTGAAATCATACCCGAAGCCGCCATAGCCGCTCATCTCCGCAACCACCCGCGCCGAACGTGCGAACGCACTGCCGGGGTTCTTGAAGTTCAGGGCGAAGCCGTAAGCGCCGTCCGCTTTGCCGGCTTCGGTCAGTTTCTTGGCGGTATCCACCAGCTCCTGCAGGGTAGTCGGCGGATGCTCAATGCCCGCTTTGGCGAACAGATCCTTGTTGTACACCAGACGCATGGTCGTTCCATAGTTCGGCAGACTGTAACGCTTGCCGTCGAACTCATTCAGATCCGGCATGGCCGGGAATTTCGTCTTCATCTCATCGCTCAGGAACTCGTCAATCGGAGCGAGAAAGCCTTTTTTGTAGAAGGTCTGGATCGTATTCTCCTTCGCCCGGATCACATCCGGCGCGTCCGAGGTCTGAAAGGACAGATCGAGTGCGGTATCAAAGTCATCGCCCTTGACGACCAGCTCCACTTCAATCCCGTCAGGATTGGATGCGTTGAACTCGGCTACTTTCTCCTTTATAAAATCCGCATCGTGGCGGTCGCCTGTCCAATAGCTGATTTTAGTTTTTTCCCCCGAACCGGCCTTCGCCCCTTCTCCCTTGCCTTCAGCTGCATTGCCGCCCCCGCTGTTACCATTGCCGCAGGCTGCCAAGCCGAGTGCCAGGACCAGGCTCAGAGATGTCATTAGCGTACGCTTCATCATTGGTAGTGCCCCCTTATATACCCTGCTGTATTCGCTTACAACCTGATTATAGTTCTATAGGCGGATTCAGATAAGGCGGGTAAGCCCACATTAAGGGCAGATTTCTGATGGAGTTCTATACAGACAAAGGAGGAATCTCCGCCCTGCGGAAATCCCTCCCCTGCTGATTTCTATTATTTTCCAATATAATCCAATTTGAACTCGGACGGGGTCATGCCGGTATATTTCTTGAACACCTCGCTGAAATAGCGCCTGTGCTCATACCCGAGATCCTGGGCAATCTCCTGAACCTGCCGGCCGCCGATCAGCATCGCCTTCGCCTTCTCCATCTTCTCATGCATCACATACTGCTGAAACGAAATCCCCTGCACCTTCTTGAACAGATTGGAGAAATACCCTTGGCTAAGGTTAATCTGCTTCGCCATCTGCTCCAGCGACAGCCCCGTGTCCAGATGACTATGGATGTATTCGACGGCTTGGCGGATAATCCGTGTGGACTCTAGAGAACGGGCCTCCGTAACCAGCGCACAGGCCTCCCGGCACAGCCAGGACAGCAGGTCGCGGATATCTTGAAGGGAAGGATGCATCTGGTTCTTCATGGCGGCAATTCGGAGCTCCAGCGGCTCCACCTGCCCGTAAGGGAACTGCTCCAGCAGGACCCGGCAGATCCTGGAGCTCAGCTCATAGCCGACACTTTCCACATAACGCGGCTCAGGCCACAGCCCGCTGTCCAGCAGCTCCGCGAACAGCTGATCCAGCACCTGCAGGCTTTTGGCGGCATTGCCGGAACGCAGCGCGAACAGCAGCTCCTGCTCGGCGGCGGCGGAATAGCTGTGGAGCGAGAGAGGTTTATTCTCGATATTGCTGTAATGATATACCCCGCCCCCCCCGGTATAGAAATGATACCCCAGCGCGCTAAGCGCCTGCCTATACGCCGTGCCCAGCCCCTGAATCGCCGCCGTGCCCAGTCCCACGCCAATTGAAAGGGTATGACGCGAGAAGCGGCTTACATTCGTGCAGCAGGCCTCCGTTATCAGCGCGGCAGTCTCCGGGTCCGAGCCGTTCATGATGCAGACATACCGGTCTGTCGCCTCCCGGATAATAACGCCACGGGTCCGGGCGGAAATCGTCTCTTCGAGAATATTGTGCAGACTGAACCTTAATAGTTCGACCTCCTGCACAGGCTGGCCGCCCAGCTTCTCCGCGAAATGATCGATCTCGGCGACAAACACGAAGAAATCATGCTGATCCAGCGGGATATCGAGATAGGCCCAGCGGGAACGGGCATCCGCCTCTGTCGTCTGGTGGTGCAGCAGGAAGGTGAGATATTCCTGGCGGAGGATAGGCATACTTTCCCTGATTCTCGCCTCCATCACAGCAAGTCTGGCGCTCTCCTGACGCTCCTCCCGGCACAGCTCCCTGGCCTTCAGCACTGCATTCACAATCTCCTCCAGGGAAAAGGGCTTCTTCACGAAATCGAGCGCCCCCAGCCGGATGGCTTCCTGGGCATAAGAGAACTCCGAGTAGGCGCTGAGGATTATAATCTTGCAGTCCGGAAGCTCCTCCAGAATCGCCCGGGTCATCTGCAGGCCGTCCATTCTTGGCATCCGGATATCCGTCAGCACAATATCCGGCCGGGTCCCGCGGATGATCTGCAGACCCGCTTCACCGTCAAGTGCCGTACCGGCGACCTCAATACCGTGCTCCTGCCACGGCGGCTTGCGCGAGACCATCTCCACCACACTTTTGATATCGTCGATTACACATAATTTGAATCTTTCCGGCTCCAGCCTTTGGTCCATCCTTCATCTCTCCTCCACTGAGGGAATCCACATATCCGTCCGTGATCCCTTACCCGGCTCACCGTCTACATCCATACGGGCTTCGTCTCCGTAATACAGCGCCAGCCGGTGCCTGATGTTGAACAGGGCATAGCCTTTCTTCGACTGCGGGGCCCTGTCCATCCCCTCCTTAACCCGTGCAGTATCAAGCCCCCGTCCATTGTCGGTAATGCAAATATGCAGCAGCCCCTGCTCCCGGCTGACCATGATATCTATCCTGCCTCCTATAGTCCGGTCGCTGAATCCATGCTGAATGCTGTTCTCCACCACCGGCTGCAGAACAATCTTCGGCAGCAGGCAAGACAGCAGGGCCTCGTCCTCTACCGTCACCGTGTATTCAAACAATCCTTCATAGCATTTCTGCTGAATGGCGAAATACTGCCGCATATGGGACAGCTCATCCGCAAGCGTAATCAGATCCTTGCCGCCGCTGAGCCCGATTTGGAACATCTGCGACAACGACAGGATCATCTCGTTCACATCGTCATTCTCGCCCATGACCGACTTGCAATAGATGGTATTCAGCGTATTGTACAGAAAGTGCGGCTCCATCTGCGCCGTAAGGGCACGGATCTCCGCATGCCGCTTGCCCTCCTCCTTGGTCTTCACATCCGCGATCAGCGTCTTAATCTCCGACATCATCCGGTTGAACTGAAAGCCGACCTGGGCAATCTCGTCCTCATAACGGCTCTCATACACCACACTGAGCTGGTTCTCTTCGACTCTGCGCATCAGCCGCCGCAGCTTGAACAGGGGCTTCAGCAGCACTGAGGTCAGCTGATTGGAGATCAGCCACGTGGCCAGCAGGAAAACAGCGATGACATAGATGGTGATGCGCTGCACCCGCTGCAGCTTGCCCAGCAGCTGGTCCCGCGACTGCATGCCGGAGATGATCCAGTCGGGTGATACCGCTGATTTTGTATAATTCACCAGATATTCCTTGCCGCCATAGCTGTAGTAGTGATCCTGCGGATTGGCCGCTTTCCCTGCTTCGGCAAGCACCGGCTTCCAGGGGAACCTGCCCCGGAACGGCCAGCGGGACTCCACCACCGCCTCTCCTTCCCCGCTCACCAGATAATAATTCCTCCCCGCTTGTTCTCCGCCTGTATTCAGCAGCTCATCGACCCGGCTCTCCCTGATATTGACCACAATATATACATTGCTGATCGGCGTGTAAGGGTATTCATAAATCCCCCGGACTACGAAGGAGACCACCCGCTGGCTGCCTGTGAACAACCGGTCATAATGTCCTTTGGCCCAGTAGCCGCCGGGCTGCTCCTTGCTCAGATCATATAATTCCGAGCCATAGAACGAGTTGTCCTGCGCCCGGATCTGCGTGGTGGAATAGAAATCGCCAATCGGGGTAACGATCAGCACATTCTCAATGATCGGCTGATTGAACGTTGCCTGCGAGAGCACATATTGCAGATCCGACAGATGCACATAGTAATTCGACACCTCATGGCTGAACACATCGAGCATCATCTTGCGGTACGCATCGCTCAGCATCAGGGACTGCACGGACAGCGCCACATCATTCAGGCGGGAATCCAGCAGCTGGGCCGTTTTGCTTACGGTCTCCCGGCTCCCGGCATAGGCATTATCCTCGATCTCCTGTGCGGCAATCCAATACGAGAAGGTGCCCATTGCACCGATGGACAGCGTGATCAGCACGATGAACGAGAACAGAATCCTTTGTTTGATGGATATCCGGTAATACCTGTCGGCGATCTGCCGCCGGAGCTGCCGGCCATAGGCTGCGAATGTATTCATAGCTTTTCCTTCTGAAGCATGTACCTTGTACCTCCCTTTGGTTGTCGGTTCTTGTCACTTGTACCATACGGCTGCTCCGGCCCGGCGTCAAGACAGGGCATGATTATTTTTTGGCGGATTTCTCCACTTATTTATAATAAAATCATCCTCTGGGTAAGGAATGCTGGCGACTTCTCTCACCTGCTGCTTGGTTGAGGCAGCATTGTTGCACTTTTTGCAGGATTCTTCTATAAATGTTACGGGGTCGAAGTACAATGTTGCATTTTTTGCACAAATTTCGATAGTTAGAGCAAGTTATCGCTGGATTTGTTGCAGTTTGTGCAGGATTCCGGCATAGGACCGCTTCTATGGGGCAGTATTGTTGCACTTCTTGCAGCATTCTTCTATACATTATAATTTTCTCAACAAAAAAAGGCTGGAGCCCCCCGCATAACGGAAGGCCCCCTGCCTATATAACCGGTCTAATTATCTCTTCGGCTCCAGACAGAGCCGGAGCAGATCATCCACATGAGCCGTGGCCAGGCATTCCACCGTATCGGCTGCACCGTAATAGATCTTGACCTCGCCCGAGTCCTCCAGGATCATCCCGCCGGGGAAAATGACATCGTTGCGGAAGCCGCCTGAAGTTTCATACACCGCCTCCGGCACCAGCAGCGGAGCTTCCGCCCGGCCGATAATCTTGCTGGGATCTTCGAGGTCCAGCAGCATAATTCCGGCGGTATAACGCTTCTTCCAGGTATCTTCCCAGCCGTTCTTGCCCCGGGCAGGGTCAAGGTCTACCGCATGGAAGGTGGTCAGCCAGCCCTTATCCGTCTTCACCGGCGGCGCACCGGGACCCACCTTGTCATTGGCATAAGCCACCTGCTCCACAGCCAGCAGCAGCTTATGGTTCCCCCAATACTTCAGATCGGGGGAATCGCTCATCCACATATCGAAGCGGTCGCGGCCGCCCCGGCTGTACACCGGAAGCGGACGCTCCAGCCTTACATACTTGCCTCCGATCATCTCCGGTAACAACACCATGTTACGGTTATCCGGCAGCGACAGGCTAAGCACCTCAAACGAGCGGAAATCGTCAGTGACAGCGATCCCGCCGCGCAGCCCGTGACGCGTATCGACAGCAAAGCACATATAACAGCGGTCACCGATCACGCTCAGGCGCGGATCATACACTCTGACCACCTCTTCATCATGCCAGGACCAGCAAGGCTCCGGCTGTACCTCCCAGCTTACGCCGTCATCGCTGAAGGCCAGCCCCAGATTGGTCGTATGATGGGGAGCCACAATTCCCTTGCTCTCATCCCCGTAATCGTTGCGGAACACCATGACATATCTGCCCTTGAATTTCGTCACCCCGGCGTTGAAAACCATGGCCGGTCCATAGGGTACATCCGAAGGCTTCAGAATCGGGTTAAGCGGATGCCGGACCATCACCGGACTTGAAGTCAGCGTGCCTGTAATCAGATCGTTCATTGTGCAGAATCCCCTCTGTAGTTTAATAGATGAAAGCGCAATCAGTGCCTTTGCATCCCTATTATGCATCATCTTCCATGGTTAATCTATAAAATGTTCAGGTGAAATCTTCTATTTTCAGCTTTGGGCCCGATACCTTCGTGCAGGCACATTGTATTCGCTTTTTCACATACATTCGGCCCGATACCTTCGCGCAGGCACATTGTATTCGCTTTTTCGCATACATTGGGTCTGATTACCTTCGTGTAGGCACATTGTATTCGGTTTTTCACATACATTCGGCCCGATACCTTCGTGCAGGCACATTGTATTCGCTTTTTCACATACATTCGGCCCGACATCTTCACGCAGGCACATTGTATTCGCTTTTTCGCATACATTCGGCCCTGCACCTTCGCGCAAGCACATTGTATTCGCTTTTTCGCATACATTCGGCCCGGCACCTTCGCGCAAGCACATTGTATTCGCTTTTTCGCATACATTCGGCCCGGTACCTTCGTGCAGGCACATTGTATTCGCTTTTTCGCATACATTCGGCCCGGTACCTTCGTGCAGGCACATTGTATTCGCTTTTTCACATACATTCGGCCCGGTACCTTCGTGCAGGCACATTGTATTCGCTTTTTCGCAACTAATGCAGCATTCCGCCCTGAAGCGCTGCCGCCAGTCTGCCGCTGAAGCGGCTGCCCAGCAGCTCATAGCCTTCGGGACCGGGGTGCAGGCCATCGGTCAGCAGGTCCCCGTCCGCCGGACCGAACCACTCCAGCCCATCC